>WFUE01000131.1 GCA_015485125.1 Lysobacterales bacterium | reverse complement strand
GCTACGGCATTCACAAGCCCGAACCCTTCGAGCACATGCTGGACGAAAACTGAACCAAATGCCAGAAAGCAAAAGGGGCCGCGATGGCGGCCCCTGGAATCTGGTGGGTGATGCTGGGATTGAACCAGCGACCCCTACCGTGTGAAGGTAGTGCTCTCCCGCTGAGCTAATCACCCGAGGCGGCGAATCGTACTCAACCCGTGCGGCCCGGTCAAGTCCTCCGCGCTATATTTTACAGACCATGCCCCCAGGTTTGCCGTCGGTCAACACACGGATTTTCAGGTCGGCTCACCGACCAGTGGCACAATCTGCGGGATCAGTGGAAATCTGCATGCAGATTTTTTCTTTTTTTCACTATAGAATGATACAGATATTCATCCAGATGAAGTGAGGATAACGCATGGCCACAGTCCTGATTGTCGATGACTCGCCAACCCAGCTGCATACGCTCAAGACCATGGTGGAAGGCATTGGCCATGATGTCATCACGGCCGAAAACGGTGCCGAAGGCGTGGAAAGGGCCAAATCCGACCAGCCGGATCTGATCCTCATGGATGTGGTCATGCCCGACCTGAACGGCTTTCAGGCCACCCGCTCCATCAGCCGCGACAGCGAAACCAGCCATATCCCGGTCATTCTGGTCACTACCAAGGATCAGGAAACCGACCGCGTCTGGGGCATGCGCCAGGGCGCCAAGGCCTATCTGACCAAGCCGGTCAACGCCAAGGAACTGCAAAGCGTGATGAGCGAGGTCATGGGCGGCTGACCCCCCTTCAGTCCCGCCTGCCGTACAACCGCGCCAGCTCCTGCAACAGCTGGCGTTTTTTTTGGCTGTCCGGCTCGGGGGTATCCACATCCACGATCACCAGCAGATCCCCCCGGGGCGCGGGGCCAAACCCCTTGCCGTGCAGCCGCAGGCGCGTTCTGGGTGCCGTACCCGCGGGCACCCGCACCTTGAGCCGCTCTCCCAGTGCCTCGAATTCCACTTCCGTGCCCAACATCAGATCCCAGGGCCACAGGGGCATGTGATAGAGCACATCCTTGCCCTCGATCTGCATGCGCGGATGCGGGCGAATGCCGACCTTGACCAGCAAATCCCCGCTCTTGCCACCGGCTACACCGGGAAAGCCCAGCGCCGGAAAACGCAGTACCTGTTCATGACGCACGCCGGCGGGCAGATCCACTTCCACCACCTGTCTTTGCGGGTGATGCACATCCGCCGGCAGGCGAATCTGCTGCCGCCCGCCGCGAAAGGCGGTTTCCAGATCCACCTCCACCCGCACCTGGATATCCTTGCCATCCACGGCCCGGGCCGGTGCTTGTTGCTGATAGCGTTCACGAAATACCTTGCGAAACAATTGCTGGAAGCCCGGGCCCTGACGGCCACCAGCCGGAGGCGTGTTCCAGGGGGAAGCCGCTTCGGGCCGGCTTGTGGGTGCTGACCCGGTTTGGGAGCGTGTCTGCGAGCTGGGCACCGGCTGGCGCAGGCTGCGATCATATTGCTGCCGTCGCTGGGGATTGCCCAGCACCGCCCAGGCCTGGCGCACCTGCGCCAGCATCTCCACCGACGCCTGCGCCCCGCCGGTATCCGGATGATAGCGCTTGAGCAGACGGCGATACTGCCGACGAATCTCCTCCGTTGACGCATGCCGGTTCAGGCCGAGCAATCGATAATAATCCACCTGCCTGCAAACCCTTCGTTACCCATCCAATCCATCATACACGCCCGGCATTCCTGCACCAGCACCGGCCGCTGTCATCATTTCGCAATATAGCATTCATCCCGTGGTAACAAAGGCTTTCTAGCATGACGGTTTTTCAACGAACGGCTTTTCATCATGCGTGTATTGCTTGTTTGCGTTTTCCTCCTTGTCGGCCTGAACGTACCGGCTGCGGAAGTGGAACAGCTCGGCCAAAAACTGATCACCCTGCGCGCGGAAGTGGACCGCATGCAGGCGGATCTGGATCAGAAACGACAGGAACACAAGGCCCGCATGGCCAGCCTGCTGGCGCAGGCCGGTGACCTGGAAAACCGCAACCGCCGGCAAGACAGCGAAATCCAGCGTCTGGAGAAGGAAATCGGCCAGCTGCAGACCGGGCTGGACAAAAGCGGCATGGACGCACAAGCGCTGGAGCCGGTGGTGCTGGAGGCGTTACAGCAGTCCCGGCAACGCATTCGTGCCGGCCTGCCCTTCAAGCAACAGGAACGCCTGCAAAGCCTGGATGAAATCGAGCACAAGCTGAACGCGCAGGCACTGGATGCCTGGTCCGCCCTGCAACGGCTCTGGGCCTTTCAGGAAGACGAAATGCGACTGCTGCACGAAAACGCCCTGCACAGCCAGACCATCGACCTGAACGGCGAACAGGTGCTGGTGGACGTGGCCCGCCTGGGTGGTGTGATGCTGTTCTTTCGCACCGAAGACCAGCGCTTCGGCTACGCCAAGCCCAGCAGCAATGGGGCATGGCGTTTTGTCCTGCTGAACGATGCGACCTCCCGGGAGCAGGTGGCGCAACTGTTTGACAGCCTGCAGAAACAGATTCGCCAGGGCTTGTTCCCATTGCCGGCTGCGGCCATTCCCCTGACTCAAACCCAGCGAGCACAGCCATGAACCTGATCCGCCCCATTTTCGACAAGTGCCTGTCCGCCGTCTTCATTGCCTGGCTGGTCGTGGCCACGGCCCACGCACAACCGGCCCCACAACTGGCCACCAACGAGGTCGCCAAACCATCGGCAGACCAGCAGGAAAGCCTGATTCAGGCTTTTCAACGCGAGTTTGCCTTTCTGGAGGCCCAGAAAAAACAATTACAGCAGGACCTGGCTGAAACCGAAGCGCAACAGGCGCGGGAACTGCAACAACAGGAGAAACGTCTGGCCCGACTGGAACAGGCCAACCTGCGTGGCCAGACCCGGCTGGAAAAACTCAACCACGAGCAGCTGACCCTGCAACAGCGGGTGGAGGCGGGAGGCAACCGCAAGGCCGGTTTCGAAGCCACGCTCGAACAGGCGGTCACCACCCTGAAAGATGCCGGTGCCCCGCCACAACTGGCGGAAGAACTGCCCGCCAACGAAAAAGCCCGGCAACTACTGGCACAAATGCACCAGCTGCTGCGAAAGCAGAGCCAGGTTCGTCTGGAAACCGGCCCGTTCTTTCTCGCCAACGGCACCCGCAGCGAAGGGGAGATCCTTCGTATCGGCAGCATTGCCAGCGTGGGTGCCAGCGCCCAGGGTGCCGGCACACTGGTGCCCGCCGGCGATGGCCAACTGAAAATCTGGCCCGAAAGCGATGCGGACAAGGCCCGTGCCCTGATCGAGGCCGCTCGGGCCGGCAACGCCGCGCCCATGCAGTCCCTGCCCCTGTATCTGTATGAATCCACCCGGCACGCGGTGGAAGAACAGGGCGAAAAAAGTATTCACCAGATCATCGAAGATGGCGGGGTCATCGCCTGGGTTATCGTCATTCTGGGGCTGCTGGCGCTGCTGCTGGTCGTGCTGCGCATCTTCTTCCTCTACCGCGCCAGTGCCAGCATCAGCCGGGTGGCCCGTTCCATTGGCGAAAAGGTCCGCCAGGGCCAGGTGGAAGCCGCCATGGCACAGTGCAAGCACTCCAACAGCGCCATCTGCCGGGTCATTCTGGCCACCCTGCGCAATCTGGACCGTGACCGCGAACATCTGGAAGACATCATTTCCGAGGCCATCCTGCATGAATCGGTGTTCCTCAACCGCTTTGCCACGCCCATCATGGTGGTGGCCGCTGTGGCACCGCTGCTGGGCCTGCTGGGTACGGTGACCGGCATGATCTCTACCTTCGACATCATCACCGAGTTCGGCACCGGCGACCCGAAACTGCTGTCCAGCGGCATTTCCATCGCCCTGATCACCACGGAAATCGGCCTGGTGGTGGCCATTCCCGCCCTGATCGCCGGCAACCTGCTGTCCAGCTGGGCGGACAACATCAAGACCGATACCGAACGGGCCGCGCTGAAAGTGATGAACCTGTATCAGGATTACCTGCTGACCCGGAAACCCGCACCGGATGAACCACCAGGCCTGTCTGGCCAGGCCAAGGCCGCCTGAAGCCATGAACACGCTACTCAGCGAACTGTCCAGCTACTGGCAGGCGGGAGGCATGGTGATGCCACCGCTGGCACTCAGCACCCTGGTGCTGTGGTACGCCATCGGCAGCCGCGCCTGGCTGCTGCGCCGCGGCAGCCACCGCAGCGTGCGAGAGCTGATCCACCGTCACCAGCACGGCAAGACCCGCAAGCGCTCGGGGATCATCCACCAGGCCATTGTGCAGGCACTGGAAGTCCTCCAGACCGGCAAACCGGAACTACGCCGGTATCTGGATGACCGTCTGTCCGAACTGGAACGGCAGATTCGCCGTTACCGGCCCACCATCACCGCCATCGTGGTCTCGGCTCCACTGATGGGCCTGCTGGGTACGGTCAGCGGCATGATCGAAACCTTTGACTCACTGGCGGACATGGCGCTGTTCACCCAGTCCGGCGGTATTGCCGGTGGTATCTCCCAGGCGTTGTTCACCACCCAGATGGGCCTGGCCGTGGCCATTCCCGGCCTGATCGTCAAGGGTTTTCTCGACAAGCAGGAACAACGCCTGCGAATGGAACTGGCCCAGATCAAGGATCTGCTGCTGAGCCAGCGCCCCCCGGAAACAGGAGCCTGAAACCATGCGCTGTCGCGATCCACAACCCACCGAACAACAAATCGACATCTCGCCGCTGATCGACATGGTGTTCATCCTGCTGATCTTCTTCATGGTCAGCACCACTTTCGTCAAGGACATGAAAGTGGACATCAACCGCCCGGGAGCACAATCGGCGGGCATGGCATCCACCAAGGCCATCCGTCTGTTCATTGATGCCCAGGGGCAGGTGTACCTGGACGGTGAACCCGTACGCGTCTGGGTCATTCAAAGCCGCCTGCGTGAACGACTGAAGAATCAGGCCAACCCCAGCGTGCTGGTGGTCACCGATGGCAAGGTACCGGCCGAACGGCTGGTGGAAGTGGTGGATCAGGCCCGGCTGGCCGGTGCTTCGGATGTGGGCGTAGCCACCGAGCAGGAAGCAGGAGCCGGTTGATGGGCCAGCGTATCGCGGGGGTGCTGGGCATGATCACGGGTTCCGCCCTGGTCTTTGTCACCCTGTTGTTGATCAACCGCTACGCCACCCTGGTCAACCAGCGCAAGGACGACCTGGTCAGTCGCATCGAAGTGGTGCGCAAGGCCGCGCCTCCACCGGCACCCAAGCCCAAGCCCCGGCCCAAGCCCAAGGCACGGCGTGACCTGGCACCCACGCCACTGGCACCCATGGCCAACCTGCTTTCCGGCATGAATTTTGGCCTGCCGGCCTTCGATCCCGATGCGTTGGGGCAATTCGACGACCAGCTGCTGGAGAAGGGTGAAAACCTGGTGATGACTGATGAAACCGTGGATGAGCCACCCCGCCCCATCCGCCGTCGCGCCATGCCTTACCCGGCACAAGCTCGTGCCCGCGGGCAGGAAGGTTATGTGGTGCTCTCCATTCTCATCGACACCCAGGGGCAAGTGGAACAGGCGCGTGTGCTGGAAGCCCAGCCGCCGGGCCTGTTCGACGAAGTCGCCCGCGCCGGCATCATGGGCTGGCAATTCTCGCCGGCCCGCTATCAGGGCGTGCCGGTCAAGATCTGGGCACGGCAGAAAATCCGATTCGCACTGGACTGAACATGAACACGCGCATTCTCCTTGCCGCCCTGCTGCTGGCCAGCCTGCCGGTGTGGGGCAAACCGACAGCTGAAACGACCGACCCACTGGCCCTGGCCGCGCTCATGCTCAGCGACCAGCATCCCGAACGCGCTCTGGATGTACTGCAAAGCGCGGAAACCCTGCAAAAACTGGATAAGAAGCAACTGGATGCGGCACGCTACTACACCCTGCTGGGGCTGGCCTACAAGGCCCGGCAGATCTGGCCCAAGGCCTGGGACGCCCTGCAACAGGCCGTGCAACTGGGCAATAAAAACCCCAACCTGCATGTGCATCTGGCCCGCATTGCCTGGGCACTGCAACGCCATGACGCTGTCATCGACGAAGTGGAACAAAGCGGCCCCCTGTTACAACGGCTGCCGGGGCTGCATCTGCTGAAAATCCGCAGCCAATGGCAACTGGGCCAGCAACAGGCCGCCTGGAAGAGCCTGCAACAGGCGCTGCAACAGTTTCCGCAGGAAGCCATGCTCTACCGCCAGCAAATCGACCTGCTGCTGGAACTGAAACTCTACGCACAGGCGGCGGAAAAAGGCCAGACCTTCATTCAGCAAGGGCTGGGCAAGCGCGAAGACTGGCTGGCCATCGCCAATGCCCTGCGATTGAGCCACCATTATTCGCTGGCGCTGCAACTGCTGGAACAGGCGCGTCTTGCCCAGCCCGATGACAGCCGCATCACCCGTCTGCTGGCACGGACCTGGATGGATGCCGGCCACCCGGTAGCCGCCGCCGACCTGCTCTACCGGCAATGGCTGAACAGCGGCACCCGGGATCAGGCCCTGCTGGCGGAAACCACCGAGCTCTACCGGCGCGCCGGCCGCCTGCATCAGGCCCTGCGACTGAGCAGCCAGATCACCGATGAAGTGGTCAAGACCCGCCAGCGCATGGCGCTCTATCTGCAACTGGAACAATTCGACAAGTTGCTCAACAGTGAAGCACAACTGGAACGGCTGCGGCTGCTGGACGATGAAAACCTGCGCTACACCCTGGCCTATGCCGCTTTTCGCATGGGCCGGTTCCAGCGCATGGAAAAGCATCTGCAATTCATCAAGAATCCGGACCTGTTCCGCAAGGCAGCCGCCCTGCGCAAGGCCGCCAGTGAATGCGCGGACAAGGCCTGGCAATGTATCGGATAAGCATGAAACCGCTGACCACCATTTTGTTCACCCTGCTGCTGACCTGCCTCTCGGCGCAGGCGGCCGACAGTCAGGTGGATCTCTATGTTTTCCACAACGATCTGCCCGCCGCCGCGGGCGAGGTGCGCGTGGATACGCAAACCCACCGGCTCAATGGCGATGGCGCGCTGCACCTGGCCCTGCCTGCCGGCAAGCATGCACTGCACATCGGTTCACAGCACTGGAGCTTCCAGACCGTAGCCGGCGAGAAACTGCGCCTGATCGCCAACCGGTACGACGATGCACGCCCCGCAAGGCTGGACCGGCTCAGCTCCGCCAGAAAACCGCATAACCCCGGCAGCACGCAGGCAGTCCCGCAATCCGCGGCACAGGGCAAGCCCGCAATCTTGTTCGGTCGGGTAATCTCCGCCGCAGACGGCAAGCCCCTGGCCGGCGTGCACATCTTCATCAGCGGCACGACAAAGGAATTGCTGACCGATGCCCAGGGCCGTTATCGTATCGAACTGCCCCATGGTGAATATGCCATCTCCCTGCTCCACCCGCGCTATGCCACCCAGACCACCGGCCAGCTGGAACTGGGCGCGGGCGTTCGAACCGAGAAAAACTTCCAGCTCAGCCCAGCCGGGGTGGAGCTGGAAGAATTCGTGGTACTGCAACCCCACATCGAGGGCTCGCTGGCAGCGGTGCTGGATGAGCGCAAGAACGCCGCGTCGGTCAGCGACATTCTCGGCGCGGAGCAAATTGCCGCCAGTGGGGATTCCGATGCCGCCGGTGCGCTCAAGCGGGTGACCGGCCTAACCCTGGTGGACGGGCGTTTCATCTATGTACGCGGCATGGGCGAACGCTATTCCAGCACCCTGCTCAACGGCGCGGTTATTCCCGGCCCCGACCCCACCCGCCGGGTGATCCCGCTGGATTTGTTTCCCACCGCCATCATCCAGAGCCTGTCGGTACAAAAATCCTTTTCTGCCAACATGCCAGGAGAATTCGGCGGTGGCACGGTGGACCTGCGCACCCGCGGGGTGCCGGACCAGGATTTCTACTACCTCAGCCTGAAAACCGGTTTCAACACGCTGACTACCGGTGAAAGCGGCGCTTTCGCCCTGGCCGGTGCCCGCGACTGGACCGGTTTCGACAACAGCCATCGCGCCATGCCCGGTGAAGTGGCCGATGCGCTGGCCGATACACGCCTGCAGGAAGCCACCCGTTTCAATCCCGTGGGTTTCAGCCCCGAGGAAATCCAGCAGTTGGGCCGGCAACTGAACCCGGACTGGGGGTTGCAGAACCGCACCCTGCCCCCGGATCTGGGCCTCGGGCTGGCTCTGGGCAAGCACTGGGAAAGCGGCCACTGGGCCAGCGGTTTCCGGCTGGGCGCCGGCTACAGCCAGCAATGGGACCACAGCGACGAGATTCGCCGGGAATATGCCGCCAGCCTGGATGACAACGAGGCCATCCAGCTCACGCTGCGCAAGGACAATCGCGTACAGGACAACCAGCGCAGCATCCGCGAACACGCCTTTGTGGCCGCCGGCGCCAACAGCGAGCTGGGCTGGGCCATGAACTACACCGGCCTCTACCTGCGCCAGACCACCGACGAGGCCCGCATCACCCAGGGCAACAACCGCAGTCTGGGTTCGGAATCCGAAATCCGCCGCACTTTCCTGCTGTGGGAAGAAGAAGACCTGCTCGCACACCAGCTCACCAGCACCCTGCCACTGGTGGCCCTGCAACCCGGCCACGAGGAACGCTTCCCGCGGCTGGAGTGGCAATACACCCGCGCCCGCGCCCGCCGGCTGGCACCGGGGGAGCGGGAATACCGCTATGACGACATTGATGGCACCGGTGAATTCGGCCTGTCCACCTTCGGCGACAGCAATGCCTTGCGCTTCTCCACCCTGCGTGACGACACCGAGGACGCCCAGGCCACGCTGCGGCTGCCCTTCGCCCTCGGCCCGCTGGATCAGGGCGAACTGAGCTTCGGCCTGCGCTATACCCGACGAACCCGCGATGCCGCCATCCGCCGTTTCAAGTACCTGCTGGGCCGCCAGGGCCTGCGCGAACTGGATCTGAACCAGGAACTGGACAACCTGCTGACCGACGATACCATCGCCCCCGGCTATTTCACCCTCAGCGAAAACACCCAGACCTCCGACGCCTACACCGCCAGTCAGCGCATCCAGACCCGTTTCGCAGAACTGGATTTCAGGCTCTGGAAACACTGGCGCGCCACCCTCGGCCTGCGTATCGAGAACAACTTCCAGCGGGTCACCAACCAGCCGCGTTTCATCGACAACGCCCAGGCCGTGGAAGCACGACTGAATACCCGCGACCGGCTGCCGGCGGCGGCCTTGACCTGGAGCCTGCGTGACAACATGCAACTGCGGGCCAGTTACGGCAAGACCCTGGCACGACCGGATTTTCGCGAACTGTCCGACACACCCTTCCGCGATCCGGTCACCGATGTGGACACCATCGGCAACCCGAACCTGCAACCCACCAGTATCCGCAATCTCGATCTGCGCTGGGAATGGTACCCCACCGGCTTCAGCAACCTGTCGCTGGCCTGGTTCAGCAAGCGTTTCGACCAGCCCATCGAAACCATCCTGCTGCCCGGCGAGAATCTGCTGCTGACGCTGGCCAATGCCGATTCCGCCGACAACCGTGGCGTGGAACTGGAAGGGCGCACCGGCCTGGAGCCGCTGAAACGCTGGGCACCGGCTGCATGGCACGGCCTGCTGGAAAAGACCACCCTCAGCGTCAATGTGGCCCTGATCGACTCGCAAATCCATCTGGCCGCCGGCACCGCGCAGGCACAGACCAACCAGTCCCGCCCATTGCAGGGCCAGTCGCCCTGGACGGCCAATGTGCAACTACTCTACGACGACGAGGCCGCACACCGGCATTTCAGCCTGGTCTACAACAGCTACGGTGAACGCATCACCTCCGTGGGCGTGGCCGGCAAGCCGGACATCTACGAACAGCCCTTCCATCAGCTGGATTTCATCTGGCGGCAGCAATGGGGCGACTGGCTGCTGAAAATGAAACTGGGCAACCTGCTGGACCCGGCCGTGGACACTCTGCAGGGCCCGGCCATCACCCGCAGTTACCACAAGGGCCGCAGCCTGTCCGCCACACTGCGTTACAGCTTCTAGCCGCGCATACCATTCGCACACGCTTCCATGTGGTTACCGGTGGCAATCCCACCACCTGCAACCGCCTGGCACAACCCCGTACTTCAGGCCACCGTCATGGCGTGTTCACAAAACGGCAAAGACATCTTCATCCCGATGTAACAAAGCCCGCTTAACCTGCTTCCAGTTTTAACAACCACCTCGTTCAGGAGCACACAATCCATGAAAAAACTGACCCTTTCCAGCCTGGCGCTGGCCGTGGCCATGGGCGTTTCCCTGCCTGCCGCCGCCACCACGCCCGACCCGTCCTTTCCGGCCGTCTGGATTCCGAGCAACAGCGGCACGCCGCAGGACGGCATCGGTGCCCAGCTGAGCTTCATCGACGCACCGGTCAACGACCCGAAAACCTTCCGTACCGGCAAGATCGGCTATTTTGCCTTCTACACCAACAACGAGAATGGCGAACCCCTGTGGCTGGCCACCAACTTCCTGCCCGTGCCCGGCATGAACACCTATGAAGTGCCGCTGGTGGTCTCCACCGGTACCGATGTGGCCGGCAGCAGCGCGCCGGCGGCAGCCACCGCCGGCAGTGCCACCCTGGTTTTCGAAGACTGCAACACCATCAAGCTCACTGGTCAGGGTGAAGGCGACTACGCCAGCCTGGGCAGCTTTGACATCACCTTCCACGCCCAGTCCGCCGTGGCCGGCAACATTGGCAACAGCGCCTGCCCCTATGTGGAACCCGTGCCCACCACCATGGAGGCCACCACCCCCATCTGCGAAGCCGGTGGCGGTACCGCTCTGCAACCCGGTGTTTGCCAGGTGGCGGAAGGCACCTACACCCAGGACATGACCTGGGCCAACAATGTGCTCTGGCTGACCAACGGCAAGGTGAAGATTGGTGATACCAGCACGGAAAACACCCTGACCATCGCCGCTGGCACCACCGTGGCCGCCAATGCCGACTCCGTACTGGTCATCCAGCGCAATGCCAACATCCACGCCGTGGGCTCGCGTCTAAGCCCTATTGTGATCACCTCCGTCAAGGATGTGGATCCCGGTAGCACGCCTGTAGCCGGTGAAGTGGCTGGTGTCTATATTGCCGGCAACGCCACCATCAATAACTGTTCCGCCGGCGACCCTAACGCCACCACGGAAAACGGTGCCTGCGTGGCACTGGACGAGGCCCTGGCCGAAATCACCTACGGTGGCAACAATGATCAGGATTCCAGCGGCATCATCAAGTATATGCAGATCCGCTACAGCGGCCTGGAAATTCTGCCCGACAAGGAAATTCAGGGCCTGACCCTGCTGGGCGTGGGTGCCCGCACCGTGCTGGATTACATCCAGGTACACCGCTCCACCGATGACGGCGTGGAAAACTTCGGTGGCGCCGCCCAGCTTCGCCATGTGGTAGTCACCGGCGAGGAAGACGACGGCTTCGACTGGGGCTTTGGCTACCACGGCAAGGCCCAGTATGTGCTGGTCTACCAGTATGAAGGGCTGGGCAATCACGGCATCGAGGCCGACAGCAACGAAGACAACTACGACGCCACTCCGCGTGCCTTCCCCAAGCTGGCCAATTTCACCATCATCGGTCCCGGCAACAACGGTGAAGGCGTACGTTTCCGCCGTGGCACGGCAGTCAACGCCCATGGTTTCGTCATTACCGGCATGCCCAAGGAATGCGTCAACCTGGATGATGCCGCCACCTTCAACAACATTGCGGATGGCAACCTGGTGATGACCAATTCCCTGGTCTACAACTGCGCCGGCGGCAACTTCGATGACAACGCCGAAGACCCCGGCACCGTCAGCAGCTGGTACACCAGCCAGCCCGGCAATGTGGCCGATCAGGACCCCATGCTGAACGGCTACCTGCCCCGAGCCGGTTCTCCCGCGCTGAACGTGGATGAAAGCGATGCCGCCCAGCCGATCGACCCCTGGTTGGACCCCGTTCGCTTCAAGGGTGCCTTTGCGGGCGAGAATGACGACTGGACCCGCGGCTGGACCATTGGCCTGCCCGTGATCGAGCGCTGACAGGAACACCGTTGCGGTGATTCCCCTTTGAGCCCCGGCCCTGCCGGGGCTTTTTTGTCTGCCAGCCCGCGCATACGGCCCGCGTCAACCTGGGGTTTCCGAATTCACGGCCAGCTGCTGGCGCAGGCTTTCAGGCAGGGGCACGGATTGTTGCGCCTGATAATCCACCCAGACAATCACCGTTTCTCCCTCGGCCACAACCTCGGCGCTGTCTGCAAGCAACAGCCGGTATCGCAACACGAAACTGCTGCGCCCGGGTTTTTCACCAGACACTTGTACCCGCAGGCTGGCCGGATAGGTCACCGGTTTCAGGTAGTTGCACTGGGCGGTGGCCAGAATCGGGCCTTGCTTCTCCATGCTGAAATCCTCGCCAATGGCTTTCAGCCACTCGATGCGCGCCTGTTCCATGTAGCGAAAATAACAGGCGTTGTTCACATGGCCCAGGGCATCCATGTCGCCCCAGCGGACTGAAATCACGGTCTCAAATGCGTGCATTGCGAAATCTCAATGTAAAAAAAGCCTTGCCATGCAAGATAGCACAGGTGCGTGTAATCCTGCGCACAAAACCCACCATCAAGACCAACAGGGGGAACCATGGAAAACCTGGACTGGAACTCTTTTTTGAACGAGCAACTGATACCCTGGGCCATTCAACTGGCCGTTGCCCTGATCATTTTCCTACTGGGCCGCTGGCTGGCCGGTATGATCACCAACATCAGCCGCAAGCTCATGCACAAGACCGGCATGGATGAAATGCTGGTGCAATTTCTTGGCAACATCCTCCGTACCCTGCTGCTGGCGGTGGTGGTGATTGCCGCGCTGGATCAACTGGGCGTGGACACCACCTCCCTGCTGGCCGTACTGGGTGCCGCCGGCCTGGCCGTGGGCCTGGCGCTGAAAGATTCGCTGTCCAATTTCGCTTCCGGCGTCATGCTGATCGTCTTCCGCCCGTTCAAGGTGGGAGATTTCATCGAAGCCGCCGGTGTCAGCGGCGTGGTGGAACAGGTGGGCATCTTCAACACCATCATGAAAACCGGCGACAACCGGGAAATCATCATTCCCAACAGCCAGATCTACGGCGGTACCATCACCAACGTATCGGCCCGCCCGACCCGCCGCATCGACCTGGTCATCGGCATTGGCTACGAAGATGATTTGAAAAAGGCCAGGGCCCTGCTGGAAGAAATCCTGGCACAAGACGACCGCATTCTCGATGAACCCGCGCCGGCGGTGGCACTGGGAGAACTGGCCGATTCCAGCGTCAACTTCAATGTTCGTCCCTGGGTGAAGTCGGCGGATTACTGGCCGGTACGCGCCGATCTGCTGGAGAAGATCAAGCTGACCTTCGACGAACAGGGCATCAGCATTCCCTACCCGCAGCAGGATGTACACCTGTATCAGGCCAGTGCCTGATTGCAGGGTATCAAGTTATTTCTTCGCTGGCTGCCAGTGTCTGCTTCCCTCAACGGGCAAGCAGGCGCTGGCGGATCGCCCATTTCTCCACCGTCTCGGGCTTGCCCAGATAAAAGCCCTGACCGGCGTCCATGCCCAGCAGGCGCAAGCGGTTGAATGCCAGCTCGGATTCAATCCATTCCACCACCGTGGACAGGTTCACCGCATCGGCCATCTGCTGGATGATGGTAAACAGCCGTTCTGAACCCGGCTTGTTCTGCTCCAGCCGCCGGGTGAGCGAACCATCGATTTTCAGCCAGGAGACGGCCCCCAGTTCCGCCAGATCGATCACCATGCTCAACGACGAGTAACCGGCACCGAAATCATCGATGGCGAAAACCAGCCCGTGTTGTTCGTGCAACTGGCGTATGCGTTCCGACTCCCGCAGCATGGCCTGCTCGGTCAGCTCCAGCACCACCTCAATGCCTTGCAAGGGCCCGGCACAGCACTGCAACAAGGCGGCGACATAGTCATCCGAGGCAATGCTGACGGATGAAGCATTGATGAACAGCCGCCGGGTAGTTTCCCGCAGGGTATCACCCTCTTGCGCGATGGCATCCAGCATGATGCGGTCGAACCGCTCCATCAGGCCCAGTTCCAGCAACTGGTCGATAAACAGGCCCACGCTCAGTTCCCGCCCCTGAGTACTCAGGCGCCCCAGTGCCTCGAAGGCCAGTGTTTCACCGTAGAAATCCTCGATGGGTTGCAACAGCACCGCCACCTTTTTCCTTTCCAGCAAGGAGCGAATATCCAGTGCCGATTCCAAACGCTGCCGTACCCAGACATTGATGGGTTCCACCGCCTGTTGGCTCGCCAGCACGCGCACCGCTTCCGACGCTTCGTCGGGCTTGTGCAGAAACTGTATGACACGGCGCAGATTGTCTCCGTCCAGATATTCGATCAGAGGCAGATAAACAGCCGACCAATACAAACCGTCACCATGTTCCTCATTCAGCAGGCCAGCCGTATCCGCCGCCTCCAGCAACTGGTGCAGAAAAGCCTCCACCTGCCGGGCATCGTCGCTTTGCAGCAACAGGTAAAAATCCCCGGACAAACCGCGCACGACGCTGACCCAGGACAAGGCTTTCGTCACCTCTGTCAGCAACACTTGCTCAATGCGCCGCAGCCAGTCATCCCCCGCCGCCTCGCCCTTGAGACGATTGACACGGCCCAGACCACCCGGATTGACTAGCCCCAAAAACAAGGGCTTTTTCTCTGTCGCCTGCTGCTGCACATACTGAAAGAAGATACCCAGCCGATTGGTTTCATAGTTGAAATAGAGCGTGGTAAGCAAGGCCGCCAGCCGGCGCACCTGCGCCACCAGTTCGTTGTAGATCACCAGCGTTTCTTCAAAGGCCTCGTCCAGAAGCTTGTGGTAGAGCAGCAGGGTCTGTTCCAGAATCAACTGGTGATAACGGGCCAGTTGCTGGCAGGAGTGGGCATCCATGCACACCATTTGCGATTCCGGATACAGCAACGCATCGGAAAAATGTTGTTGCGCCTGCGACAATTCTTTCAACATGGACAGATCATGGGCAAGTACCGCCTCACGCAGGTGGGTGAACCAGCGTTCATAGATCTGCAGCAACAGATGCCCCTTCAGTTCACCGGCGTCCTGCAACAAGCCATTCTGCGCCACGGCATGAAACAGATAAACGCGTGCCACCTCCGCACGGGTTTTGCCAAATGCCGTGGAAACTTCCAGAAAGGCTGCCACCGGGTCCTCCGCATGGCGATCGGAAACGCGCACCACCTCCTGTTGCAGAAAATTGATATCCCCCATCAATACCACATAGGGAAGCTCGGCCTCGATAGCAGAATGCGCCAGTGCCCGGGCGGAGTCAGTCGCATTGTCCGGCTCGAAAACAGCAGCCAGAAAGGTGCGTACCATCAATTCCACCGGGCTGCGCGCGTACAAAGCCTCGAAAGCGGAAGAAAGAGGGTTGTTCTGATGGAAGGCCTTGAGTGCCTGAATCAGGTGATCGATTTGTGCTTGGCTCAATTGAAACATCCCGTGTGACCTGTACTTGCCTGGCATCGGCAACCTTGAAGAGGCAGCAGACCTTCTGGCAACCGCATGCCCAGGCCATGCTTGCCCCACCGCATACTGCCACAAAACCCGCAGACAAAAAACCAATGCTGGCCGGGAACCCGGGATGCTGTACAATGTCCGATACACAAGCACGGGGGCGTACCTGGATTCGACGCGGGTGTTGAAGCGCTCTGGAGCATGCCGAGGATTGCAACTTCCCTCGTTAATCCTGTTGCAAAACCAATAGTCGCAAACGACGAAAACTACGCTCTGGCTGCTTAATCCAGCCGGACCGTCAACGAAGCTTGTCCGTAGGCTGAACTTGACGGAAATCTGATACGGAACCGCCGTCGGGGCTGTTCGCGACCCGGCGGTCAAATCAAGCGGACTCGCCAAGGGAAAGCCTGCCTGTCGGCATTCCCGCGGTTAACCTGTAGACAAGGCTAAGCATGTAGAACCAGAGGCGGATAGCTCGCGGACGGGGGTTCGACTCCCCCCGCCTCCACCATTTGAAAAAAGACAACCCGTCTCTCCGGGGTCATTCTCCGGGGTGACGGGTTTTCTTTTTCCCCTTGTTTCTAAAGAGTTTGCGCCTGTTTCACATCCTTCCAGCATGTAGGTGGCGGCGATAAAAAGCTCAACCATATGTGCTGCATGGACATACACCATGATTTCGCCGGAGAACGAGGAGCGGATCAAGAACGACAATCAG
>WFUE01000130.1 GCA_015485125.1 Lysobacterales bacterium | reverse complement strand
CAATGTGGATGCGCCCGCCAAGAAAAGTGCCCACGGTCAGCACCACCGCCGGGCCGTAAAAATCCAGCCCCATGCTGGTGCGCACGCCGGTGACCCGCTCCCCTTCCACCAGCAGGTCTTCCACGCCCTGCTGGAACAGGTGCAGCCCCGGCTGGTTTTCCACCATGGCACGAATAGCCGCCTTGTAGCGGGCCCGGTCGGCCTGGGCGCGGGTGGCCCGTACCGCCGGGCCCTTGCGCCGGTTGAGGATGCGAAACTGGATGCCGCCCAGATCCGCCGCTCGCGCCATGGCCCCGCCCAGCGCGTCCACCTCCTTGACCAGATGCCCCTTGCCGATGCCACCGATGGCCGGGTTGCAACTCATCTGGCCGATGGTGTCGATGTTGTGGGTCAGAAGCAGGGTACGGCAACCCATGCGCGCGGCCGCCAGTGCCGCCTCGGTACCGGCATGACCGCCACCGACCACGATGACATCGAACTGTTGCTGTGACTGGGGCATGGGCGCGCCTGCTTCAAACAATGAACCGGCTATTGTAGCAAGCCTGTGCTGTGCAAAAAATGGCCATGCTCCTGTGAGGGGGGCGAAAAACGCTGTGCCTGTCTGTTTGCGCATCCGTACGGGGATAAACGGGATTTGACAAAATTCTGATCTTGTGGATACTGAAGATGCGCCGATTTGATGCTCAGCTTGCGGGCGCGTAACAAATGCAGCTAAAGCGGAAGAACCCGCGTTGGCTGTGGCCGAGCGGGTTTTTTCATTTCCGGTGTACGGAAAACATCGCCGATTTAAGCAACAACTTGCGGGCGATTCACAAATGCAGCTAAAGCGTTGGCAGAGCCTGCTTCCCCCGGGTCTGACCAGCGATGGGTCTGGGCGGGGAAGGAGGTCGTCATGTCCAATCAGGCATCCACCAAACCGGCGCGGCTGTTGCGTCAACTTCATATCTACGGTCTGGACGAACTGGACGCGATGGTGCTGGCCGCACTGGCCGATGCGCGTCCGTTACTGCTCATCGGCAGGCATGGCACGGCCAAGTCGGCCTTGCTCAACCGGCTTTCCGAGGCTCTGGGGCTGGAACACAGACACTACAATGCCAGCTTGATCAGTTTCGATGATCTGCTGGGTTTTCCTGTACCGGATGCGGCCGGTGAACAGTTGCAATACCTGCAGACACCGGCCAGCATCTGGGCGGCTGAATCGGTATTTTTTGACGAGATTTCCCGTTGCCGGCCCGAAACCCAGAACAAGCTGTTTTCCATGATTCACGAAAGGCGCGTGCTGGGAGTAAAACTGGAAAAGCTGCGCTATTGCTGGTCGGCCATGAATCCACCGGTGCAATGGGGTGACGAGGCAGATCACTATGCAGGCTCGCTGCCGCTGGAAGCTCCGCTGGCAGACCGGTTTGCCTGGATTGTCTCCATTCCGGATTTCACCAGCTTCCCTGAAGAAGAATGCGAACGCATGCTGCTGCATGGTGACGCGCCGATACGGACGGATCACCGGCTGGAGCCGATGATCAGGCAAGCCCGTGCAGAGTCGGCGCAGTTGCCGGCAGCCGATCGACTCTGGATGCAGCGCTGGGCACAATCACTGGTAGGGCCCCTGGCCGAGGCCGGTATTTACCTGAGTGGCCGTCGTCTGGTGCTGTTGCTGCGAAACCTGGAGTCGCTGACGGTTGCCAGCCGGGTTCTTGGTCAGGAACAACCATTGGAAAGCCTGGCGCTGCAAACATTGCGATGGAGCTTGCCTCATCCGGCGCAGGGGCAGGAAATACCCGCGCATGGCTTGTTGGCCGCTCATCAGGAAGCGGTGCAATGTGCCGGTAATCCACAGATGGACTTCTGGCAGAAGCTGCGCAGGGAGAAAGATCCGGTCTGCCGGCTGGCGCTGGCCTTGCGTGAGCCACAGATTACCCGTTTGCAACGCTCGCAGTTGTTCAGTGATGCCTGGGAAAAAACCAGCGAGGAGGAACGCTTCATTCTGGTTCGCAATTTGTTGATGGCCGTTTCTCCAGAAGCATTCACCACCACCGTACAGGAAATCCTGGCGGAAACCTTGAGTGGGGTTCTCGCCTTCTGCGTCAGGAAAGACCGCACCTTCGAATACCAATGGGGTAACGGCCGGCAATGGAGCCGCCTGCGTCAGACGGTGACGGCGCTGGAACAAAACGGTCACCCGGAAGCCGAGCAGCTGGGCAACATCCTGTTATACCTGTTTCTGAAAAAGCGTCGGACCCGGTTTGACCCGGAACAACTGGTGATGCTGGATCTCAACTGGCGGGTCTTGTTCCGGATCGATGAACAGGAACGGGAGGTGGCTGAATGAAAGTGCCCACAACCAAGGTTTATGTTCCACCACGCGGCGGCACCACCCTGGCAAGGGCAATGGGCATGCGTGTGCTGGCCACAGTGCAGCCATTGCAGCTGCTGGCCCGTCATTTTCCTCCTTTTCACTGGATGGAGCGGGAAGGCGAGATCCAGCAATGCTGGGGACCGTACACCATCGATGAACAACCCCGGATGCCGTGGGCCTGCTGGCTGGAACTGGCACGGTGGGCCGCCGGTGATGGTGATACGGAAGCGCCCTGTTGCCGGCGGGTGGAAGTCTGGTTCGACAGCAAGCGCGAGACGCTGGAACAGGCCCTGATTGATGCACTGGAGGCTATACAGGCCATGAATCCCGGTTTGCCACCCTTCGCAGTGGCTCAGGAACTGGAACCGGATATGTGCCGGGCAGGATCGCTGGAAATGGACCCCGCGCGGGCCCTGTGTCTGCTGGCTGGTAGCAGACCACCTCTGTATAGCAGCCAACGCATGTTGCAATTGCCGCCACAGGTCGGCTGGGTGAAAGGCCTCCGTGTCCATGCCATGGCGGGGAACAGACCATGAGCGCCCATGCACTGGTCCGGCGTACAGAGGAAAGCGAGCGTTTGCTGGAACGTATCCTCCAGGCCCTGCCGGTGGAAAATCCGGCCTTTCACCAGTTGCTTGAAATACTGGAAATCAAGGTATGCCGCGAGGTGGAAACCGCGGCCGTCACCCTGGAACACCGGCCCCGCCTGCGTATCAATCCGGATTTCGTGATGCGGCACTGCGCGACCCGGGAAGCGCTGGCCATGCTGGTGATGCATGAATTGCTGCATGTCATGCTGGGCCACACCCGCTGGAACGGACCGGTGGACAGCGTGCACAATCTGGCCTTCGATGCCCTGATCAACGCCCAGTTGTGCCAGGCCTTTCCGGAACCACGATGGACAGGCCTGTTTCGCCGGTTGTATCGCCCCGACGCCCTGCCATATGCCTGGTTGCGGCCACCGCCAGGCTGGGGCGAGTCGTCTGTTCGCTGGTGCTTGCAAGGCCGGGCTTTGCAGGTCCACCAGCTCCTGTACAGCAGTACCCAATTACCGTTGACGGACCTGATCGACGCCATCCTGTCGCTGTGCCCGCGTGTGGATATCCTGCTGCTGGGCGGTCATGAGCCGGTCCTGGGCCAGAAGTCCACAGTCGACCCCCTGTTGCAACAGGCGCTGGATGAGATCGGTCAGCGTTACCCGCAACCACTGCGTGGCGCGGAGGCAACCCTTTCTTGTCATGCCATCGTACCGAAGGCGTCACCCGACGAGGTCAGGCGGCAGTTCCGCCGGGCCTTGTGGCCGCTACTGCACGAGGCGGGAGTGGCCCGTTCGCCCCAGCCGGAAACAGAAAAGGTGATCATGCCCTTGCCGTCCAGCCGGGATCGCCGTGCCTGGCTGGGGCGTTTGCTGGGCTGGCAGACGTTGCTGCAGACCCATGTCCGCCCGCAGGCGCGCAATCGGGGTGGCAGCGTGCATATCTACCTGGATGTCAGTGGTTCCATGGCGCATTGGCTGCCCCATTGTTACGGAGAGCTGCTGGCAGCACGCGAGGCCCTGTATCCAGAGGTGCATCTGTTCAGTACGCGCGTGCGGGATATCGATCTGCAGGCCTTGCGCGAGGGGCAGGTGGATACCTGGTGGGGGACGGAGATCGAGTGTGTGGCCAGACACATGCTCAAGCATGATGTGAAACACGCACTGATCATAACCGATGGCTGGGTGGGGCGCGTCCCGGAGCATCTGGTTGCCCGTTTGCGTCAGGGACGACGGGTGCATGTATTCGTTACCCATGCAGGTGAATGGCTGTTGGAGCAACAGGCTTTTCTGCAGGATTTCAATGCCAGGGCGTTTTTCTGGAAAAACCAGGAGAGACCGTCATGGAAATAAGTGAAGAAACCGCCGAATATGTCTTGCCCGGTCATCCGGACAAATTGTGTGACGCCATGGCTGACGCGGTGGTGGACCAGATCCTCGGTGCCGGTAACGGCTGGCGGGCACGTGTGAGAAAACAACGCAAGGATCTGTGCAGTGTGGAAGTGCAGATGTTGCACGAACAGCTCCATGTCAGCCTGCACCAGCCGCACAATGGCTGGACGGGTGGTACAGCAACGCCCCTGGACAAGGATCTGTTTCTGCAGGTGTTGCGCCAGTGTGGCTATGGGGACAGTACCGGTGGGCATCTATGGCCGCCACAGCCGTCCAGACTGAATATTCACAGTCTGATTCGGCGTTTCAGCCTGCCGCACGAGATCAAGCAAAACCTGCATGTGATCTGTGACCAGGCCCTTTGTGTGGGTTATGCCAACGCATGCGAAGAAACGAATCATTTGCCGCCGGCTCACTGGCTGGCTCGCGCGCTGGCACAGGCACTCTTTGCCTGCCGGCAGAATCATCCGCAATGGCTGGGGCCGGATGGCAAGGTGCTGGTTCGGGTACGACGGAACGGTTCCCAATGGCAGCCGGAGACCGTGGTCATCAGCCTCAGTCACCATGAACAGACCGATCCGTTCTGGATGCAGCAAATTCTGACCGAGACCGTGGAACGCGTCTGCAAGTCGTTTGGCATGCCACGTTTGTGGATCAATCCCGGTGGCTCATTCACGGTTGCCGGCCCGATGGGCGACAACGGCAGTACCGGGCGCAAGCTGGTGATGGATTTCTACGGCCCCACCGTACCCATCGGTGGCGGTGCGCTTTCAGGCAAGGATTTTTACAAGGTGGATCGTTTCGGCAACCTGTTGGCACGCAAGCTGGCGCTGGCCGGTGTGCGCGCGGGGCTGGGTGAGGAAGTGCTGGTACGCCTGCAATACATGCCCGGTGGCGTGGAGCCGGAGCAGGTGCAATTCATGGCGGATGGTCGCGATCTGGGTGACCGCTGGAGAAAGGCGCTGTCCGATCCGCCTTTGTGGAACAGTCTGTGTCAGGAAAGCTTTGTCAAGGCCGACAAGCCCCTGACGGAACTGGCCTGGTGGGGGCACTGGCAGGCGGGGATGCCCTGGGAGCAGCCGTTTTACTGACAGGCGGTCACACCTGCGCCAGGTCCCCTTTTTCCTCCAGCCAGCGCTTGCGGTCGGAAGCGCGTTTCTTGGCCAGCAGCATATCCAGGGTTTGCAGGGTGGCGGCTTCGTCGTCCACCACCAGCTGCACCAGACGGCGGGTGTCGGGGTGGATGGTGGATTCGCGCAACTGCGCCGGGCTCATCTCGCCCAGGCCCTTGAAGCGGGTGATGGTGATCTTGCCGCGTTTTTTCTCGGCCTTGGCCCTGTCGAGAATGTGCTGTTTTTCCGATTCGTCCAGGGCGTAGAACACTTCCTTGCCCACATCCACGCGGAACAGCGGCGGCATGGCCACATACACGTGGCCTTCTTCCACCAGCGCGCGGAAATGGCGCAGGAACAGGGCGGAGAGCAGGGTGGCGATGTGCAGGCCGTCGGAGTCGGCGTCGGCAAGGATGATGATCTTGCCGTAGCGCAGGCCGTCTAGGTTGCCGGAGCCGGGGTCCACACCGATGGCCACGGCCAGGTCGTGCACTTCCTGCGAGGCCAGCACGCTGGCCGATTCCACCTCCCAGGTGTTGAGAATCTTGCCGCGCAGGGGCAGGATGGCCTGGTATTCCCGGCTGCGGGCCTGCTTGGCCGAGCCGCCGGCGGAGTCGCCCTCCACCAGAAACAGCTCGGTGAGGCTGCGGTCGCTGGCGGCACAATCCGCCAGTTTGCCGGGCAGGGCCGGGCCGGCCACGGTTTTCTTGCGCACCACCTGCCTGGCTTTCTTCAGCCGCCGCTGGGCACTGGAAATGGCCAGCTGGGCAATGGCTTCGCCCTGTTCCACATGCTGGTTGAGCCAGAGGGAGAAGCGATCCTTGACGGCGGCGGAGACCAACCCGGCGGCCTCGCGGGAGGAGAGCCGCTCCTTGGTCTGGCCGCTGAACTGCGGGTCGGCCAGTTTCACTGACAGCACGAAACTGATGCGTTCCCAGCAGTCTTCCGGCGCCAGCTTCACCCCGCGTGGCAACAGGTTGCGCAGCTGGCAGAACTCGCGCAGGGCCTCGGTCAGGCCGGTGCGCAGGCCATTGACATGCGTACCGCCCTGGGGGGTGGGAATCAGGTTGACATAGCTTTCCTGCAGCAGCTCGCCCTCGGCCACCCAGCACAAGGCCCAGTCCACCTGTGCTTCGGTTTCGTGCAACTGGCCCCGGAACAGGTCGGGCGGCAGCCGTTCGGCCTCTTCCAGTGCCGACAGCAGGTAGTCGGCCAGGCCGTCCTGATAGCACCAGCTTTCCGTTTCGCCGTTGCTTTCCTGGGTCAGCTCCACCTTCAGGCCGGGGCAGAGCACGGCCTTGGCGCGCAGCACATGGCGCAGGCGCGGCACGGAGACGGTGGGGGAGTCGAAATAGCGTGCATCCGGCCAGAAATGCACGCGGGTGCCGGTATTGCGCTTGCCCACCTCGCCCACAGCCTGCAACGGTTCCACCACCTCGCCGTGGGCAAAGACCATGCGCCACAACTTGCCGTCGCGCTTGACTTCCACCTCCAGCCGGCGGGACAGGGCGTTGACCACGGAAACCCCCACGCCGTGCAGGCCACCGGAGAACTGGTAGTTCTTGTTGGAGAACTTGCCGCCGGCGTGCAGGCGGGTGAGGATCAGCTCCACGCCGGGTATGCCTTCTTCCGGGTGAATGTCCACCGGCATGCCGCGACCGTCGTCTTCCACGATGACCGAACCGTCCTTGCACAGGGTGACGCTGACCCGGCTGGCGTGCCCGGCCAGGGCTTCGTCGACGCTGTTGTCGACGATTTCCTGCACCAGATGGTTGGGGCGGCTGGTGTCGGTGTACATGCCGGGGCGGCGTTTGACCGGGTCCAGGCCGGAGAGAACTTCGATATCGGCGGCGTCGTAGGCTTTGCTCATGTGGTTTCCATCAATACAGTGCGGGTTCGCCTTCGGGGCGGGTCTTGAAGCGCCGGTGTACCCAGAGATACTGTGCCGGTGCCTTGCGAACCATGTTCTCGATCCGCGCGGAGATGCGCGCGGTGTCGGCGTGCTCGTCCGCCGAGGGAAAATCCGCCAGCGGTTCGGACAGGCGGATATCATAGCGCCAGGGCTGGTCGCTGCGCAGGGTTTCCATCATCACCACCTTCGCGCCGGCCAGTTTCGCCAGCTTGTGGGTGGCGGTCAGGGTGCAGGCGGGCACGCCGAAAAAGGGCACGAAGACGCTGTTCTTGCGGCCGTAATCCTGATCCGGCGCGTACCAGACCGTGCGCCCGGCCTTCAGCGCCCGGATCACCGTGCGCACCTGGTCGCGCGGGTACATGTGGCCGGTAAAGCGCAGGCGGGAAGCCTTTTGCAGCCGGTCGAAATGCGGGTTCTTGTGCGCACGGTACATGCCATCGAAATCCAGATGCTGGCCCAGCAGGCAGCCGGCGATTTCCAGGCAGGTGAAATGGCCAGCCACCAGCAGCACGCCCTGGCCTTCGGCCTGCAACTGCTGGACCCGTTCCAGCCCTTCCACCCGCCCCAGCCTCGGCAGGCGCCGGTAGCTGCCAAACCAGGCCAGTGGCAGCTCCACCATGGACATGCCCAGCGAGTGGAAGTGGGCGCGCAACAGCTCTGCCCGCTGTTCGGGCGTCCGTTCAGGAAAGCACAGGGCCAGATTGCGTTCGGCAATGCGCTTGCGCCGCCCGCCGATGCGCCACAACAGCCCGCCCCACAGCCGGCCCAGTACCGGTTGCAGGCGCAGCGGCAGGCGGGCCTGCAACCACATCAGGCCGTGGATGAGGGTGACGGAAAAGCGATTCATGCGCGTATTATGCGGTAGACTTTCGTTTTTGCCCATGCCGGAATACCCATGCCGGAAAAGCCCGAGGACTTGCCGCCGCTGCCCCGCCCCCTGCTGCCCGCCTGGCTGGCGTGCCGGCCGCACTGGCTGCGCTGTGGCTGGACCGGCCTGCTGGCGCTGGCGCAGCCGCTGGTCTACCTGCGGCTGTTGTGGAAAAGTCTGCGCCTGCCGGCCTATCGCCGTCGCTGGGGCGAACGGTTGGGATTCATCCGGCCCGTGCATGTGGATGTCTGGTTTCATACCGTGTCGGTGGGGGAGTTCAACGCCGCCTTGCCGCTGATCCAGGCGTGGCTGGCGCGCCGGCCTCGTGACCGCATCCTGGTGACCACTACCACGCCCACCGGTCTGCAACGGGTAGCCGACACCCTCGGTGACCGGGTGAGCCATGCACATTTTCCCCAGGATCTGCCCGGGGCGCAGCAGCGTTTTCTGGCTCGCACCCGTCCGCGGCTGGCGGTGTTTCTGGAAACGGAAATCTGGCCCAATGCCTGGCGGGCCTGCGGGCTGGCGGAAGTGCCGCTGGCGCTGGTCAACGCGCGTTTGTCGCTGCAATCCGCCGCCGGCTATGCCCTGCTGGCCCCGCTGGTACGGGATACCTTCCGCCACTGCACCTTGCTCAGTTGCCAGAACGAGGACAGTCTGCGTCATTTTCAGGCCCTGGGCGTCGAGCCGGCCCATGTGCAGGTGGCCGGCAACCTCAAGTACGACATGGAAGTGGATGCGGCGCTGATGCAGCAGGCGCTGCAATGGCGGCGCGCCCAGCCATTGCGGCAGGTGCTGGCATTCGCTTCCACGCACGAGGGCGAGGAGCGGGCGCTGCTGCCTTGTCTGCGCGCCCTGGCGGAAGTGCCACAACGCTTGCTGGTGGTGGTGCCACGCCACCCGGAGCGGGCGGCAGCCGTCTGCAAGTTGTTGCAGCAGGGCGGGTTGGCTTGCCGGCTGGAGTCCGAACTGGGCCTGCCGCCGGAGGCGCCGCTCGCGGAGAAGCTGGCGGATACGCAAGTGCTGGTGGTGGACCGCCTGGGCGCCCTGCTGTTCTGGCTGGCCGCCAGTGATGCCTGCTTCATGGGAGGGTCACTGGTGCCGGTGGGCGGTCACAATGTGCTGGAACCGGCGGCCCTGGGCAAGCCGGTGTTCATCGGCCCGCATGTGCACAACTTTCGCCACATTGTCGAGGCCCTGCAGGCCGATGGCGGCCTGTTTCGCATCGACGATCCGCTGGAGCTGTTCCAGGCCATGGAAAATCTGCTGGAAGACAGCGAAGGGCTGCAACGCAGCGGCATGGCCGCCCGCAACCATGTCATGGCCCATCGAGGCGCGGTGAAAAAAACGCTGGAAGCCCTGTTGCACCTGTTGCCCTGATTGTCATCACACATCAATACCGAATGGACTATTCCCCCACGGGCCGCCCATGCATACACTGCCGGTTTTTGGCAGCAGGAAAGATGGCGGCATGAGCAAGCAATGGCGCGTGATGAAATTCGGTGGCACCAGTGTGGCCACCGTGCAGAACTGGCAACGCATTCGTGACCTGCTGAAAGAGAAAATCGCCCAACAGCCGGTGCTGGTGGTGCATTCCGCCCTGGCTGGCGTATCCAACCAGCTGGCGGCGCTGATCGAAAGCCGCGATGGGGCGCTGGTGGACGACATCCAGGCCCGGCACGAGGCGCTGGCGACGGAAATGGGCGTGGACCTGGCTGTGCTGGCGGAAGGTTTCGAGCAGCTGCGCCAGTTGGCCGGGCGGCTCGAGCAGGAAAATGCCAGCGAGTACCTGGAGGCGGAAATCATGGCCCAGGGCGAGTTGCTGGCCACGCACCTTTCCTGCGCCTGGCTGCAACAGCAGGGCCTGCCGGCGGTGTGGCTGGATGCCCGCAAGCTGCTCAGCCCGGTGGAAGACGACCAGCGCAACCTGCGCAGCCGCATTCTCTCCGCCCGCTGCCAGCACGCGCCCGACCCGGCGCTGCAGGAGGATCTGGCCCGGCACGCGCCCCTGTGCCTGACCCAGGGCTTCATCTGCGGTGATGAATACGGGCGTACCCTGCTGCTGGGGCGGGAAGGTTCCGACACCAGCGCGGCCTATCTGGCCGTGCGCCTGCAGGCGGAAATGCTGGAAATCTACACCGATGTGCCCGGCATGTTCACCGCCAACCCGCGCATGATCAGCACCGCCCGCCAGCTGCTGGAACTGGATTACGACGAGGCGCAGGAAATCGCCTCCGCCGGGGGCAAGGTGCTGCATCCGCGCTGCATTCAGCCGGTGGCCGAGGCGGGCATTCCCCTGTGCGTCTACGCCCTGCAGAAGCCGGAAGCCGGCGGCACCTGCATCGGCAAGGCCGAACGGGTGCAGCCCACCCAGGTCAAGGCCATCTCGGTGCGCAAGGGGCTGGTGCTGGTTTCCATGAACACCGTGCGCATGTGGCATCAGGCCGGTTTTCTCGCCGAGGCCTTCGCCGTGTTCAAGAGTCACGGGCTGTCGGTGGACCTGATTTCCACCTCGCAGACCAATGTCACCGTCTCGCTGGACCAGAGCGAAAACGAATTCACCCGCGCCGACTTGCTGGGCCTGAAAGCCGATCTGGAAGAACTCTGCCAGGTGGAGCTGATCGAAAACTGCGGTGCTGTCACCCTGGTGGGCCGGCGCATGCGCGCCACCCTGCACAAGCTGGGGCCGGCCATGCAGGTGTTTGCCGAACATCGCATCCACATGCTCAACCAGTCCTCCAACGACCTCAACCTCACCGTGGTGGTGGATGAAGACCAGACCGAACGGCTGGCCAAGAACCTGCACCGCTTGCTCATCGGCATCGAGCGCAGCCCCGGTGTGCTCGGCCCCACCTGGGAAGAGCTGATGCAGGAAAACCTCAAGGCCTATGCCCCCAGCGAAGCGCCCTGGTGGGAGCGTGAGCGGGAACGGCTGCTGGCCTTTGCCGAAGACCAAACCCCCGCCTACATCTACCACGGCGACACCATCCGCCGGCAGCTGGCGCAGCTGCAATCCCTGCGGCAGGTCAATCGGGTGTTCTACGCCATGAAGGCCAACGATTTCGAGCCGGTGCTGCGCATTGTGGAGGCCGCCGGGCTAGGGCTGGAGTGCGTATCACCCAACGAGCTGGAAAAAGTGTTGCGGCTGTTCCCGGACATCGACCGCGACCGCATCCTCTTTACGCCCAACTTCGCCCCACGGGAGGAATACGAACGGGCCTTCGAGCTGGGCGTGCATGTGACTCTGGACAACCGCTACCCGCTGGAAGCCTGGCCGGAAGTCTTTGCCGGCAAGACCGTCATGCTGCGCATGGACCCCGGCCACGGCAAGGGTCATCACAAATATGTGCGCACGGCGGGAGAGGGCTCCAAGTTCGGCATCTCGCCGGAAGAAATCGAACCCATGGCCGCGCTGCTGAAACAGCATGGCGTGACCGTGGAAGGGCTGCACTCCCATACCGGCAGCGGCATTCTCAACTACGAAAACTGGCAACAGACCGCGCGCTTCCTCCACCGGGTGCGCCAAGCTTTCCCCGACGTGCGCCATATCGACCTGGGCGGGGGTCTGGGCATACAGGAATCTCCCGGCGAGCCGGCGCTGAACATGCAGGCGCTGGATGAAAGCCTGGCGGAAATCCGCCGGCAACACCCGGATGTGGAACTCTGGCTGGAGCCGGGCCGCTTTGTGGTGGCCAACAGCGGCGTGCTGGTCAGCCGGGTGACCCAGACCAAGCGCAAGGGCAGTACCCACTATGTGGGCGTGGAAACCGGAATGAACTCCCTGATTCGTCCGGTGCTCTATGGCGCCTACCACCCCATCGTCAATCTGACGCGCCTGCACGAGCCGCCGGCCTTGACGGCCACGGTGGTAGGCCCAATCTGTGAAACAGGCGACATTCTCGGCGTGGATCGACAACTGCCTATCTGCCGGGAAGGTGATATGATGCTGGTGGCCAATACGGGTGCGTATGGCGCCGTGATGTCCTCCCGCTACAACGACCGGGAGCCCGCCCGACAAATCATGCTGGATGAATGAAGATGAGCCAGGACAAGACACCGGAACACGAACAGGAAAATCCGGCTTCGGAAACGCTGGAAGCGGAAGAAAACGTATCGGAAGAAAGACCGGCGCAAGCCGCCTCCGATGCCGGGCGGGAACCGCCCGTGCTGCAGGCCGAAAGCACAGCCGAGCCGCTGGAAGCGGATGAAGCTGCCGAAGAAGCCCATGATGAAATACATCAGGCCCCACCGTCAGCCGATGCCCCTGCCCGCAACGGCACGGGCCGGGGCCTGGGAGCCGCCGCTCTGTTGCTGGCACTGCTGGCGCTGGTACTGGCCAGCTGGCTGGGCTGGCAGCAATGGCAACGGCAATCGACGCCGGTGACCCCGCCCTGGCAGGGTCCGCTGGAACAGGTGCAGCAGCAGCTGCGTTTTCTCAAGGAAGGTGAGAGTCGCCACCGCCAGCAACTGGAACAACTGCAACAGGCGCTGGAACAGGTGCGGCAACAGCAGGCGGGCACGCTGGAATCCCTGCGTCAGCAGCAGGCCGGGCTCAAGCAGCAGATCGATGCCCTGCAACGGGCCGACGACCGTTTCCAGAATGCGCTGATGCAGCTGGCGCAATTGAAGACCGGTGGCGACCGGGCGCAGAAACTGATGGAAATTGAATTCCTGCTGCGTACCGCCATTTTGCGGGTGGAACTGTTCCAGAACCGCGACCTGGCCCTGCGCGCGCTGGAAATGGCCAGCCAGCATCTGGCCGCGCTGGACAATCCCGCCTACACGCGGGTGCGTTTGCAGGTGGAGGCGGAAATCCAGGCCCTGAAGGCCGTGGCCATGCCGGATATCGCCCGCTGGCTGGGCTGGCTGGCTGAAATGAAGGCGCAGCAGGCCCACTGGCCGCTGAAGGCTGCCGAAAACGAATCGGGCGAGAAGAAGACTACCGAGGGCGGCGCGGGCTGGTGGGGCCGGTTGCAGAGCCAGCTTTCCCAACTGGTCAGCCTGCGGCGGGTGGATGAGGCACCGCCCCTGCCGGCCAGCTGGCAGCAGGCCAGCCATCAGGCGCTGGTGCTGCAACTGAGCGCGCTGGAAAGCGCCCTGACCGGGCAGCAGCCGGATCAGGTGCAGGCCCTGCTGAACGATACCCGCGCATGGATCGAAAACCAGTTCGATACCAATGATGCGCAGGTCAAACAGGCACTGGCGGAACTGGCCCTGTTACAACAGACGCCGTTGCAGCCGGAGCTGCCACCCATCGGCCAGAGCCTGAACAGCTTCCGGCAGGTGGTGGCGCACCTGTCGGGTACGGAGGAAAGCGCCGGTCCCGTGGATGAGGCGGAGGCTCCACAACCATGAGGGGGCTGTTCTGGACCTTGCTGCTGGTGCTGCTGGCGCTGGGCAGCGCGGCGCTGGCGGCGTTGTTCCGGCAGGACCCGGGCACGGTACTGATTCAGTTTCAGGGCTGGCAACTGGAAACCAGCCTGCTGTTCGGCCTGCTGGCCGTGGGGCTGTTCGCTCTGGCACTGTGGTTGCTGCTGCGCCTGTGGTTCGCGCCGGTGCGCATCGCGCGCAAGCTGGCCCTGCAACAACAGCGGCGACTGGAGCGGGAAGGCTATCTTGCCCTGCAGGAAGGCGACTGGCAGCGGGCGGAAAAATTCCTCTCCAAGGCCGGCAAGAGAAACCAGATCCATTATCTGGCGGCCGCGCGTTCCGCCTTTCTGCAACAGCGGGACGAGCAGGCGCAGCAGTATCTGGCACTGGTGGACGACAGCCGCCGCTACCGCTTTTCCACCGACCTGGCCCGGGCCGAAGCGCTGGTGCAACAGGGCCGTTACGCGGAAGCGGTGGACTTGCTCAACCAGCTGCGGCGCAAGCGCCCCGGCCATCCGCAGATCTTGAAGCTGTTGCTGGAAGCTCACCAGCAACAGGGCAATTACCGCGCCATTCAGGACATTTCCCGCACCCTGCGCAAGCGCGGCATTCTCGATGCAGGCCAACTGGAGCAGATCGAGAAAAGCCTGCTCACCGCCGACCTCTACGCCGCCGAATCGACGGAGGCCCTGCAACAGGCCTGGCACAGTCTGGATCGCAAGCAGCGGCAGAACCCGGCCCTGTTGCTGGCCTGGGCGCAGAAAGCCATTGACTTCGGCCTGCACGAAGAAGCGGAAAAGGCCCTGAAAAAGGCCATCGACCAGCACTACGACCCGCAGTTGATTCAGGCCTGGGGGCGGCTGCGCGGCCCGCACTTGAGCCGCATCATCCAGCAGGCGGAGCAATGGCTGAAGGACCACCCGGAAGACCCGGACCTGTTGCAGGCCCTGGGGCGGTTATGTCTCAGCGCCCAGCTCTGGGGCAAGGCGCGGGATTATCTGGAAGCGGCCCTGGCCCGCAAGCCACAGCCGGAAACCTGGCGGCTGCTGGGTGAACTGGCCGAAGCCTGGCATGCCGACGATGTGGCCCTGGCCTGTTACCGCAACGCCCTGTTGCTGGAAGCCGGAGAGCCCCTGCGCACCCTGCCGCCCTGGCCCAGTCAACCGCCGGAAACCAGCCAGGAAAGCGCCCGCCTGGCCCATGACCAGCACGGAATGCCGCAGTTGGAAGCGAACGACGAGGCTTGACCGCCTGCCTCAGCGCTTGGGGCTGAGATATTTCTCCCGCCGAATGCGGCCGGAAGGAAAGCCCAGCGCCCGCAGTTTTTCCGCGGCCGCATCCACCATATCCGGGTTGCCGCAGAGATAGAACACATCGGCTTCCGGGTCGGGGTTCAGGCTGTCGAAGCGGTCTTGCACATAGCCGTGAAAATCCTCCGGCCGGGGCGGTTGGCGCAGTTCCCGGCTCAGGCAGGGCAGGTACTGGAAGCGCCCCTCGCTTTCAGCCTGCATGGCGAGAAAGTCGGCTTCGTAGATCAGGTCTTCCGGCTTGCGCGCGCCAAAGAGCAGGGCAAAGCGGGTGCCTCGGGTCATGCGCTGGCGGATTTCCGGCCACATGGCCCGGTAGGGAGTGATGCCGGTGCCGGTACCCACCAGTACATAGCGATCCACCGTTTCATCCGGCAGGCAGAAGCGCCCCAGCGGGCCGCTGGCCTGTATGGTTTCACCGGGCTTGAGGTTTTGCAGGCAGGTGGTGGCCAGCCCGCCTTCCACCCAGGAGACGGCGATTTCCACCTGCTGGCAGCAGGGCTGCTCGCCGCAGGGAATGGAGGCGATGGAGTAGCTGCGCCTGGCCATGGCCTCGCCACAGGGGAAGTGCAGCTGGATGAACTGGCCGGGCTGGTAGCACAGCGGCTGGCCATCCTCGCGTTCGAATACCAGATGTTCCGTGTTGTCCGCCAGCGGCTTGCGGGCCACCAGTTTCAGTGTGAAGGTCTCTGCCATGTCGTTCTCGCCGTTCGTGGTTCTTTGCGGACTATAATAGCGGCTTTGCCTGTACGGGAGTGCATCATGCACGCACTGGACATTCAGCAGTTGCGCAAGACCTACAAGAACGGGGTGGAAGCCCTCAAGGGCGTGAGCCTGCAAGTGGAAGCCGGGGATTTCTTCGCCCTGCTGGGCCCCAACGGTGCCGGCAAGTCCACCCTGATCGGCATCATCAGTTCGCTGGTCAATCTCACCGAGGGCGAGGTGAAGGTGTTTGGCCACGATCTGCGCACCGCCCGCCGCCAGGCCAAGCAATGCATTGGCCTGGTACCGCAGGAGATCAATTTCAACCAGTTCGAAACCCCGCTGGATATCGTGGTCAACCAGGCCGGCTACTACGGCGTGCCGCGCAAGCTGGCCCATGAACGGGCCGAGCGTTTTCTCACTGAGCTGGATCTGTGGCACAAGCGCGACCAGCCCTCGCGCGGGCTTTCCGGCGGCATGAAGCGCCGGCTGATGATCGCCCGGGCGATGATGCACCACCCGCGTTTGCTGATTCTGGACGAACCTACCGCCGGGGTGGATATCGAGATTCGCCGCTCCATGTGGCGTTTCATGCGTGGCTTGAACGAAGATGGCACCACGGTCATTCTCACCACCCACTATCTGGAGGAGGCCGAGCAGATGTGCCGCAATGTGGCCATCATCAATCACGGGGAAATCATCGAACACACCACCATCAAGCAGCTGCTGGGCAAGCTGGACGTGGAGACCTTCATTCTCGACCTGGATCGGCCGGTTACGGATGGATTGCAGCTGGAAGGTTATGAATACCGGCGGCTGGACGCGCAGACGCTGGAGGTGGACGTGCCCAAGGCCCGCGCCCTCAATGGCCTGTTCCGCCAGCTGGAAGAACAGCAGCTGCGGGTACTGTCCATGCGCAACAAGGCCAACCGCCTGGAAGAACTGTTTCTGCGCATGACCGATCAGGAGGCCGCATGAATACCACGCCCAACCCCACCTGGATCGGTTACCAGACCATTGTCATCAAGGAAGTGAAGCGCATCCTGCGCATCTGGGGCCAGACCCTGGTGCCGCCGGCCATCACCATGACGCTGTATTTCATCATCTTCGGCAATCTCATCGGCAAGCGCATCGGCACCATGGGCGGGCTGGACTACATGAGCTTCATCGTACCGGGGCTGGTGATGATGTCGGTGATCACCAACTCCTACGGCAACATGGTGTCGTCGTTCTTCGGCGCCAAGTTTGCCCATCATATCGAAGAGATTCTGGTCTCGCCCCTGCCGGACGCCGTCATTCTGGCCGGCTATGTCACCGGCGCGGTCTTTCGCGGCTTGATGGTGGGTGCCATCGTCACCACGGTGGCGCTGTTTTTCACCCACTTGCAGGTACACAACCCGTGGATCACCGTCAGTATCGTGCTGCTGACTTCGGTCATCTTCTCCCTGGCCGGCTTCATCAACGCCATTTTCGCGCGCAAGTTCGATGACATCGCCATTGTGCCCACCTTCATCCTCACGCCGCTGACCTATCTGGGTGGCGTGTTCTACTCCATTCACCTGCTGCCGGATTTCTGGCAGAAGGTTTCCCTGTTCAACCCCATGCTGTACATGATCAACGGTTTCCGCTACGGCATGCACGGGGTGAGTGATCTCTCCATCGGCACCGCCTATACCGTGATTCTGGGCTTCCTCGTGGTACTGGCGGCCATCAGCCTGTGGCTGATGAAAAAGGGCGTGGGCCTGAGAACATGACCTTTGCCAGATGGCGCGGCCCGCCCACTGCGCTAGTCTGGCCCCTGAATCCCAATCCTAGACGAGTACTTTCATGGCTGAATCCTCCGGTAACATCATCGTGCGATTTTTCAAGGCGGTCTGGCAGGGCCTGGATCTGCTGCGCCGCTCCATTCTCAACCTGCTGTTGCTGCTGATCATCATTGTCATCATCAGCGCGGTAATCCAGGGTGGCGAGAGCGCCCTGCCACGGGAACACACCGCGCTGGTGCTGGCACCCCAGGGGCGGGTGGTGGAACAATACTCCGGCAGCCCGGCAGACCGCGTCATGGCGCAAATGTCCGACCAGCCGGTGGAAGAAACCCGCCTCAGGGACATCCTCCGTGCCATTCGTCTGGCCAAGACCGATGACAACATCGAGCGCATCGTTATCGTGCCGGATCACATGACCGGTATTGGTCCGGCCCAGCTCAATGACATTGCCCAGGCACTGGATGATTTCCGCGAAAGCGGCAAGCAGGTTTTCGCCTGGGGCAATGCCATGAGCCAGGGCCAGTACATGCTGGCCGTGCAGGCCGACGAGATCTGGCTGCATCCGGAAGGCTTCCTGCTGCTGCAGGGCTTTGCCCGCTATCGTAACTACTTCAAGGAAGGGCTGGACAAGCTGGGCGTGGATGTGCACCTGTTCAAGGTCGGTACTTTCAAGTCCGCCGCCGAGCCATGGATTCGCAACGACATGTCCGAACCGGCCCGGAAAGCCAATCAGTACTGGATGGGTGACCTGTGGAGCCAGGCCGTGACCACCATCGCCCAGCGGCGCAAGCTGGACCCGGCGGCGCTGAACCCGGATCTGGATCGCATGATCGCCGAGCTGAAGAAGGCCGATGGCAATTTCGCCACCCTGGCGCTGAATCTGGGGCTGGTGGACAAGCTGGCCACTCGTGAAGAGATGCGCCAGCAGCTGAAAACCCTGGGCGCGCCCCAGGATGACGATCGGCAGGAAACCTTCCGCCAGGTCTTTTTCATGGACTATCTCAAGGCCCATCCGCGTCTGCCGCTGCCCGGCGACAAGATCGGCATCGTGGTGGCTCAGGGCACCATCACCGGCGGCGACCAGCCCCCCGGCACCGTGGGTGGGGAATCCACCTCCCGCCTGCTGCGCAACGCCCGTTACGATGACGACATCAAGGCGGTGGTGCTGCGGGTGGACAGCCCCGGCGGTGGCGTGTTTGCCTCCGAGCAGATCCGTGAGGAGGTGGTGCGCCTGAAGGAAGCCGGCAAGCCGGTCATTGTCTCCATGGGCACCGTGGCCGCCTCCGGTGGCTACTGGATTTCCATGAATGCCGATGAGATCTGGGCCCAGCCGAACACCATCACCGGCTCCATCGGCATCTTCGGCCTGCTGATGAACTATCCGGAAACCCTGGGCAAGCTGGGCATCCACACCGATGGCGTGGCCACCACCGAGCTGGCTGGCGCCTTCCGCCCGGATCTGCCTTTCAACGACAAATTCGGTGAACTGGTGCAGCTCAATATCGAGCGGGGTTATCGCAACTTCATCGGCAAGGTGGCTGAGGCCCGCGGCAAGACACCGGAAGAAATCGACGCCATCGCCCAGGGCCGGGTCTGGACCGGCAGCCAGGCCCTGGACCGTGGCCTGGTGGACAAGCTGGGTTCCTTGCGTGATGCCGTCAACGCCGCGGTGGAAAAGGCGGGCCTGGGCGAGGATGCCTACCAGATCACCTATGTGGAGCCGGAGCTGAGCGATTTCGACCGCTTCATCATGGATCTCACCGGCCAGGGCCTGGCACTGCTGGGCATCCAGCTGCCCAACCCGCTGGCCGATCTGCCCGCCAATCGTGTGGAAGAACTGCGCCGCGCCCTGAAACTGTTCATGGGCCCGCAGCGTGACCCCATGGGCATGTATGCACATTGCTTGTGTACCGTCGACTAGGACGAATGGCATCCGGCAGGGAGGCTGGAGTGGTTATGGTGCTGAGATGATTTCAGGATCAATGGCGGAATACGGCTTCGCCTATTCCGCCCTACGGCCGGGACTTGGAAAGTTGGTGCTGGCTGTTGCGGGCCTTTGCGAGACTGGCTTCTGAACGCAACAGGGCAGGTCCGCAAGGCCCTTTTTGCAAAAGGGCCGTAAAAAGCCCTCGGCTTTCCGGACCTGTTTTCGCTGCTTTTCTTCGTTCAGGACGAATCCGTGTTCCGCCATGGATGAAAGGTTCCAGAGGAATACGTTGCGCTGATACCTTAAGCCGTTTCCAGGATTATTGGATTACCACGCTTTCAGGGGCAGTGAAGCCCGCGCTGGCGTTCAGGGGTTGCAGGGCTATTGTTCTGTTCCGGCTTCAAAGCGGTAGGCCCGATGGCAGCCGGTGCAGCGGGTGAGAATATCTCCCAGTTGCTTGAGACTGTGTTGGGTGTCTTCCAGCTCGGCGTCCAGGGCCAGTTGGTCGAAGGCCTGGTGGGTGGCATGGCCCAGCTGGCGGAACCCGCCGGGCATATAGGGTCGCAGCCGTGGCATGGACTTGCGGGCTTCGGCCATGCCGGCTTTTTTTGCGGCTTGAGCAACGGTGTTGAAGTCATTGTTGGCCAGGCCAGTCGTAATGATCTGGACCGTTTCCAGAAAGCCGCGCATTTCACCGAGCACCATCTGGTGTTCCTCGGCGGGTAGTGGGATGGCCGTGCGGGTGTCGGTGGCCTGGGCTGTGCTGGCGAGGGTCAGCAGAAGGCAGGCAAGGTTGCGAAAGTTCATGGTTGTACTCCGGGTAACAGGGTTTGCAGGGGCAAGGTTTGTCCATTGGCGGAGAGCAGGCCGTTGGCCAGTTGAAAATCCACCCGGCCGGTTTGCGCCATTTCGGCAGGCAGGCCCATGCGTTGCAACCGTTCGGGCGTGGCTTCCAGCCAGCCCCGGGCTTGCAGGTGGTTGAGCCAGGCCGTGGGTTGCAGAATCTGGCCGGGGGGCATGTGCAGCAATTGCAGTTCCAGTTGCAGGCGCAGGGGCTGGTTGTCACCGCAATCCAGCGTGGCGGATTCGATATGAATGGCGGGGTTGGCCATAAGCAGTTCGGGCAGGGTTTCGCTGGCAAAGCGCAGCCAGTCCAGTTGTTGCATCGGACCCAGCAGGGGTAGCAGCCTGGCCCAGTAGGCCGGTTGGCCGGGCAAAAGCATGCCGGCCAGTTTCACATCCTTGCAGCCGGTGTGTTGGAACAGCATCTGATCGCTTTTGCCTTTGAAGCGCAGCTGCTGGTCATGGTGTTCCAGGCCCAGCAGGGCGTTTTTCCATTGCAGCGGGCCTTGTGCCCAGGTATCGGCACCCACGGCCCATTGCCACTGCGGCCCCTGCCATTGGCCGGCAAAGTGCAGGTTTTTGGCCTGCGCTCCAGGCAGTAGTAGCAGTTCCAGTTTGCCGTTGGCGTGCCCTGTCCAGATTTCCGGGTTCAGTTCGGCCTGCCACTGGCCATTTTTCCAGATAGCCAGCCCCTGTTGACCGGGAAGCAAGCGCCCGTTCAGGTGGATGTTGCGATCCAGTCCGAGACGGTAGCTTAGTTCCAGTGGCAGGGAAGGGCTTTGCAGCTTGCCATCCAGCACGGCTTTTTCCTGTAGCGGGAAATGGCGCAGGTGGTCGTTCAGTTCCAGTGTTTGATTGCCGACGCGCAACAACCAGCGGGCATCACTGCTGAACCAGCCGGCGGAAAAGTCGAGCTGGTCCAGGCGGGCAGGGCTGTCCGGCTGGCCGAGGGTCTGTTGCAGCAGGGACGGGTAGGCCTCGGCCAGCAACCGGCCCAGCACAAAAGGCAGGACCAGGGCAATGGTGAGGGTAATGACTGTCAACCAGATGAAGAATTTTTTCATCGGCGGATTGTAGCAAAGCCGGCACGGACTTGTGGGTCAGAACAGAAAATCCACCACCGGCATCATCACGGCGAGAAATAGCAGGGTCATGATGCCGCCGACCCGCATGAAATCCTTCACGCTGTAGCCGCCGGGGCCCATGATCAGGGCATTGACCTGGTGGGTGGGCAACAAAAAGGCATTGGAGGTGGCCAGGGCGACGGTAACGGCGAAGGCCGCCGGATCACCGCCGGAGGCAATGGCGATGTTGATGGCCAGGGGTACCAGCAGGACGGTGGCACCCACATTGGACATGACCAGACTGAAAAAGGTGGCCAGCACGGCAATGGCGGATTGCAGCACCCATTCCGGTACATGGCCCAGGTGGGTGACTGTTTGCTGGGCAATCCAGGCAGCGGTGCCGCTGTGTTCCATGGCGTAGCCCAGTGGAATCAGTCCGGCCAGCAGGAAAACGGTTTTCCAGCTGACGGCCTGATAGGCTTCATCCATGCTGAGCACACCACTGAGTACCATGCCCATGGCGCCGGTCAGCAGCACAATGGAAAGTTTGAAGTCGGTGAAGAACACCATGCTCATGGCCAGGAGGAAGAAGAAGACCGCGTGCAGTACCTTGTGGGGACGTTCTTCCTCGGTGGGCAGGTCGGTAATGACTACGAAGTCACGGTTCTTTTTCAGTTCGGCCAGGTTTTTCCAGCTGCTGTGTACCACCAGGGTATCGCCGGGGGCCAGTACCCAGTCCCGCAGGTTTTCCCGGTGTACCTCGCCGCCACGGTTGACGGCAAGAATGCTGAGTTGGTAGCGCTGGCGAAAATGTTCTTCACCAATGGTGCTGCCGGCATACTTGGAATTGGGGGCAATGAGAATTTCCGCGATACCGGCCCGCGCAGGGTTGAGCTGGTTGCGGAAATGATTCAATCCCGGCAGCACCTTGAGTTCGTTGTCTTCGGCAAAACGGCGGATCTGTTCACGGTTGCCCAGTACAGCCAGTACGCAACCCACCCAGATCATCTCGTCCGCAGGCGGTGCCATGATGGCTTCCTCGCCAGACTTCATCGCGATGAGTACCGGCATGCCCGGATGGCTTTCCGCCTCCAGCACATTCATGCCCACCAGTGGGCTGTCCACGGTGACCAGTAGTTCGACCAATTCACCCTTGATCTGGTAGACCTCGGAGAAATAGTCCTTGGTTTCGCCCGGCATGGCCACCTGCGAGGGGTCGCTGGGCAGCAGATGGCGCCCCAACAGCAGGAAATAGAGGATGCCGGCAACGATCAGACTCAGGCCCACGGGGGTGATGTCGAACAGTCCGAAGGTGGGGATGGGCTCCATACCCTCGGGCAGGGACTGGTTGGCGGTTTCGATGAGATCATTGAGCAGAATCACCGGTGATGAACCGATCATGGTCAGTGTGCCACCGAGGATGGCGCAGAAGCCCATGGGCATCAGCAGTCGCGACATGGGGATGGCCGAGCGGGTGGAGATGCGGGAGATCACCGGAATGAACAGGGCGGCTGCACCCACATTCTGCATGAAGCCGGAGATGATGCCGACCGTGCCTGATACCAGCGGTATGATGCGGGTCTCCGAGCGGCCTCCGATATTGAGGATCAGGCCGGCGACCTTGCTCATGACCCCGGTTCGGTCGAGACCCGCGCCAAGAATCATGACTGCTATGATGGAGATGACGGCATTGGAAGCAAAACCGTTGAACAAATGGTCTCCAGGCACCATGCCCGACAACCCCAGCAGCACCATGATGCTGACAGCGGCCACATCTACCCGGACAATTTCGAATACGAACAGGGCCATGGTCAGGCCAAGAACGGCCAGGACCAGCATCATATCCGTGGTCAATGTGAGGGATGCTTCCATGCCTGGCTATTTTTCGTGTTCCATCAGAATGGGCTTTTCCCGTTTTTCCATCAGCAATTCTTCGGCCTCCAGTGGTGTGGCGGCAAAGATGACCTTGAAGGTTTCCGGGGGCAGGTCGGGATGTTGAACGCGGTACTGACGCGCCACTTGTTTGGCTTCCTTGAACTTTTCCTTCTCGTCAAGAAGCTCTAGATTCTTGACCAGCTCCATGGCTGCGTTTTCAACGCGATAGACATAGTAGGGCATCGTTTTCTCCACAAGGATGGCCTCAATGGTGTGGCAAGTCTAAGCAGTACAAGCGGATGGAATCAATCTATCGCTGTGGGGGGAGTGGGAAAGCGGCTGCTGCGTGACGGCCAGTCCTGATGAATGCACAGAAGTCGTTGAAAAAAATTGAAGCAGCGGCTGGGGTATGGGTAACTTGTTGATTTAGCAGGCTGTCAGGCAGATGGGTGGGGTGTAGGAGGCTGGCTCTCCCTCGGAAAGGATATGTTTTTCAGCTGGTTGAGCCACATAATGATTCGCATGGTTGTGGACGCGGGAACGGGATTTCGACAGGCCGCTATCCCTATCGAGATAGACGCTGGATGGCCGTTACCCCCATCGTGTGATTTTGCTCGGGGCACGCGCCCACTAGACTGCTAACGACACGGAACTCACCTGTTTTCCGTGTTCCTGTTTTCCCGGAGTGGGCGCGAGCCGGCTCCATAGGTTTTCATGATAATCGCGTGGTGCACCTGCGAACGAGGATTTGACAATGGCTGATAAAATCTACGATACCCCGATGCTGGATGAGCTGGAGAATGGCGAATGGCCCAGCTTCATCAGTGGAATCAAGCGCCTGAGAGACAACCATGAGAACGAGCGTATTCGTTCCGTGACCAACAGTCTGCTGGGCCAGCTTGAGCATTCGTACGAGACCCGCAAGGGTTACTGGAAGGGCGGTACGGTTTCCGTCTACGGTTATGGCGGCGGCATCATCCCGCGCTTTTCCGAGGTGGCGGCATCCTTCCCCGAATCCAAGGAATTCCATACCCTGCGTGTTCAGCCGCCCGCCGGCAACTTCTACACCACGGACATGCTGAACAAGCTGGCCGACAGTTGGGAGAAGTACGGTTCCGGTTTGATCACCTTCCACGGCCAGACCGGCAACATCATGTTTATCGGTACCGACACCGAGGGTACCCAGCACTTCTTCGATGAGATCAACGAATACGGCTGGGATCTGGGTGGTGCCGGCCCCTGTGTGCGTACCGGCATGTCCTGTGTGGGTGCGGCTCGTTGCGAAATGTCCTGTGCGCATGAGCATGTCATCCACCGTCACCTGCTGAACAACTTTACGGATGATGTGCACCGTCCGGCACTGCCATACAAGTTCAAGTTCAAGATTTCCGGTTGCCCCAATGACTGCCAGAACGCCATCGAGCGTTCCGACTTTGCCGTCATTGGCACCTGGCGCGACGACATGAAGGTGGATCAGGAGCAGGTCAAGGCCTACTGTGAAACCAAGGGTCGTCAGTACCTGATTGACAATGTCATCAGCCGCTGCCCCACCAATGCACTGGCGCTGACCGACGACAACGAACTGCAGGTGGACAACCGCAACTGCGTGCGCTGCATGCACTGCCTGAATGTGATGCCCAAGGCACTGTCTCCGGGAGACGACAAGGGCGTGACCATTCTCATCGGTGGCAAGCGTACCCTGAAAATCGGTGATCTGATGGGTACCGTGATCGTGCCCTTCATGAAGCTGGAAACCGAAGAGGATTACGAGCAGCTGGTGGAGTTCGCCGAAGAAGTGATCGACTTCTGGGCCGAGAACGGCCTGGAGCACGAACGTTGCGGCGAGATGATCGAGCGTATCGGTCTGGTGAACTTCCTCGAGGGCCTGGATATCGATGTGGACCCCCACATGATCAGCAACCCGCGCAACGTGTCCTATGTACGGACCGACGGCTGGGACGAGGCTGCGAAGGAGTGGTTTGCCAAGCAAGCCGAGAAGAAGGCGGCTCAAGCCTGATTCAGATCTGTTTTGGTGCCGGGCAGTGCGCCCGGCGCCGGTCATTATTAATCAAGCTTTCTGGAGACAATCATGTCTGAAATGCGCGAACCTATTGAATCCGGATGTCCTGACGGATTCCAGTACATGCATCCCGTGATGCGCAAGAACTATGGCAACTGGGCCTATCATGAAGATCCCCGCCCGGGCGTACTGCTGCACGTGGCGCACAGTGGCGACAAGATCTGGACCATTCGCGTGGGCACCCAGCGGATTCTCGATCTTTACACCCTGCGCAAGCTCACCGAAATCGGTGACAAGTACGGTGACGGCTATGTGCACTTCACCATCCGCTCCAACATCGAGTATCAGGTGGCTGACGAATCCAAGGTCGAGCCCCTGATCAAGGCCGTCGAAGAGGCCGGTTTCGTCGTGGGCGGTACCCGCAACTCCGTGACCACGCTGTCCCACACCCAGGGCTGGCTGCACTGCGACATCCCCGGTACCGACGCCTCTGGCGTGGTGAAGGCGATGATGGACGAGCTGATTGACGAGTTCCGTAACTGGAACATGCCCAACCGTGTGCATATCACCACCTCCTGCTGCCAAATCAACTGCGGTGGCCAGGGTGATATCGCCATCAACGTGCAGCACACCAAGCCGCCGCGCATCAACCACGATCTGGTGGCCAATGTCTGTGAGCGTCCTTCCGTGGTGGCACGCTGCCCGGTGGCCGCCATTCGTCCGGCCATGGTCAACGGCAAGCCCTCCCTGGAAGTGGACGAGAAGAAGTGCATCTGCTGTGGTGCCTGCTTCCCGCCGTGTCCGCCCATGCAGATCAACGATGCCGAATACACCAAGCTGGCCATCTGGGTGGGTGGCAATCACTCCAACGCCCGTGGCAAGCCGACTTTCCAGAAGCTGGTGGCTGCCGGCATTCCCAACAACCCGCCGCGCTGGCCCGAAGCAACCGCTATCGTCAAGAACATCCTCAAGGTCTACAAGGAGGATGCCAAGGACTGGGAGCGGATCAACGACTGGATCGAGCGTATCGGTTGGCCGCGTTTCTTCGAGCTGACCGGCTTGCCGTTCACCCGTTATCACGTGGATAACTGGCGTGGTGCTCGCAAGAACCTGAACGCATCTACGCACATCCGCTTCTGATGCCTGCGGCAGCAGGCAACCCCTGCTGCCGACTTTGACGAGGAAAACTGGTTCATGAAATACGCAATCATGATCAACGAAGGGCCCTACAACCATCAGGCGTCCGACACGGCCTACAATTTCTGCAAGGCCGCGCTGGACAAGGGCCACGAAATCATCCGTGTGTTCTTCTATCACGACGGTGTGAACAACGCGACCCGCCTGGGCGTGCCGCCACAGGACGATCGCAACATCACCGAGAAGTGGGTGGCACTGGGCAAGGAACATGATCTGGACCTGTCCGTCTGTGTGGCTGCCGCACAACGCCGGGGTTTGCTGGATGAAGGTGAAGCGCAACGCTGGGGCAAGGATGTGAACAACATCGCCGAAGTGTTTCACATCACCGGCCTGGGGCAATTGGTCGAAGCCTGTATTCAGGCCGATCGTCTGGTTGAGTTTGGCGACTAAGCCACGTTTTTTGATTGGGAGAACGATCCATGAGTGAAGAAAACGACGGCAAGAAGTTCATGTTCGTCAATCGCCGGGCGCCCTACGGCACCATCTATGCCCAGGAGTCGCTGGAAGTCGTTTTGATTGCCGCCGCCCTTGAGCAGGATGTCAGCCTGTTGTTCATTGATGACGGCGTGTTCCAGCTCACCAAGGGCCAGAACACCGAAGGCGTGGGCATGAAGAATTTCTCGCCTGCCTATGCGGCACTGGGTGACTACGATGTTTCCAAGTTGTATGTGGAAAAGGAGTCCCTGGAAGAGCGTGGCCTGACGCTGGACGATCTGCAGCATCTGACCTGGGAAGACGAGGATGACGACTGGGCCGAGAAGGATTCCATTCGTCTGGTCAGCCGCGATGAGGTCAAGAAGCTCATCGAAGAGCAAGACGTCCTGCTGAGCTTCTGAGGAGAACAAGAACATGGCCATTTTGCATACTGTCAACAAATCACCTTACGAGAAGGCGTCGCTGGAATCCTGCGTGCAACGCAGTGATGCCGGTGCAGCCATTCTGCTGATCGAAGACGGCGTCTACGCCGCGCTGGCCGGTGGTGCCAAGGCCGATCTGGTCAAGGCTGCCCTGGCAGACCGGAAGGTGTTTGTACTGGAGCCGGACCTCAAGGCAAGAGGCCTGGCAGACCAGGCTCTGATAGAAGGCGTCGAATCGGTGGATTTTGACGGCTTCGTTGATTTGACCACGCAGTATGACCAGGTCAACGCCTGGCTGTAAGCGTGAATGTTTAACTGGATGCGACGCATCTATCGAGGAGAAATACCATGAGCATCGAAGTAAACGGCAAAACCTACGAAACTGATGAAGAAGGCTACCTGGCCAACCTGAACGACTGGACTCCGGAAGTGGGTGCCGCCATGGCCGCCGCGGATGATTGCGAACTGACCGACGCGCACTGGGAAGTGATCAACTTCCTGCGTGAATACTACGAGGAGTATCAGATTGCTCCCGCCGTGCGCGTGCTGACCAAGGCCATTGGCAAGAAGCTGGGCAAGGACAAGGGTAACAGCAAGTACCTGTACCAGCTGTTCCCGTATGGTCCTGCCAAGCAGGCTTGTAAGTACGCGGGTCTGCCCAAGCCGACCGGCTGCGTGTAATAACTGTCGGGCCCGGCCACCGGGTCGGGCCCGAAGTGTTTATCGAACGATTTCAGAGGATGTTTGTATGAGTATCCTGACTGTCATTATGACTGTCATGTTCTATTCGGCCAGCGCCATCTTGCTGGTGGGATTGGGCAGAAAGATCTATACCTATGCGAAGACACCAGCCCCGTTGAAGATCCCCACCACACCGGCACCGGTGACCCAGGGTGGCGTGGTATTGCGAATGGCCTCTGAAGTGGTTCTGTTCAACAGTCTGTTCAAGTCCAACAAGTGGATCTGGATCTTTGGCTGGATGTTTCACATGGCGCTGTTTGTCGTGCTGGCCCGCCATCTGCGCTATTTCACCGATCCGGTCTGGTGGTGGGTGGAGATCATTCAGCCCTTTGGCCGTTACGGTGCCTTTGCCATGCTGATTGGTCTGCTTGGCCTGTGGGCACGCCGGATTTTTGTTGAGCGCATTCGCTACATTTCAGCACCCAGTGATCATCTGATGCTGGCGCTGCTGTTGGGTATCACCTTGACGGGCATTGGCATGAGTTTTGTTTCTCATACTGATATCGTCGCGGTGAAGGCCTTTTTCATGGGCCTGATGCGTCTCGATTTTCAACCATTCCCGGCTGATCCCATACTGATCGCGCACATCACCATGGTATCGCTGTTGATGATGGTATTTCCCATCAGCAAGCTGTTGCATGCGCCAGGGGTGTTCTTCAGTCCGACCCGCAATCAGGTGGACAACCCGCGTGAAAAGCGCCATTTGTCCCCATGGGCGGCTGAATTGCCCAACGAACCCACCAAGTCATCCTGACCCTGACCTGATTTTGGAGATGTATCGTGGCAGATTTTGAAGTACCCGAGCTGAAGGAACATATCGAAATCCCCGAACTTCAGGAAGGGGCGATGGCGCACAGCCAACCGTTTGTTTCCAAGGAACAATGGCAGCAACCGCTGGGCTACCCCGGCGAGCTGGTGGAAAACTGGGAGCAGGCCGCGCTGGACAAGATGGGCGATCTGCTGGGCAAGTATCGCAGCTTCCAGGTCTTTCTCGATGCCTGTGTGAAATGCGGTGCCTGTACCGACAAGTGTCATTACTTCCTGGGCACGGCGGACCCGAAAAACATGCCGGTGGCCCGTCAGGATCTGCTGCGCAAGGTCTATCGTCGCTACTTTACTTTTGCCGGCAAGTATTTCCCGAAACTGGTTGGCGCGGTGGATCTGAACAAGGAAGTGCTGGACGAGTGGTACAGCTATTTCCACCAATGCTCCCAGTGTCGTCGCTGCTCTGTATTTTGCCCTTATGGTATCGATACCGCAGAGATTTCCATGGCTGCCCGGGAGATTCTGGACTCTGTCGGCGTGGGGCAGAAGTACTGCAACGAGATCATCCACAAGGCGCAGACGCTGGGTAACAACCTGGGTCTGCCTCAGCCAGCGCTGAAGGATACGCTGCTGGATCTGGAAGAGGAGGTCGAAGAGGATATCGGCGTGCCCGTGCGCTATCCGCTGGATGAGAAGGGCGCTGATGTATTGTTGATCACCCCGTCCGCCGACTTCTTTGCCGAGCCGCATATCGACGGCCTGATTGGTTATGGCAAGGTCTTCCACCAGCTGGGCATCAGCTGGACCATGAGTTCCTTCGCCAGCGAGGCGGCCAACTTCGGCATGTTCATCGGCAGTTACGAGAACATGCAACGCCTGGCCCTGCGCATCCGCAAGGCGGCACTGGAATTGGGTGTCAAGCGTATCGTGTTCGGCGAGTGTGGCCATGCCTGGCGGGTGGCCTACAGCTTCCTCAATACCCTGGCGGGGCCCTTTGATTTTCTCGACCCCAATTACCCGGTGCCGCAGCACATTTGTGAAGTGACCTGGGATGCCATTCAGAAAGGGCAATTGAAGCTGGATCCTTCCGCCAATGATCATCTCAATGTGACCTTCCATGATTCCTGCAATGTGGCACGGGGCTCACGCATGGGCAACGAGCCGGGTGGCCAGTTCAAGATTCCTCGGGCCATTCTCAAGTCGGTGGTCAACAACTACCACGACATGCCGCGGGAAACCATTTGCGAAAGCACCTTCTGTTGCGGCGGTGGCGGCGGCCTGCTGACCGATGACCTGATGGAACTGCGGGTCAAGGGTGCCCTGCCGCGGATGGAGGCACTCAAGCATGTGCATGACAACTACGGCGTGGATCACCTGGTGGCCATCTGCGCGATCTGCAAGAGCCAGTTCACCAAGGTCATGCCGTATTACGGATTCGAGATGGACAGCATTCTGAGCCTGCACCAACTGGTTGGGGATGCTCTGGTTTTTGACCAGCACGAATAAATCGTACTGGTTCGGTGAAATTTAATTGAATTAGGAGAGGCGCGATGTCTACCTCAGCTGAAGACATGAAGAAAAGCCATACCTTTAGAAGATTTGAGGATGGCGAACACGAGTGGAATGATCTGACCAAGAAGATCTTTGTCCAGGATACATCGCACAAGTGCCCGACATATGTGCACCGTACCCCGCCTTGTCAGGGCAGTTGTCCTTCCGGCGAGGACATTCGTGGCTGGTTGCAGATCGTCCGTGGCATCGAGAAGCCGCCTGCTGACGTGGACAAGCACGAATATGCCTTCTTGCGCTCCACCACGGCCAACCCCTTCCCCTCCATGATGGGTCGTGTCTGCCCGGCACCCTGTCAGGAAGGTTGTAACCGCAATGTGGTGGATGACTTCGTCGGCATCAATTCCGTGGAACAGTTCATCGGTGATACCGCCTTCGAAAAAGGCTACAAGTTCCAGGCACCGGCGGCATTGTCCGGAAAGAAAGTGGCCATTATCGGTGGCGGCCCGGCTGGCATGTCCGCAGCCTACCAGCTGCGCAAGAAAGGCCATGCCTCCACCATCTTTGACGCCCAGGAAGAGCTGGGTGGCATGATGCGTTACGGTATCCCCGGCTATCGGACACCACGGGATGTGCTGGATCATGAAATCCAGCGGATTCTCGACATGGGTGACATCGAAGTGCGTACCGGTGTGCGCGTGGGCGAGGATGTCAGCGTCGAGGAGCTGGAAAAAGACTACGATGCCATTATCTGGGCCATCGGCTGCTGGACGGGTCGCGGCCTGCCGGTACCCGGCTGGGAAGGCACGCCCAACTGCGTGACCGGTGTGGGCATGCTGGAACGCTTCAACCAGGGCAAGCTGAAATATGTGCCCGAGAAAGTGGTTTGCGTGGGTGGTGGTGATACCTCCATCGACGTGGTGTCCGTTTCCCGTCGCCTGGGCACCGCCGATGGTGCGGCGCCCATGGAAGATGTGATTGCCGGCAAGGCCGTGCATGAGGATGGCCTGGACCGTCGTCCGGCGACCGTCACCCTGACCTCCCTGTTCCCGCAGGACGAGATGACCGCTTCCGAAGAGGAAGTGGAAGATGCACTGCGCGAAGGGGTGGACATCAAGTGCAGCGTGATGCCGCTGGAAGTCATCCTCAATGACGAAGGTCGTGCCGTGGCCCTGAAGATGGCCGAGTGTGACATGGTCGATGGTCGCCCGGTGGCCCGCGAAGGTACCGAGTTTGAAATCGAGTGCGATGTGATCGTGGCGGCCATTGGCCAGACCGGTGACCTCAAGGGCCTGGAAGACTTTGACAATGGTCGAGGCCTGATGGACGCCGACAAGTTCTACTGCGTGCCCGGGCGTGCCAAGCACTTCGTGGCCGGTGACATCGTGCGTCCGCACCTGCTGACCACGGCCATTGGTCAGGGTTCCGTGGTGGCGGATACCGTGGATGAATTCCTTAACGGCAAGGAATTCCACAAGCGCCCGAAGGTGGATGTACACCACTTCAACCTGATGGAGAAGCTGCACGAAGCCGGTTTGGATCCGGATGATTATCAGCCGGATTATGTATGGGGCACTTCCGAACAGAAGTTCGCCATCCACAATTTCGACGACCGTTCGGAAGCGGAAATCATTTCTGCCGACCACCTGTTCCTGGGTCACTTCCCGGAAGAGCCACGCAACCTGCGCGAGACCGATGTGCCGGATTCCGACCATGTACTGGGTCATTTCGAGGAGCGGGTCAAGGGTCTGGAAGAAGAAAAGGCCGTGGCCGAGGCCGAGCGTTGCATGAGCTGTGGTCTGTGCTTCGAGTGTGACAACTGCGTGATCTACTGCCCGCAGGATGCGGTCTACCGCGTGCCCAAAAACGAGTCCACTACGGGCCGTTACGTGGCTACCGACTATACACGTTGTATTGGTTGTCACATCTGTGCGGATGTCTGCCCCACCGGCTACATCGACATGGGCATGGGAGATCACTAAGATGCGACAAGGGCTGATTGCATTGCTGATTGGCCTGTTGCTGCCCTTGGCAGCCTGGTCAGGTGTATTGCCGCAGATTCCGGAAGCACGCAAGGGTGAATCCTGCGTGCGACCCACGGATGAAATGCGGAAAAATCATATGAAATACATCCTGCACCAGCGGGACGAAACCGTGCACGAGGGCTATCGCAACCCGCAGTTCAGCCTGGTGGAATGCATCAACTGCCATGCTACCAAGGACGAGAAGGGTGAGTGGGTTTCCGTGAAAACGGAAAAACACTTCTGTAATTCCTGTCACACCTATGCAGCCGTGAAGATTGACTGTTTCCAATGCCATGCCGATAAACCGGAGGAGGCCTATGAACAGGCTCGCCATCCTGTGATGCTGCGGCAAGGGCTTTCGGAAGACACCATTCGCAATACCTTGATGGAGGCTCGCCAATGAGTTGCAAATCCTGCGATTGTAACCAGCCCGCACAACCGGAGCGCCGGTCTTTTCTGGGCGGCTCGGTCAGCGTGATCGCCTCCATGACCATTCTTCCCGGTCTGGTGCTGCATGAAGTCAAGGCCAAGCCGGATGATCAGCGAATATCCGACAAGAATCGCTGGGGCATCCTCATTGATACGCGCAAATGCACCACAGAGTGCGACGCGTGTGTTACCGCATGCCACAACAAGCATGGCATCGAAACCCATGGACGTCCTGACAAGGACCCGCAGTGGATTCGCAAACTCAAGGTGGAAGATCCGCTGACCCGCAAGGTCAGTTCCTTCCCCATCATGTGCCAGCATTGCGAACACCCGCCTTGTGCGGATGTTTGCCCGACAGGCGCTTCTTTCCGGCGCGAGGATGGCATCGTACTGGTGGACCGCCATCTGTGTATCGGTTGTCGCTATTGCATGATGGCCTGCCCCTACAAGGCACGGAGTTTCCTGCATGAAGAAACCGAAAATCCACTGCCGCATACGCCCCGGGGCAAGGGAACGGTGGAATCCTGCAACATGTGCGTATACACCGTGGACAAGGGGGGCATTCCGGCTTGTGTGGAAGCCTGCAAGCTGGAAGGACACCAGGCAATGATATTTGGTGATCTCAACGATCCCGAGAGCGAGATTTCCCAGGCACTGTTGCGTGAGGGTGGTCAGCAGATTCGCGAGGATCTCGGGCTGAACACCGGTGTGCGCTATCAGGGCATCAACTGAGGATTGTGAGCCAGATGAAAAATCCCGTCGAATATCTTGAAATCGAACTGAACAAGTCCGTACTCACTTTTCTGGCTATTGTAGCGGCCGTGCTGGGTGCGGGCCTACTGGCCGCGCTTTACATGGAGCACGAGGGTCACTGGGTCACCGGCATGAGCAACCAGATTGTCTGGGGGTTGCCACATGTTTTTGCCGTCTTTCTCATCGTGGCCGCCTCCGGTGCCCTGAATATCGCTTCCATTGGTACGGTATTTGACAAGTACCAGTACAAACCCCTGGGGCGCTTGTCCGCCTGGATCGCCATGGCCCTGCTGGTGGGTGGCCTGATGATTCTGGTACTGGATCTGGGGCGTCCGGATCGGTTGATCGTGGCGGCCACGAAGTACAACTTCCGGTCCATCTTCGCCTGGAACATGATCCTCTATAACGGTTTCCTGTTCTTCACCGGTATCTATCTGTGGTTCATGATGGACTACAAGATGTACAAGCACTACCCCAAGGCCGGTTTTGCCGCCTTTGTCTGGCGACTGATCCTGACCACGGGTACCGGTTCCATCTTTGGTTTTATCGTGGCGCGTACCGCCTATGCCAGTGCTCTGCTGGCCCCGATGTTCATCATCATGTCCTTCAGCTATGGTCTCGCCTTCAAGATGGTCATGCTCAAGCTGGCCTGCCGTTTCGATGGTCGCGAACTGGGGGAGAAAATCCTGTTCCGTCTGAAGAACCTGCTGGGAACCTTTGTAGGAGCGGTATTGTTGATGACCATCATTCATCACCTGACCAATCTATACTGGGCCAAGGCGCATGATTATGAAATCTGGATTCTGACCAGTGGCGGTATCTACACAGCCGTATTCTGGATCGGCCAGATTGGCCTGGGCACCCTGTTGCCGCTGGCCATCTTCTACCACCCCACACTGGGCAGGAACCGCAACCTGATCCTGCTGGGTGCGCTGCTGGTGATTATTGGTGGTCTGGCGCAGATGTATGTCACCATCATTGCCGGGCAGGCCTATCCCATGCCACTCTTTGCCGACAAGATTGTCTCCAGCAGTTTCTATGACGGTGTGGTGGCTGAATATCATCCTTCACTGCCCGAGTTTCTGCTGGGTCTGGGGGGCTTTGCCTTGACCATACTGGCCACTTTTGTGGGCATGCGGGTGTTGCGGCTGCTGCCTTCCAGCCTCAGTGACCAGGTAGTGGACCCGGCTCACAGCAAGGACTGAATAGCAATCCGCTGAAAAAGGCCTGGCATAGCCGGGCCTTTTTTTTCTTTACAGCAATAGTGTAGAAAGTGCTAATGTAACAGGCGTAACCACAGGATCCGCGAAACAGTTGCTGGATTCGCTAGACCAACCCATTGGGGAGCAGCCATGCAGGCCGTGATGATCTCTGCACCACACAAGTCCAGTGGCAAGACCATGATTGCACTGGCTTTGGCGCGTCTCTTGCGAGATCGGGGCTTGCGCGTGCAGATGTTCAAGAAAGGGCCGGACTATATCGATCCGATCTGGCACCGCAAGGCCAGCGGCAGGCCTTCCTACAATCTGGATTTCAACACCCAGAGCGCCAGCGAAATCCGTGATCTGTTTTTTCGCAAGAGCGCAGATGCCGATATCGTGCTGGTGGAGGGCAATCACGGCCTGTTTGATGGTCAGGATGTGGACGGCAAGGACAGCAATGCCGCCCTGGCTCGTTTGTTGGATATTCCCGTGATGCTGGTGGTGGATGTCACCGGGTTTACCCGTGGCATTGCCCCCTTGTTGCATGGCTATGCCACTTTTGAACCGGGGCTACGCTTCCAGGGCGCATTGCTGAATCAATGTGCCGGGCCCCGTCATCGACAGCGATTGCTGGAGGTCTGTGCGCGTTATCCGAGCATGCCCATCCTGGGCGTGATCGAACGTCAAAGGCACGCGGCCGTGCAGGAACGGCATTTGGGGCTGCAACCGGCCAATGAGGCGGAAAACACGGAAGACACCCTTCAGCTTCTGGCCACTCAGTTAGATACACAACTGGATGTGGATACATGGCTGCAACGATTACCGCAGCATGCGTTTGAAACGCCAGTACAAGGGGCGTCAGCACCCAGGCAGCAAACCTTTCGTCTCGGAATATTTCAGGATCAGGCATTTGGCTTTTATTATCCCGATGACCTGGAACGGTTTGAAACACTGGGTGCGGAAATCGTTTCCATCAACAGCATTCATGACACCACCTTGCCTGAAATGGACGCGCTGTTTATCGGCGGTGGGTTTCCTGAAATGAAGGCCGAGGCGCTCAGTGCCAATCACAGGATGCGAGAAGCCGTCCTTGCCGCATTGCAGCAGGGGTTGCCCTGTTACGCGGAATGCGGTGGCTTGATGTATCTGGGCCAGCATATTGTTGTTGATGGCAAACGCTGGCCCATGGCCGGATTCTTGCCCTTTGATGTGGAAATGCAGGCCCGGCCGGTGGGTCGGGGGCTGATGCGCATTCAGGCACAAGATCACCCATGGCCATGGCAAGGCAGTGAAGTCGTGCACGCGCACGAATTTCATCACTCCGCCTGGCGCCCCTTGCCGGCAGTGGAAAATGGCCAGCGTTATGCCTGGCAAGTAAGGCGTGGTACGGGGCTGGATGGGGTGCATGACGGGCTGGTGTACAAAAATACCGTCGCCGGCTATGCCCATTTGCGGCATACTGAGTCATCGCCCTGGGTAGACGCATTTGTACAATTTATACGGGAGAAAACCAGATGATCGAAATCAGCAAGGCCGCCGCCGAGCAAATACAGGCCGCGGCACGTGAGAGCAATTTATTGGGCATGCCCTTGCGCATCGCCGTCAAGCGCGACGAACAGGGCAATTTTCAATATGCCATGGGTTTCGAAGACAATGTTACGGAAGAGGACAAGACCATCCAGAGCAACGGGGTGGAAGTGGTCATCTCTCCTTTCAGTGAAGACCTGCTGAAAGGAACCGTACTGGATTTTGTCGAACTGGAAGGCTCCGATGAAAAGCAGTTTGTTTTCATCAATCCCAATGACCCCAACTGTACCGTGAAACCCGAGCAATAACAGACCATGCCGGAAACCTGCGAACAACAGCTGGAAATGATGCGGCGCTGGCTGGAAAAGCTGGCCGCCAACGACTTTGCCTCGGCCACGCTGCTGACTGGGGATCCGCTGTTGCAGCCCATCGCGGGAGAAATGAATCTCGTTGCCGACCGCATGCGGGATACCCAGGAGCGGCTGAAGAAAGGCCATGCGCTGAATATCCGCTATGAAGTGGCGGCACGGGCGATGGATTTTCGTGATCTGGATGATTTGCTCACGCGCTCCCTGCATATTCTGCGCAACGTGGCCCAGGCCGATGCCGGCCTGGTCTGGCTGGTGGACCACGAGGAAAAACTGCGTGTGGCCGCCGCATCCGGCATCCGCGAGGAAAGACTGATGGGCCAGCGGGCTGAACCGCTGCGCCGGGCGCTGACCGACCCGGCCCTGCGTTCGGAGAAAATCCAGATTGTGGATGATGCGCAACTGCTGGATCAGGTTCTGAACGAAAGCCGTGGCGCGGACTACAGCATGATGTGCATCCCGCTGAAAGTGCGGGGCAAGGCCTTGGGTGTGTTCAACCTGTTCGTGCTCAAGGGCTCGGTGGAAGAAGACCGCAACCTGAATGACTTGCTGGAAGGCGTGACCCGCCATCTGGCCATCGGGGTGGAAAACGCCCGTATCATGGACATCCGCATGCAGAAGGTGATTCAGGAAGAACGCCTGCAACTGGCGCATGAGCTGCATGATTCACTGGCCCAGAGCATCGCCAGCCTGCGTTTTCAGATCCGTGTGCTGGACCAGACCCTGCAAATTGGAGACGAGCCGGGCATCTGGCAGGAAATGGAGCGCATCGAGGAAAGCATTGAAACCGCCAACCAGGAACTGCGCGAGCTGATCGCCCATTTTCGCGGCGCCAGCCACAAACGCAATATCGTTTCCGCCATTCAGGAGCTGCTGGATCGATTCCACACCATCAACGGCATTCAGGTTTTTCTGCAGAAGGAATGGCATCCGGTGCTGTTGCCCCGGGAGAAGGAAATCCAGATGTACCGTATTGCCCAGGAAGCACTGAGCAATATCCGCAAGCATGCGCAGGCCAACATGGTACGCATTTTGATGCGTTCCGATGCCGCCGGCCATATTCACATGATGATCGAGGACGATGGCGTGGGCATACGTTTTCGGGAAATGGATGATTTCTCCGAGCATTTCGGCATGAAAATCATGCAGGAACGCGCCAGCAAGCTGGGTGGTACACTACGGATTGAAAGCGAGCCGGATGAAGGTACGCGGATTATTCTCGATTTCGAGCATGACGAATACAATGACCCCGATGCCGGGCGAAAGACAACCATATAGCGCGGGAAACCAAGAGAGGTGAATATGAGTGAGCTGAAGGTGTTGATGATCGATGACCACACCCTGTTTCGACTCGGGTTGGCCAAACTGCTCAAGCAACGGGGCATCGAAGTACTGGAATCCCAGAGCGGTGGTCGTGAAGGCATCAAGATGGCCAGGGAACACCAGCCGGACATCATTCTGCTGGACATGCGCATGCCGGAAATGAGTGGTATCAGTGTGCTGCGGGAGCTGCGCAAGCAGGGCCTGGAAATGCCGGTGGTGATGCTGACCACCAGCTCGGACGAACGGGATCTGGTGGAATCCCTGCGCTCCGGCGCACAAGGCTATCTGCTCAAGGACATGGACCCGGACGCACTGGTCACGGCCTTGCGCAACATCATGCAGGGCAAGACCGAAGTCTCGCCCGATCTGGCCCCGGTACTGGCCCGGGTGGTGCAGGACGACGGCGTCATTCCGCCCATCCCCAGCCCCTTTGCCAACCTCACCCCGCGAGAGCTGGAAATCCTCTCCCTGCTGGCTGAAGGGCAGAGCAACAAGGTCATTGCCCGCAACCTGGGCATTTCCGACGGTACCGTCAAGCTGCATGTGAAAGCCATTCTGCGCAAGCTGGATGTGCACTCGCGGGTGGAAGCGGCCGTGATCGCCGTCGAGCAGGGGCTGCGCGCCAATCGCAACGAAGGCTGATGGCGCAACCCTTTTCCCTGGCGCACGAAGACGACTACCGGCGCTGGCGGGCGTGGAAGCTGGCACAGGTGCCGGCTGACGCGAGCGCGTTGCTGGTGGAAATTCCGCAGGCGGCCAATCCGGAACCGGCGGCGCTGGAGGCCATCGCCCACCGGCTGCAACGCTGCAACATGGCCATCTACCGTTTTCTGGACGACGATGGCGAAGACCGGACACTGGTTCGCCAGCTGGCCGCGCACTTCGGCCTGACCCGGCTGGATTACCATCTGTGCAGCGACCCCAGCGGCATTACCGCCTTGAGCTGTGATCCCAGTGGCAAGCGCGAACGCTACATTCCCTACACCGACAAGCCCATCAACTGGCATACCGACGGTTATTACAACCGCCCGGAGGAGTGGATTCGCGGCATGGTGCTGCACTGTGTGCGCCCGGCCGCGGAAGGCGGGGAAAATTTTCTCATGGACCCGGAGCTGCTCTATATTCATCTGCGGGATGAAAACCCGGACTACATCCGCGCGTTGATGGCGCCGGACATGCTCTGCATCCCGCCCAATCGGGAAGAGGGTGGAGAAGAACCGCGCTGTGGCCCTGTATTCTCGCTGGACGATCACGGCCAGCTGCATATGCGCTTCACCATCCGCAAGCACAATGTGATCTGGAAGGACGAACCCCTGCATCGCGCAGCGCGCGCGGCACTGATGGACTTGCTGCAGGGAGAAACCATCCCCATCTATCACTACAGGCTGAAAGCCGGCGAAGGGCTGATCTGCAATAATGTGCTGCATGGCCGCAAGGGCTTTCGCGATGATCCGCAAGCCGGCCGGCTGATGTACCGGGCGCGGTTCTTTGATCGCTACCCCGCGCAACCGGCAGCGGCCTGAAACCTCCAGCCAAGGCAAAACACAGACACCCGGCAAGGGTGCGGGAGAGAACGCCATGACCATCTGGTTGAGTGAATTGCTGATGCAGAACCGACAGATTGAAACCTTCAAGGGCCTGCAGCAGCTGATCCGGCAGAAGGCGCAGGAAGGTGCCATGCAACTGCAAATGGATGTGAAGCCACCCTTCGAGGACACCCCGGACAACTGGGAAATGCAACTGGAAAACGCCTTTAATCTCATCCCCGGTTTTGGTGACTGACATGTTCTGGCAGGAAGAGGAAGAAAAGAAGGCGGAACAGGCGCCGGTGGTGGATGTACTGTTCCAGTTGCAGTGCCGGGCCGTGCCCCTGGATCATGCCGCCGAGCTTTCGGCGGAAATCTGCCGGGCGCTGCCCTGGTTCGAGCAGGAACCGCAGGCCGCCCTGCACCTGATCTATGGTGCCGCCAGCCAGAATGGCTGGGAACGCCCGGATGAGGAACAGGGTGAGATTCTGCTCTCGCGCCGCTCCCGCCTGGAATTGCGCGTGCCCCGGGAACGGCTGGATGATGTGCAGGCGCTGGCCGGTCAGCAGTTGCAGATTGGCGGCCGTGAAATGCGCATCGGCAAGGCGCACGAGCGGGAGATCAACCCTTACGCGGTGGTGTTTTCCCGCCATGTGCCCGGTGAGGAGGCGGAAAGTGAAGAACAGTTTTTGCAGCGCATGGTCGCGGCGCTGGCGGAGATGGATGTGCCGGTGAAAAAGGCCCTGTGCGGCAAGACCGAATTCGTGCAGGGGCCGTCAGGGCCCATCTTCACCCGCAGGTTGATGCTGGCCGACCTCAAGCCGGACGAATCCATCCGGGTGCAGACCCACGGGCTGGGCGACTGGCAGAAGCTGGGCCTGGGCGTGTTTGTACCCCACAAGGGCATAGCTTCCATCAATACCTGATGCTTGCCTGACCGACAGTAATAGAGGCGCTTCTGTCTCTTTATCCATTGGGATATGGAGCGGTTCCGGCCCCTGCACTACCATGGCGAAAACGTCAATGACCCGGAGATCAAAGCTCATGGCAACGAAACAAGAAATGATCCAGGAAATGCTGGCAATGCAGAAAAAGTTCATGGAATATGAACACGAAAATGGTGTGCAGCCGGTGGAGTACTATGCCGCACAGGACGGCCACCCCCTGCAGGGCTATGCGGAAAAATACCGTGACCTGGCGATGAAAGTGATGGAAATCGCCCACGAGGAGCACGGTTCCCAGCGCTGAGCCGCCCACGGAACGCGTGAAAAAAGCCCGCATCGCCGGGCTTTTTTCTTTTCTGGCGCTCAGGGCTCGGCCCACATGCGAAACAGATTGGCGTAGGCGGTATCCAGTTGCATGGCCTCGTCAGTGGCCTCCAGCGCCATCAGTTTTTCCCGCGCCTGATTCATCTGGAACAGTACCTGCCGCCGGGCCGGTTCGCGAATCAGGCTCTGGATCCAGCTGATGGCCACCAGCCGCTGGCCGGCGGTCACCGGCCGTACCCGGTGCAGGCTGGAGGACGGGTAGATGACTGCGTGCCCGGCCGGCAGCTTGTGTTGCAGGGTGCCGAACTCGCCGGCAATCTCCAGTTCGCCACCTTCATATTCTTCCGGCGCGCTGAGAAACAGGGTAAAGGAAATATCGGTACGGTATTTTTGTGGCCCGCCCATGATGGGGTCGTCCACATGAAAGCCGTATTCCATGCCTGCTTCGTAGCGGGCGTAGATGGGTGCGGCGATGCGCTGGGGCAGCACGGCGGCCTGAAAGCGCGGATGTCGCACCAGCGGGTTCATGATCAGGTTGTTCAACTGCTGTACCATTTGGGCATCCGTGGGCACTTCCTGGTTGTGCTTTACCCGGGCCGCCCAGTCGCCGGCGGTCAGCGTGCCGTCCTGAAAGGGCGCGCGTTGCAGCATTTCCCGGGCCAGCGCCAGTTGCTCTGGCCCCAATACATCTTCAATCACCATTTGCATCAGGAGAACCCTCAACCATGAAACTAGAAGTCATCTTAGGCGAACAGGTGATTCCCGTCGAGGTGCGGGATGAGGTGGTGCAGGGGGCCGGTGATGTGTTCTCGCAGATGGATGCCGACATGAATCAGGGCATTCAGGCCGGGCGCTACTGGATCGACATGCCCGATACCCTGCAACGCTGCCAGTACGTGGCCAACCGGCTGGCCACCGCGCTGGAAAATGAAGACCCGCCCATGCAGCAGATGATGGCCGGCTACATTCTCTCGCGCATGCCCGGCGTCAAGCGGGTGGCCATCGACATGCAGGGTGAGATGCAGCTGACCGAATTCGACTACTGAGACGGTTCAGTCGAGAAAGGAAAAGGTCAAACGGCGGCGCAAGCGGCGCAGATCGCGGTGCTCCCAGAGAAACACACCCTGCCAGGTACCCAGCATCAACCGGCCTTGTGCCACCGGAATGCTCAGGCTGGTGCTGGTCAGCACCGAACGGAAATGGGCGGACATGTCATCCGGCCCCTCGTTGTTGTGCCGGTAGCGGGGGTCGCCGTCCGGGGCCAGATCACGGATCAGGGTTTCCAGATCGGCGCGCACGTCCGGGTCGGCGTTTTCATTGATGATCAGCGAGCAGCTGGAATGGTGCACGAAGACATGGGCCAGCCCGTCGCCGGCTTCGATCTGGTGAAGCCAGTCCTGCAAGGGCGCGTCGATACGGGTAAAACCCCGGCCTTCGGTGGTGATTTCCAGGCTGTGATGGCGGCAGCTCATGGGTAGAGTTTCTCCTGCTTCCACTGGCCGTCTGCCACGAAATAACAGTCACGGTCATGCAGACGGTGATCCTGCCCCTGCCAGAACTCGATGCGATCGGGGCGGATGCGGTAGCCGCTCCAGTAATCGGGCCGGGGCACGGGCTGGCCCTCGAATTGCCGTTCGTATTCGGCCACCCGCTGGAGCAGGGTTTCCCGGCTGTCCAGTGGCCGGGACTGCTGCGAGGCCCAGGCACCGATCTGACTGACCCGGTCACGGGTTTCCCAGTAGGCATCGGCCTCTTCCGGGCGCACCGGCTCGGCCAGCCCTTCCACCAATACCTGCCGGTACAGTGGCATCCAGAAAAAGGTCAGTGCCACCGCCGGGTTTTCTGCCAGGTGGCGGCCCTTGCGGCTTTGGGTATTGGTGAAGAACACAAAGCCGTCGGCATCGACAAACTTGAGCAAGACCATGCGGTTGGCCGGGCGGCCATCGGGCTTGACCGTGGCCAGGTTCATGGCGTTGAACTCGGGCACCATGGCCTGGCGGGCTTCCGCCAGCCAGGCCTCGAATTGTGTCAGTACCGGTTCGGGGATGGGCGGGTTCAAGCAGCCTGTTCCAGCAATTGTTCAACGGGGGTGTAATCATACCCCAGATCCCGCGCCACGGGGGCGTAGCAGACCTTGCCATGAGCCACATTGAGACCGTTGCGCAGATGTGGATCGGCCAGCAGGGCCTGCCGCCAGCCCTGGTCGGCCAGTTGCAGGATATAGGGCAGGGTGGCGTTGTTCAGCGCGAAAGCCGAAGTCCGCGGCACCGCGCCAGGCATGTTGGCCACACAGTAATGCACCACGCCATCCACCAGATAGGTGGGCTCGGCATGGGTGGTGGGGTGAGAAGTCTCGAAACAGCCGCCCTGATCGATGGAGACATCCACCAGCACGCTGCCCTCACGCATGCGCCGCACCATGTCGGCGCTGACCAGATGCGGTGCGCGCGCGCCCGGTATGAGCACGCCGCCGATGACCAGATCGGCCTGCAGCACCTGCTCTTCCAGTGCGTGCCGGCTGGAGTACAGCGTCTGCACCCGGTTGCCGTAATGGCTGTCGAACCAGCGCAGTACCTGGATGTTGCGATCCAGCACCACCACATCCGCGCCCAGGCCCACGGCCATGGCGGTGGCGTTGCGGCCCACCACGCCGCCGCCGATGATCACCACGCGCGCGGCTTGCACGCCGGCCACGCCGCCCAGCAGCACGCCACGTCCACCATGGATTTTCTCCAGTGAACGGGCGCCGGCCTGAATGGACAGCCGCCCGGCCACTTCCGACATGGGGGCCAGCAGGGGCAGGCTGCCATCGTCGGCGGTGACGGTTTCATAGGCGATGCAGACCGCGCCGGATTCCACCAGGTCGCGAGTCTGTTCCGGGTCGGGTGCCAGGTGCAGATAAGTGAACAAGAGTTGGCCCTCGCGCAGCATCTGGCGTTCCACGGCCTGGGGCTCCTTGACCTTGACGATCATCTCCGCCTGTGCGAACACACTGGCGGCATCGGGCAGAATCTGCGCCCCGGCGCTGCGGTAATCCTCATCGCTGACGCCAATGCCCAGGCCGGCCCCCGCCTGCACCAGCACTTCGTGACCATGATGCACGGCCTCATGCACGCTGGCCGGCACCATGCCCACGCGGAATTCGTTGTTCTTGATCTCGGTTGGAACGCCAATTTTCATGCTTCAGACCCTCGGGTAGTGGATACAGTTATCTTAGCGCCGGTTTTTATGCATATAATTCTTTGATACCATTATTTCTATGAATAAAATTTGGCAGTTATGGTTAAAAATGAAATAAATGGAGATCTGGATGCCATTGACTGGCGTATTCTGCAGGTACTGCAAAACGATGGCCGCATCCGCAACGCCCGCCTGGCCCGGGAGGTGGGGCTGTCGCCTTCCAGTTGTCTGGAGCGGGTGCGGCGGCTGGAGCGGCGCAAGTACATCCTCGGCTACCGGGCCATGCTCAACCCGCAGAAGCTGGGTGCCGGCCTGCTGGTCTATGTGGAAATCCGCCTGACCCGCACTTCCGCCGGGCTCTACGCCAGTTTTCGCCAGAAGGTGCTGGACATGCCGGAAGTGCAGGAATGCCACCTGATTTCCGGTGATTTCGATTATCTGATCAAGGCCCGTTTGCCGGACATGCAGGCCTATCGCACCTTTCTCGGCGAAACCCTGCTGATGCTGCCGGGGGTGGCGGCTTCCCGCACCTTCGTGGTGATGGAGGAAGTGAAGGAAACCTGCGCCCTGGCCTTGCACGGTGCGACGGCGGAAACGGGGGGCGAAACCGGCTGAACAGCGGCCTGTGTTATCATGCACGGCCCGCAACCAGCAGCCATGTGATGCCCATGCAGGACCACAATCCGCGTGTCTGTGTCTATCCCGGCACCTTCGACCCCATTACCAACGGCCATGTGGATCTGGTCAAGCGTGGCGCCCGCCTGTTCGACCGCCTGATTGTCGCCGTGGCCGAAAGCCCGGCCAAGGGCCCGGCCTTCAGCCTGGAACAGCGGCTGGAGTTCGCCCGTCTGGCCACCGCCCATCTGCCCAATGTGGAAGTGATGGGGTTCAACATCCTGCTGGCGGAATTCATGCGGGAAGTGGGTGCCGGCGTACTGCTGCGTGGCCTGCGCGCGGTGTCGGATTTCGAGTACGAATTTCAGCTGGCCAGCATGAACCGCCGCCTGAACCCGGCGGTGGAAACCCTGTTCCTCACCCCGGAAGAACACTACAGTTTCATCTCCTCCTCCCTGGTGCGGGAAGTGGCCCGCCTGGGCGGTGATGTTTCCGGCTTTGTGCCCGCGGAGGTGGAAAGGGCCATGAAAGCGCATTTTGGTCACGCCTGAAGGCTTGTCATCTGTCAACGTATCCTTGCAGGCTTGCTGATATACTTGTCTGCTGATTTTGTTGAACATCGAAGCTGGAGATAGCCCATGTCCCTGAAAATTCTCGACGACTGCATCAACTGTGATGTCTGTGAACCGGAATGCCCCAACGACGCCATCTACATGGGCGACGAGATCTATGAAATCGACCCGGACAAGTGCACCGAATGCGTGGGTCACTACGACACGCCCCAATGCGTGGAAGTCTGCCCGGTCGAGTGCATCATCCCGGATCCGGACCATGCCGAATCACCCGAGCAGCTGGAAGCCAAATACCACAAGTTGCACGGCTGATGCGCGTTTGGCTGCTGGTACTGCTGTGCCTCGGGGCCACGGCGCAGGCGGGTGCGGAAAGCAAACAGCCACCGGGGGTGGCGGTTGCTTCCGGCCACTATCTGGCCACCGAGGCCGGTCTGGAGATTCTGCAACAGGGGGGTAACGCCTTTGATGCCGCCATTGCCGTCAGCTCGGTGCTGGCGGTGGTGGAATCCAGCTCCTCGGGCATCGGTGGTGGCGGTTTCTGGCTGCTGCATCTGGCCGATGAAAACCGCGAGGTCATGATCGACGGGCGCGAGTTCGCCCCCGGCAAGGCCCATGAAAAGCTGTTTCAGAACCCGGACGGCAGCGTGAACCGGGACAAGGCGCTGAACGGGCCCCTGGCCGCGGGCATTCCCGGCGAGCCGGCGGCGCTGGCCTGGATGGCCGAGCACTATGGCCGCCTGCCGCTGAAACAGTCTTTGGCACCGGCCATCCGCATTGCCGAGGAAGGCTTCCCCGCCTATCCCAAATACATCGCCCTGATGAAACACCGGATGAAGGTGATCCGGCGCTATCCAGCCTCGGTGAAACAGCTGACCATCGATGGCCGCCTGCCCAGGGAAGGCGAGTTGATCCGCCAGCCGGATCTGGCCCATACCCTGCGCCTGCTGGCGGAAAAGGGTCATGACGGCTTCTACAAGGGCGAGGTGGCGAAGAAACTGGTGGCGGGCGTACAGGCTGCCGGTGGCATCTGGACCCTGGACGACCTGGCTCGCTACCGGGTGATCGAGCGCGAGCCGGTGAAATTCCGCTACAAGCAGTGGCAGGTGGTGACCGCCAGCCTGCCATCCTCCGGCGGCATTGCCCTGGCCACCATGCTCAACATCCTCGAACCTTTCGACCTGGAAGCCATGAGCGAGGCCACACGCGTGCATCTGGTGGTGGAAGCCATGCGCCGGGCCTACCGGGACCGGGCCATCTATCTGGGTGATCCGGATTTCGTGCAAGTACCCTCCTTTCTGACCAGCAAGGATTACGCCGCCGGCCTGCGCGCTTCCATTCGCCTGGACAAGGCTACCCCCAGCAGCATGCTGCCCGGCCCGGCCGCCAAGCCCGAGGGCGGGCACACCACCCATTTCTCGCTGATGGATGCCGAAGGCAACATGGTGTCGGCCACCATGAGCGTGAATACGTCCTATGGTTCCTGCTTCATTCCGCCGGGCACGGGCGTGCTGCTCAACAACGAGATGGATGACTTCTCCAGCAAGCCGGGCAGCCCCAACGCCTATGGCCTGATCGGCAACCACGCAAACGCCATCGAGCCTTACAAGCGCATGCTGTCCTCCATGAGCCCGAGCATGGTCTTTGGCGATGATCGGGTGGCGGTGCTGGGCACGCCCGGCGGCAGCCGCATCATCACCATGGTGTTGCTGGGCATGCTGGATTTCTTCGAAGGCCACGGGCCGGCCTCCTGGGTCAGCCTGCCGCGCTACCACCACCAGTATGTGCCGGACAAGATCTACCTGGAACCCGACGCCCTGTCGCGGGAGACGGTGCAGGCGCTGGAAGCCATGGGCCACACGGTGGTGCGCAAGAAACATACCTGGGGCTATATGCACGGGGTGATGTGGGACAAGGCCGGCCAGCATCTGGAAGCGGCGACCGACCCGCGCTGGCCATCGGGCAAGGCCGCGGTGAAATCCGCGCCATGAAGCGTTTTCAGCCGGTGGAGGGCAATACCCAGCGGCTGGATGGCGGGGCCATGTTCGGCAACGCGCCCAAGGCCCTGTGGCAGCGCTGGGTGGCCGTGGACGAGCACAACACCATTCCGCTGGCCTGTCGCAGCCTGCTGGTGGAGCTGAATGGCCGGCGGGTGCTGTTCGAGACCGGCGTGGGCGTTTCCATGCCGCCAGCGCTGCAACAGCGCTATGGCGTGCAGGAAAGCCGCCATTGCCTGCTGGATCATCTGCATGCGCTGGGCGTGGAACCGGCGGACATCGACCTGGTCGTGCTTTCCCACCTGCATTTCGACCATGCCGGCGGGCTGGTGCTGCCCTGGCGGGAAGACCGGCCCCCGACGCTGGCTTTCCCCAATGCCCGCATTCTGGTCTCCGAGGCCCAGTGGCAACGGGCCTGCAATCCGCACCCGCGCGATCGCGCCTCCTACCTGCCGTGGATGCCGGCCCTGCTGGAAGAAAGCGGGCAGCTGGAACGGGTACAGGGTGCCCATCATCCCCTGCTGGGTGATGCGGTGCGCTTTCTCTACTCCGAAGGCCACACTCCCGGCCTGATGCTTTCCCTGATTGAAGAGCAGGTACTGTTCACCGCCGACCTCATTCCCGGCCTGCCCTGGGTGCACCTGCCCATCACCATGGGCTATGACCGCTGCGCCGAAACCGTCATCGACGAGAAGGCGCGGGTGCTGGAACAGGCGCTGGCACAGGGCTGGCGCTTCTTCTTCACCCACGACCCGGACACCGCCCTGGCCCGGGTGGAGCAGGATGAAAAGGGCCGCTATCGCGGGGTGCCGGCGGACGACTGAAGGCTAGCCTGTCTGCTCCAGCGCCTGCTGCAAGTCTTCGAGAATATCGTCCGGATGTTCCAGCCCCACCGAAAGGCGGATCAGCCCCGGCGTGATACCCACGGCCTGCCGGTCTTCCTCGCTCAGCTTGGCGTGGGTGGTGGAGGCCGGGTGGGTGGCAATGGTGCGGCTGTCACCCAGGTTGGCGCTCAGGGAACACAATTGCAGCCGGTCGAGAAAACGCCGGCCCGCTTCCAGCCCGCCTGCCAGTTCAAAGCAGACCATGGCCCCGCCCCGGCGCATTTGCCGCCGGGCCAGTTCATGCTGCGGGTGGGAGGGCCGTTCCGGATGGCGGACAAAGGACAGGCCCGGCAGGTCTTCCAGCGCCTGGGCAATGTGCAGGGCGTTGTCGCAGTGGCGATCCATGCGCACATGCAGGGTTTCCAGCGACTTGCTCAGCACCCAGGCATTGAACGGTGACAGCGACGGGCCGGTCTGGCGGGCGAACCAGCGGATCTCATCCATCACCGGCCCCTGGCCCAGCACGGCTCCGCCCATGACCCGGCCCTGGCCGTCGATGAACTTGGTGGCGGAATGGGTGACCAGATGGGCACCCAGTGCCAGCGGGTTCTGCAGCCAGGGTGTGGCGAAGGTGTTGTCCACGTTCAGCAGCAGGTCATGTGCCTGTGCCAGCTTGCCCAGGCTTTCCAGATCAGCCAGCTTCAACCCCGGATTGGACGGGGTTTCCACCAGGATCATGCGGGTGTTGGGGCGAATGGCGCGCTCGTAGGCGGCCACATCGTCGATGGGCACATAGCTGTGCTCGATGCCGAAGCGCGGCAGCAGACGGGTGAGAATCTGATGGGTGGAGCCGAACAGGTCGCGGGCGGCGATGAGATGGTCGCCCGCCTTGAGCACGCCCAGCAGGCTCAGGGTGATGGCGGCCATGCCGGTGGCGCAGGCCACGCCGCTTTCCGCGCCCTCCAGCAGGCAGAGCTTGCGCACGAACTCGTCCGGGTTGGGGTTGGTGAAGCGGCTGTAGAGGTTGCCGCTGATCTCGTCGGCAAACAGGGCGCGGGCCTGTTCGGTATCGTCGAAGACGAAGCTGGAGGTCAAATACAGCGGCGCGCTGTGTTCCTGCTGGCCGCTGCGCGGGATCTGCTCGCGAATGGCGCGGGTTTCCGGGTGCCAGTGCTTGCTCATGCCGGTGTCTCCTGCACGATTTCGAAACCGTGGGTGATCTCGGCGGTTTTCTCCAGCATGGCCACCACCGAACAGTATTGCTGCACGCTCATGTGCACCAGCCGGGCGGTGCGTTTTTCGTCCAGTTGCCCGTGCAGGCGGAAATGGATGTGAATGCGCTTGAACACGGCGGGAATGTCCTCCACCCGTTCGGCTTCCACCACTGCTTCCAGCTTCTCCAGCGGCTGGCGGGATTTTTTCAGCATCATCACCAGATCAAAGGCGGAGCAGGCCGCCATGGCCGACAGCACCGCGTGCATGGGGCGTATGCCCCGGCCTTCGCCCAGTTCCGTGCCGGCCGCGCCGTCAAACTCCACCGTCGCGCCCTGTTCGTCGCGGGCGCGGAAATGTACCTTGTCGTTGACCTGCTCCAGGGTGATTTTCATCGGTTTTTCCCGCTGTTTTCCGGCGAGTGTACCGGCAGGCGTTCCAGGCCGCCATCCCCCCGGTTGCGGGGGTCAGTGGTTTTCGGGGGTGGAGGGCTCAGGTGTTTCCACCACCGCCGGGCGAGTGATTTTCAGCCGCCCCTCTTTCACCAGTGCCTGCCGCAGTACATATTCGATCTGCGCGTTCAGGCTGCGCAGTTCGTCATCGGCCCAGGCCTGCATGGCTTCCAGCACGGGCGCGGAGATGCGCAGGGCAAAGGCTTTTTTCCGGCTCATGGAGGGCTGCCGTCAGCGAGCAGGTAGATGGCCACGGCAACGATCACGATGGCAAACAACAGGTTGGCGGCGGCCACCAGCGGCCCCAGATTGGGGCCGCCCTGCTGTTCCGCCTTGCGGCTCAGGGTTTTCAGCAGCAGGAGAGAGGCGGCGGCTTCCGCCAGCAGGAAGAGGCCGGCGCCGATGTAGAGGGTAAGCATGTTCATGGCGTAATCCTCAGTACAGGGAACCGGTATTGACCACCGGCTGGGTGGCCTTGTCCGCCGTCAGCACCACCAGCAGGTTGCTGACCATGGCCGCCTTGCGTTCCTCGTCCAGTTCGACGATTTCCCGCTCCGACAGCTTGGACAGGGCCATTTCCACCATGCTCACCGCCCCTTCGACGATGCGGGTGCGGGCGGAAATGATGGCCGCCGCCTGTTGCCGCTGCAGCATGGCGTTGGCGATCTCCGGAGCATAGGCCAGGTGGCTGATGCGGGCTTCCACCACTTCCACGCCGGCGTTGTCCAGCCGGGCCTGAATATCCTTCTGCAGCTGCTCGGCCACTTCCACCGGGTGGGCGCGCAGGCTGATGGTGCCACTTTCGTCTTCTTCGTTGTGATCGTAGGGAAAGCGGCTGGCCAGCCCGCGCAGGGCCGATTCACTCTGGATGTTGACGAAATCCTCGTAGTCATCCACCTGAAACACGGCTTCGGCGGTATCCACCACCCGCCAGACCACCACGGCGGCGATTTCGATGGGGTTACCGTCCAGATCGTTGACCTTGAGCTTGTCGGATTCGAAATTGCGTACCCGCAGGGAAACCCCCTTCTTGCTGAAAAAGGGGTTGGCCCAGCGCAGACCGGGCTGGCGGTCGGTGCCGCGATATTCGCCGAACAATTGCAGCACCTTGCCTTCGTTGGGTTGCACCATGTACAGCCCGCCCAGCAGGAAGAATTCCACCACCAGCAGCACAATGCTGGTAATCAGCATGGGAATGTTCTGGCCACCAGCGGCCAGGATGATGCTCCAGATGGTCAAAGCCAGCGCCGCCAGCAAGATGAACAGCATGAGTAGGCCGGAGTAGGTGTTGTAACGGATTTCCTTCAGCATGAGGGGTCCTCCACGCGATTGCAGTACGAATATAATATCATTTTGATATCATTTATCAAGTTCCGTGCAAAGTGCCTGCTGGAGCTGCTGGCGCAAGGCGGGCAAGACTTCCGTTTCGAACCAGGGCCGCTCACGCAACCAGCGGCGATTGCGCGGTGAGGGATGGGGCAGGGGGAAGTATCGTGGCAGGTAGTCTTGATAGTGGCGTACGGTTTCTCCGAGGGTGGCCCGGCATTGCATGCCAAGAAAGCCTTTCTGCGCGTACTGGCCGATCAGCAGAACCAGCCGGATGTTCGGCATGGCGGCCAGCAGCGGCGGGTGCCAGCGGGGCGCGCATTCCGGCCTGGGTGGCAGGTCACCGCTCTTGCCCTTGCCCGGATAGCACAGGCCCATGGGCATGATGGCGATGCGCGGGTCGTGGTAGAAGCTTTCCCGATCCATCTCCAGCCACTGGCGCAGCTGGTCACCGCTGGGGTCGTTCCATGGCAGGCCGGTTTCGTGCACCTTGCGACCGGGTGCCTGGCCCACGATCAGCAGCCGGGCCTGCGGACGGGCAATGACCACCGGCCGGGGTGTGTGGGGCAGGTGTTGCGCACACAGGCGGCAGGCATGGATTTGTTGTAGCAGGGTTTTCATGGTTGCTTGCAGGGTACGGCAAAAGCGAAATTGTACGGGCAGTTTAATGACGGATGCCGTTTTTTGGTCCGTGCCATTGCAAAACCATAGTGCAAAGGTAAGCAATCAGCTCTGGACCAGTACGGACTACGGTAGGCTAGAGTAGAGTTAATGATAGAAGTGGTTGTTTAGTCCACTGATTTCAGAAAAAACGAGCGGGATGGGTTGCGGGCCTTTACACGGATCGCTTCAACAAGCATATGAACAGGCCCGCAAGGCCCTTTTTTCAGAAAAAAGGGCCGCAAAAAACCTCGGCTTTCCGGGCTTGTTTCCGCTGCTTTCCGTCGTGAAGGCCGGGGTCGTGCCGATTCGGCTTCCTGCCTCAACGGCACTCATTTCCCCATCCGGGGGAAATGCCCCCGCCCTGCCCGACCCGCAGCGGCGCCCGGAGGCCTGGG
>WFUE01000129.1 GCA_015485125.1 Lysobacterales bacterium | reverse complement strand
GGTGCAATAGCGCCAGCGTATTGCACCGGGAGCCTTTCAGATGTCACGGCGGAATACGGCTTTGCCTATTCCGCCCTACGACAGCCAGTTTCAAACAGAAGTTTTGAGCGAGCGTTTTTTCGTCAGGCAAGGCGAAGCTGGTGAGAGAGGAGGGAGCGTACATCAAAGTACGTGACCGACGAATGAACCGGCTTCAACGCAGCATGGCGGAAAACAAGCCACTCAAAACCCGAGCCACCACAACCCGGCATACACCTTCGCATCCACGCAACAATCACCACGGCTTTGCAGCCATTTCGGCACTTCGGCTATGGGCATTCGATGGGTGAGGATTTGTTCGTCATCCACTCCGCCGCCGGCGTGTTCGCGGTGCAGGTCTTCGGCCAGGACGAAATCCACCCGCTCCGAGCTCATGCCGGGGGTGCTGGCGCCCTGGAACAGCCGGCGCAGTCGTGCTGCGCGGTAGCCGGTTTCTTCCAGCAGTTCGCGACCGGCGGCTTGCAGAAGGGATTCAGCGGTCTTGTCGGCCTCGTCGCCCACCAGCCCGGCGGGAAATTCCAGACAGGGCTGGCCCATGGCCGGGCGGTATTGCTCCACCAGCAGGGTGTCGCCATTGGCAAAGCGGGGCAGGATGATGGCCACGGCATGGCCGCGGATGCGTTGCACATATTCCCAGCCGTGGTCGTTCAGCAGGGCCAGCCACTGGCCCCGGCACAGGGTCTCAGGCTTGTTCATGGCCGGTACCCTTCTGAGTGAACCAATGGCTCAGGGGTTGTTGCAGGTGAGGTTGCAGGGCGTCGCAGTTGTTGTGCAACTGGTCCAGCAGTTGTTGCAGCCAGGGGGGATCGTCAGGGCGGGAGTCGGCCTGGATCAAATCCTGACGGTTGCGTTGCATCAGTTCGGCCAGGGTCAGGTGGTCGAGGTCGGTTTTCAGGCTCCAGCTGCCATCATCCAGCCGGGCGACCAACCCCTTTTCGATCAGCCAGTTGAGGTGCTGGTCAAAGCTTTGCGGGCTGAGGCCGGACTGTTTCAGCCACTGGGCATAGGGCAGGCTTTGCCCGTGAATGAAATGCTGCCACAGGCTGTGGAGCATGAGCAGGCGGGTGATCAGATCGGGGCGCAGCACGGGCCGGGTCTGCCAGCTGTGGCGGGGTTCTGCCAGGGCGGCGGTGAAGTTGGCGCCGAACAGGATCACGGCCCAGCTCAGGTACATCCACAACAGAAAAATGGGGATGGCGGCGACGGCGCCATAAATCTTGTTGTAGGTGGGGAAATGGCTGACGTAAAGGACAAAGCCGGATTTGGCCGCTTCCAGCAGCAGGGCCGCCAGCACACCGCCGGCAATGGCGTAGCGCCAGCGTACCCGCCGGTTGGGCACGATGACATACATCAGGGTAAAGGCGCTGGCCGCCACCAGCATGGGGGCCAGCTTGAGCAGGCGGCTGACGCCCACCAGCCCCTCGGCGGTATCGTGAATGAAGGGCAGGGAAAACAGGTAGGAACTCAATGCAAAGCTGGCGCCCAGCAGCATGGGGCCCAGCGTCAGGGTGGACCAGTAGACCAGCAGCCGGTTTTGCAGGCTGCGGTTGCGCTGTACACGAAAGATGCGGTTGAAGTGTTTCTCGATGTTGGACATCAGCACCAGTGCGGTCACCAGCAGAAACAGCACGCCGGCCATGGTCAGTTCCGAGGCCTTTTGCACGAACTGGCTCAGGTTCTGCTGGATAACCTCGCCGGCGGTGGGTACGAAATTGCGAAAGACGAAGTCCTGGATTTCCGCCGACCAGCGCTGAAAGACGGGAAAGGCGGAAATGGCCGCCAGTACCAGTGACAACAGCGGCACCAGTGAAAGCAGGGTGGTGTAACTCAGCAGGCCGGCGGTTTCCATGCCGTCATCGGTGGCAAAACGGCGCAGGGTGTAGCGCAGAAAGCGCACGGCGTCCTTGAGCCGGCGCTGTAGTGGCGCGAAAGGGGATTCCGTGGAGGCTTGGGCTGTGTTCATGACGCATTCCGGATACGGGCTGCGGGCATTATGCCATGCTTGCCTTGGTGGGCAGGAAGCTTCACACTGATAGAAGAGTCGGCCAGACAACCGCGCACCGGGCAACCGGTGGGAGGAAAGTCCGGGCTCCACAGGGCAGGGTGCCAGGTAACGCCTGGGGGGCGCGAGCCTACGGAAAGTGCCACAGAAAACAAACCGCCGATGGCCGCAAGGCACAGGCAAGGGTGAAAAGGTGCGGTAAGAGCGCACCGCGCGGGTGGCAACACGCCGCGGCACGGTAAACCCCACCCGGAGCAAGGCCAAATAGGGGTGCGATGGTGTGGCCCGCACTGCACCCGGGTAGGCTGCTCGAGGCCGGTGGCGACACCGGTCCCAGATGAATGGTTGTCCACGACAGAACCCGGCTTACCGGCCGACTCTTTCCTCATCTTTTGCCTCCGCAGTGGTGAATAGCCCTGCGGAGGTTTTTCTTTGTCACTCGGAAGCCCCGATCAGGGGTGATCAAGGGCTTGGCCGGCCCTTTTGCTCCACTTTACTCCACGAGTGGTCGCTTGCAGGCGCTGGCGGTGTGGTCTCCATCCTGAAATTCCTTCTAACTGATGGGGTTGGCGAATCTTTTTGCGTGTGCTCCCTGCCTGAAGGCTGGTGGTATTTCCATGGTCTGAGGGGAGGCAATTGGGTTGACACTCAGGGGTTGGCTGGATTATTGTGGTGATTAGTGGAAATTAAAGGGTAAGAAGGGAGAATTGTGGGGTGTGGTTTTACGGCGAGCAACCGATCACGCTGGACGGCAAGGGGCGATTGGCCTTGCCGTCGCGTTTTCGTGGCGTCATCGCCGAGGTCTGTGACAACCAGCTGGTGCTGACCTATAACCCCTATGAATCCCACTGTCTTTTTCTTTACCCGCGATTCAAGTGGGAAGAGGTGCGGGATCAGGTCATGGCCCTGAGCACGGCACACCCCGATAATCGCTGGATGCAGCGTCTGCTGGTGGGCAGCGCCACCCCGGTAGAGCCGGACAAGCAGGGGCGTTTTCTGCTGCCGCAACAGTTGCGTGAGGCAGCCGAGCTGGACAAGCGCGTGGTGGTGATGGGCATGGGCGAGCGTTTCGAGATCTGGAACGAACAGGTCTACAACGAACGCAAGCGTGAGCAGATGGCACGCCAGGCCGAGCGCATACAGCAGGCAGCCGCAGCGAGTGAAGAGCCCAGCGAACAGTTGCAGCACCTGAGCCTGTGATGGGCACGGGTACGACGGCAGCCTCCGGCCATGTGCCTGTGCTGCTGGAGGAGGCCGTGGAGGCCCTGAGCATTCGCCCGGATGGCTGCTATGTGGATGGCACTTTCGGGCGGGGCGGTCACAGCCGGGCCATTCTGGATCGGCTGGGGCCGGAAGGCCGCCTGTATGGCGTGGACCAGGATCCGAGCGCGGTGGAAACCGGCCGGGCACTGGCTGAGGAAGATGAACGGTTCACCATGCAGCACGCCAGTTTTTCGGATCTGAACACACTGGCGCAGGCATGGGGTGTTTTGGGCAGAGTGGATGGCATTCTGCTGGATCTGGGGGTGTCGTCCCCCCAGCTGGATGAGGCCGAAAGGGGGTTCAGTTTCATGCATGACGGTCCGCTGGACATGCGCATGAATACCGCAGCAGGCTGGACGGTGGCCCAGTGGCTGAACGAGGCGGATGAAAGGGAGATCGCCCGCGTGCTCTGGCAATACGGTGAAGAAAGGCAATCCCGCCGTATTGCCAGAGCCATCGTGCAGCAACGAGCACAGAAGCCCATCCAGACCACCGGGGAACTGGCCGGCTTGATTGAATCGGTCATGCCGAAGGCGCGGGGGAAAACGGGCAAGCACCCGGCTACCCGCAGCTTTCAGGCCTTGCGGATTCACATCAATGACGAGCTGGGCGCGCTGACACGCGGGCTGGAGGCTAGCGTGGAAGTCCTGGCATCGGGGGGGCGACTGGCGGTGATCAGCTTTCATTCGCTGGAAGACCGGATGGTGAAGCGGTTCTTGCGCGACCGTTCCAGACCGCGGCAGGTGCGCAAGGGTCTGCCACCCTTGACGGATCATATTTGTTTCGCACCCACGGGCAAGGCCATACGCCCGGGGGCGCAGGAAATCGCGGCGAATCCGCGAGCCCGCAGCGCCGTGTTGCGCGTGGGGGAACGGCTGTGAGCGCGCGCGTGC
>WFUE01000128.1 GCA_015485125.1 Lysobacterales bacterium | reverse complement strand
GGATTATGAAACCAGCCTGCGAGACGCGTATGTTCTGGTTTGCCCGGAGCAGCGCAAAAAACATATCGTGAAGCAGGCGCAAGCCTTGGCCGAAGCACGGCAGGCACAGGTGGTATTGAATCCGGACGTGCTGGATGAAGTGATCAATCTGGTGGAATGGCCCATGGCCATCGCCGGTGAATTCGATACAGATTTTCTCACCGTACCGCCCGAATGCCTGATCACCAGCATGGAAGAACACCAGCGCTTCTTTCCACTGACCGATGACGACGGCCTGTTGCTGCCGGCTTTTGTCGGCATTGCCAACAACCAGTCCAGCCACCCGGAAATCATTGCCAGCGGCTATGAAAAGGTCATTCGCCCGCGCCTGGCCGATGCGCGCTTTTTCTGGGACAGTGACCGCAAGCAGGCACTGGAAAGTTACCAACCACGGTTGGCGGACATGGTCTTCCAGCAAAAACTGGGCACGCTGCTGGACAAGACCCGGCGTCTGGAAACACTGGCTGCCGCGCTCGCTCCATGGTTCGCGGCGGATACGGACAAGGTGGTACGCGCCGCATCGCTGTGCAAATGTGATCTGGTCACCGACATGGTCTACGAGTTCACCGAGTTGCAGGGCATCATGGGCAAATACTACGCGCTGGAATCCGGTGAGGACACGGAGGTGGCCCGGGCCATAGAGGAACATTACCAGCCCCGCTTCTCCGGTGACGCGCTGCCGCAAAGTCCCAGCGGCAAGGTGCTGGCGCTGGCCGACCGGCTGGATACGCTTTGCGGCATTTTTGCCATCGGGCAGAAGCCCACGGGCAACAAGGACCCTTTCGCTCTGCGACGCGCGGCCCTGGGCATCATTCGTCTGCTGATCGAAAACCGCATCCAGGTCTCACTGGATGTGCTGTTAAAAACGGCACTGGCCTCCCTGCCGGTACAGCCCAAGCAGCCGGACGCGTGGTTGCAGGAAGTGAAGCAGTTTCTGCAGGATCGTCTGCGAGGCTATCTGGCTGAGCAGGGCCTCTCCCATGGCGTGATCGAGGCGGTACTGGCTATCCAGCCAGAGGATTTCTACGACGCCTTTCTGCGTGCACAAGCGCTGCAGCAACTGCAAGGCAGCGAGGCCATGCAATCACTGGCCCAGGCCAACAAGCGTATCAATAATATTCTGAAAAAACAGTCGATCAGCGAAAAGCTGCCGCTGGATGATTCACGCTTGCAACAGGCCGAGGAACAGGCATTGCAACGGGAGCTTGCGGCTCTGAAGCCCGCCATCGCATCTGCCTTGCAGCGTAGTGATTACGCCAGCGTGCTGGAACAGACGGCCCGGCTACAGGCGCCTGTCAACGCCTTTTTCGATGCGGTGATGGTGATGGCGGAGGACCCGGCCCTGCGACAAAACCGTCTGGCACTGCTGCAACAGTTGCAAGGCTTGTTACATGCCGTGGGCGAGCTCTCCCAGCTCAGTCAGTAAGGCTTTTCGATCGCAGCCCGGTCACGCCTCGGGGTGGCCGGGCAAGGCTTCCAGCTCGTCCAGCTGGGCATAGACCCAATCCTGACACTGCTGCAAAATCTCGCTTTCGTTCAAGCCCTGGATGGTCATGGGCTTGCCAATGCGTACATAAACGACGCCATCATTTTGCAGGAAGGATTTACCCGGCCAGACACAGCCACTGTTATGAGCAATGGGTACAATGTCAGCACCAGTGGCCGCCGCCAGCGAAGCGATGCCCTTGCGAAAGCCACGCCGTTCACCTGGCTGGGTGCGCGTGCCTTCCGGAAACAGCAGGATGGACAGGCCCTGCTCCAGTTTTTCCCTTCCCTGTTGCAGAATCTGCTGGCGTGCTTCCTTGCCACGACTGCGATCGATGGCGATGGGGCCGATGGCCTTCAGGCCCCAGCCGAACAAGGGAATGCGCAGCAATTCCCGTTTCAACACCCAAACGAAAGGCGGCAGGATTTCCTGCAGAAACATGGTTTCCAGCATGGATTGATGGTTGACACACAGGATGACCGGCCGATCCTGCGGAAAATGCTCCAGTCCCTCCACTTGCAGCCGAATACCGGTCAACCAGCGAATCCACGCCAGATTGAGGATACTCCACCAGCGCGCGGCTCGTATGCGGCCATACTGGTTTCTGAACAGGGAAACCACCAGAAAGCCCGGTACAAAAATCAGGGTATTGACCACCATGAAAGCTTTCACGGCGGCTTTTTTCCACGCCGGTACGGGGTTTCTGCCCGGACAGACTGCCATCAATCAGACATCCAGATTGCTGACCCGCAAGGCATTTTGTTCGATGAACTCCCGCCGGGGTTCCACCACGTCACCCATCAGGGTGGAGAAGATTTCATCGGCCTGTACGGCATCCTCGATGGTGACTTGCAACAGTCGGCGTGTTTCCGGGTTAACCGTGGTATCCCAAAGCTGGTCCGGGTTCATTTCACCCAGGCCCTTGAATCGCTGGATGGTCTGACCGCGGCTGGCCTGTTGCATCAGCCATTGTTCCGCTTCTTCCAGGGTAGTCACGGATGCCTGCTTTTCGCCCTGATGAATACGGGCGCCCGGACGAAGCAAATCCACATACTGATGATTCCATTCGCGAATCTGATGGAAATCCCGGCTCTCGAACAGTTCCAGCGGCAGCATGGAGGTTTGCGGCAGCCCATGAACCACGCGGGTACATTGCAGGACTTCATGGTCGTCCTGTTGCAGCCATTCCAGTTTAACTTCTTGTTTATCCTTGGTTTTTTCTTGAATTACCGGAATCATTGAAGCTGCCCAGTCCGCTCTGGACTGAGCGTTATCCATGAAATCGGCCGGGAAGGGAACCTGCAACATGGCTTCCAGCAGGTAACGATCATGATGCAAACCATGCCGGCGCAACAGATCACGTGTACGCTGGTAATCCTTGACGATGGTCTCCAGCTGCGGGCCACGGGCCGGTGGCAGCTCCGGATCGTAATACAGTTCTGCCTTGTCCAGCGCACGGGCCAGCAGATATTCATTCAGCTCGGCATCATCCTTGAGATAGACTTCCTGCTTGCCCTGCTTCACCTTGTACAGTGGCGCCTGGCCAATGTAGATGTGGCCGCGCTCGATCAGTTCCGGCATCTGACGGTAGAAGAAGGTCAGCAACAGGGTGCGAATATGGGAGCCGTCCACATCGGCATCGGTCATGATGATGATCTTGTGATAACGCAGCTTGTCCGGATCGAAATCATCCTTGCCGATACCACAACCCAGCGCGGTAATCAGCGTACCTACTTCCTGCGAAGACAGCATCTTGTCAAAACGCGCCTTCTCCACATTGAGAATCTTGCCCTTGAGGGGCAGGATGGCCTGGAATTTTCGATTTCTGCCCTGCTTGGCGGAACCGCCAGCGGAATCACCCTCCACCAAAAACAGCTCGCACTTGGCCGGATCCTTTTCCTGGCAATCCGCCAGTTTGCCAGGCAGACCGGCGATATCGAGTACATCCTTGCGCCGGGTCATGTCCCGCGCCTTGCGAGCCGCTTCCCGTGCACGGGCGGCTTCCAGTGCCTTGGAAGCAATCATGCGTGCTTCCTGCGGGTTTTCCAGGAGAAACTCCGACAGCTGCTTGTTGACAGCGGATTCCACAATGCCCTTCACTTCCGAGGAAACCAGTTTCTCCTTGGTCTGGGAGGAAAACTTGGGATCAGGCACTTTTACCGAAAGCACAGCGATCAGGCCTTCACGGCAATCTTCACCGGTGATCTGGAATTTGTCCTTCTTGTTCAAGCCACTCTGCTCGATATATTGATTGAGCGTCCGGGTCAGCGCGCCACGCAGGCCGGACAAGTGCGTGCCACCGTCCTTCTGGGGAATATTGTTGGTGAAACAAAAAACGGATTCCTGATAGGCATCGGTCCACTGCATGGCCAGTTCCACCCCGATATCATCCTGTTCCAGCTGAAAATGGCAGACCGTGGGATGCAGCGCGGTTTTCCGTTCCGCCAGATGCTCGACGAAGGAACGAATGCCGCCTTCATAACAGAACTTAACTTCCTGATCATTGCGTTCGTCCTGCAGGTGAATGAACACGCCGGAATTCAGAAAGGACAGCTCGCGCAGACGCCGGGCCAGCACTTCATATTGGAATTCGGTAATGGCAAAGATTTCAGCCGAAGGCTTGAAACGTACTTCCGTACCTGTCTGCTCGGTGTCTCCCACGACTTCCAATGGTGTCTGTGGTTCACCCATCCTGTAGACCTGGCGATGAATCTTGCCATCACGCTGAATGGTGAGCACCAGTTCTTCCGACAGGGCATTCACCACGGAAACACCCACACCGTGCAAACCACCGGAAACCTTGTAGGAATTGTCATCGAATTTGCCGCCGGCATGCAGCACGGTCATGATCACTTCCGCAGCCGACCTGCCCTCTTCCTCGTGAATATCGACCGGGATACCGCGGCCATTGTCGCGCACGGTGATGGAATCATCGGCGTGAATGATCACTTCGATACGATCACAATAGCCCGCCAGCGCTTCATCAATGGCATTGTCCACCACCTCGAAGACCATGTGATGCAAGCCGGTGCCATCATCGGTATCGCCAATGTACATGCCGGGCCGTTTGCGAACCGCGTCCAGCCCCTTGAGTACCTTGATATTGGAGGAATCGTAATTGGATGACATAGTATTTTCTGCCTGCACGAAAGCGCGAATTATACCATTCCCGGCTGCGCGTTCCTGGATTTTTAGCGCTTGTCCTGCCTTTGAATGAGGCCTTGTTTCACGTGAAACAAGGCCACATCAGACCACAAGTGCTTCAACAATCCAGGTTCCAGCCCATTGGCAAGCACCTGCGCACCGGATTGCTGTATGGGCTGCAACAGGTACTGCAAATTCCCTTCATCCAGTTCCGCCTGCAAATCATCCAGCAACAGGACAGGCCATTGATCCAATTCATCCGACAGATCGCGTATGGCTGCCAGTACCAGTTCATAGGCCATGAGTTTCTGTTGTCCACGCGACAGCCATTCCCGGGCATCTTGATTATCGATACGCAGACGCAAATCCATGCGATGTGGCCCGCATTGGGTATGGCCCTGCTCCAGATCCCGCGCCAGGCTACGTTGCAGACATGCCTGTAAACCTTCCTGTTTCGACCAGCCGGGATAAAACTGAATGTCCACGCTGGCGAGGTGTGGATGTTGCTTCAGCAGGTTTTGCAGATGGCCCGCAAAGGATTGAAAAACGCGCTTCTGTACCGCATGCAATTGTTCGGCTACCTGCAAATACTGGCGAGTCCACTCATCCAACTCCCATCCCTTTCGTTGCTGGCGCAACAGGACATTGCGATGGGATTTGGCCGTGCTGAAGCGTTTCCATATGGGCATGAAATCTGGTTCCACGTGAAACATCAGCCAATTGAACAATTTTCTGCGACCTTCCGGGCCGCCAGCAATCAATTGTTGTGTTCTAGGATGCAAGGCAATGCAAGGCAGCTGGCGAGCAATACGCAGATGATGTTCCTGAGTCACCGCATTGAAACGTCGCTGCCACTGCCCTTTTTCCCACTGCACGCCGGCCTTGTTGCTTTTTCCATCCGTTCCGGTCCAGCCGGCCTGCAACAGAAAACCAGCATGCCCTTGCTGCACGCAGTGACGCAATTGACCGTTGCGAAAACTCTTGCCACTGGCCAGTACATGCACGGCTTCCAGCAGGCTGGTTTTTCCCGCGCCATTGGTCCCATAAAAAAAATTGAGCCCCGAGAGGAACTCAATTTTCTGTGCTTGCAGATTGCGAAACCCCTGCAGATGCAGATGGTTCAAATGCATGGTTCAGAGCTTGAGCGGCATGACCACATGCTGCTGGCTGTCATCTTCCGGATCCTTGATCAGACAAGAGGTCATTGCATCCCGAAGACAAATCTGTACTTGCTCTGATTTCAGCGCATTCATGGCATCCAGCAGATAGGCAAAATTGAATACCACCTTGAGGTCCTGCCCCTGATAATCCACTTCCATTTCTTCCACGGCTTCTTCCTGCTGGGTATTGTGCGCACTCAATCGCAAGGTGGAACCGGCAACCTCCAGTCTTATGGCGCGATATTTTTCATTGGAAAGAATGGCCGTTCGGCGAATGGTCTCGATCATCAATTCACGATTGGCCTGGATGATGTTGTCCACGCCAACGGGTATGACCGCTTCATAATCCGGATAGGTGCCATCAATCAGCTTGCTGGTGAAGATCAGACCAGGCAAATGCATGCGAATATGCTTGTCGCCCAATTCAAGATCGGCAATTTCCTCTTCGTCCTCCAGCAGACGGAGCATTTCCAGGATCGCCTTCCGTGGAACGATCAGTTGCTTGCCTTGCGTATTTTCCAATGCCATCTGGCTACAGGCCAAACGATGACCATCAGTGGCAACCGCACGCAACTGATTCTCTTTCAGATCCAGCAGCATGCCATTGAGAAAATAGCGGATATCCTGCAAGGCCATGGCAAAGGCTGCACTGGACAGCAGCGACCCCAATGCCTTCTGCTCGATGGAAAGACGGGTATCTGCCTGCAGCTGTTCGGTATTGGGAAAATCCGATGCCGGCAAGGTACTCAAGGTATAGCGGCTGCGTCCGGCGCGTACCTTGCATTTATCACCATCCACCTCGAGCGTGATATCCACCCCATCTGGCAAGGAACGACAAATATCGTGCAGCTTGCGCGCGGGAACCGTGATTTCCCCATTGTCCGCCGGTTGTTCCAGATTCACCGAGGCCTGTAATTCCACTTCCAGATCCGTGGCGGTCAGTTTGAGTTGTTGCTCGTTTACTTGCAGCAAGAGATTGGACAACACCGGCAGTGTCTGCCTTTTTTCCACGACATTGCTGACCTGTTGCAGGGGCTTGAGCAAGACTTCTCGACGCAAACTGAACTTCATAACAGTACCTTTATATATAAAGATTGTTGTGATGATAAATGCCTGTGGATAGGAGAATAAGACTAAATTCTCTTTTATTTCAAGCAGATACCATAAAAATCATCCTGAACAAACCTGTGGATAAGTGTTTGGTGGTTTGGGGATGAAATCCTTCCACCGCTTATCCACAGATTGTCCCCATGCTTCTCCCGACATTGTCCTCATGTAGTCAGAATTCGCAACAGATTGTTGCGATCCTCCTCCATTTGTGTGTCCTGGCTGCAAAGTTCCTCGATCTTGCGGCAGGCGTGCAGCACGGTGGTGTGATCACGCCCGCCAAAGGCGGCACCAATTTCCGGCAGGGAGCGATTGGTCAGTTCCTTGCACAACCACATGGCCACTTGCCTGGGCCGGGTGATGTTGCGTTTGCGCGATTGCGAACCCAGGTCGGAAATCTTGATCTTGTAGTAATCAGCCACCTTGCGCTGGATGTTCTCGATGGTCAGCTGCCGTTGTTGCACCGAGAGCATGTCCCGCAGGATCTCACGGGTATAGTCCACGGTCAGTGGGCGCTGGGTAAAACGCACATTGGCGATCAGGGTATTGAGCGCACCTTCCAGATCCCGCACATGCGAACGAATGTGTTTGGCGATAAAAAAGGCCACATCCGCGGGCAACTCCATGTTGCTGCTGGCTGCCTTGGTTTGCAGAATGGCGACACGGGTTTCGAAATCCGGCGGTTCCACCGCGACGGACAGGCCCCAGCCAAAGCGTGAGAGCAGACGGTCTTCCACATTCTCCATGTCTTTCGGGAAGCGGTCGCAAGTCAGCACGATTTGTTGCTGTGACTCCAGCAGGGCATTGAAGGTATAGAAAAATTCTTCCTGGGATCGTTCCTTGCCGGCAAGGAACTGGATGTCGTCCACCAGCAGGCAGTCCACATTGCGGTATTGCTGCTTGAACTGATCGATGGTCTTGGATTGCAAGGCCCGGATCATCAGCTGTACAAAATGTTCCGAGGACAGGTAGACGATACGGGCATCCGGCTTGTTCTGGCGGATCTGGTGGCCGATGGCATGCAGCAGGTGGGTTTTACCCAGGCCGGTGGAGCCATAGAGAAACAAGGGGTTGAAATCTCCACCCGGACTGTTGGCCACGGACCAGGAAGCATTGAAGGCCAGTTCATTGGATTTGCCCTGAACGAAATTGGCGAACAGATAACGCGGGTTGAGATTGTCCTCGATAGGTGGGCCGGCCGGAGCTTTCTCCGCGCTGGAAGAAGGCATCGTATCGGTAGTTTGCTCCTGTGGCGTACCGATAATCAGTCGAATCTTCTCCAGGGCCGGGTTCAGGTGTTGCAGAATCAGCCGAATGTCCTGCAGGAATTCCGCCTGCACCTGTTCGAATACATAGACATTGGGTGCGCAGAGGAACAATTCCTCATCCTTGAGTTCTACCCGCAAGGGCAAAATGGCGCCGTTGAAAGCCGCTTCCGGCAGCTGCTTCTCCAGCCTTTCGGTACAGGTTTTCCAAAGCTGTTGAACTTGCATGATTGCGTGTGCCTGTCATGGCCACGAAAAGCACGGGCCTGATCGAAAAGGGGTCTGATCCACGATATGGTGTTGATCACAATGAGGGCTAGTATAACCCATCGACCCGCCGGGTCATGCGGTGCCTTGCAGACGCGAAGCCTGAAGAAAGAGAAAGCGTTCTCCCATCTCGCCAGGAAGCGTCAATTGTTTGATTTCATTGATGATATTGATCTGATCTGCGGACATGTCCGGAGATTCCAACAAGGCCTGTGCCACCTGTGTCAGACCGTTCTGCAACAGAAATTCACCTTGATAGCCAATGAAATCCACATGCATGGCGGCAGCCTGGCAGGCTTCAGCCAGGGCGTCAAAATCCACATGGGCGGTGATGTCCTGTAGACCGGGCCAGAAAAGCACGTCTTCGTGTGCGCGATGGCGATAGTGGCATTGCAGGGTGCCCTGATGGCGTTGCGGATGGTAATAGGCGTTGCGAGGATAGCCGTAGTCCGAAAACAGCCAGTAGCCCTGATGTAACAAACTACCGAGCGCCTGAATCCAGTCGGGCAGCAATGGGCAAATCTCACTGGTGTAACCGGGTGCCTGTGGGCCGATTCGCTGTTGAAAGGTCTCGCTCAAAGCCGCTGGAGCCGGTTGCCAGTGCCATTGCATGCCTTGCGTATCTTTACTTATTCCCGCTTGCAATACACCAGTGTGATCCAGTCGCAGAATTTCCACTGGTAGCGCGTCCAGCACTTCGTTGCCGAAGACGATGCCGGAAGGCCATGGTTGATCGGGTATGCGTTCCAGCCATTGCACCCGATCCAGCAGATGCGGTACGGATTGTTGCAGGGTTTCGGCCTGACGTTGTCGCAGGTCGGCGGATCGTTCCAGCATCATCCATGCGTCGGGCAGGCAGCCAAGCTGTTCCATTTGTGCCAGCGCATCCGCGGCCAGCCGCCCACTGCCGCCACCCAGCTCGATGATGACACCACCGCCCAGCCCTTCCAGCCGCTTGCAGAAGACATGGGCCAGTGTCCGGGCAAACAACGGGCCCAGTTCCGGGGCGGTGACGAAATCACCTTCGGCCCCGAACTTGTGCAGACCGGCGCTGTAATAGCCCAGACCCGGCGTGTACAGGCACAATTCCATGTAACGGGAGAAGGGAATCCAGCCACCCGCGTTGTCGATTTCCTCACGGATGTGGGCTTGCAGCCGCAGGCTGTGCGCCTGTGCTTCTTTCGCAGGTTCAGGCAACTCGAAGCGCATCAAAGCTCCAGATCGGTCGCAATCAGTGTGAATGGCTGTTGTTGCATGGCCTGCCAGTGCTCGGCCAGTGTTTTTCCGCTGCGTGGATGCACCCAGTCAGGCAGCAGATCACAAACCGGCCCCAGAACAAAGGGATAGCGCAAGAGATCGGGGCGTGGCAGGTTCAGAGGTTTGCAGGCTTCTCCGTGACATTGCCCGTAGGTGAGAATATCGATGTCCAGCGTACGGTCAGAGAATTTTTCTTCGGTTCGGGTGCGACCATGGGCGGTTTCGATGCCTTGCAGCAGTGCGTGCAATTCTGGCAGGGGCATGGTGCAATGGAGCAGAGCGGCTGCGTTAAGAAAATCTGCCCCTTCAAAGCCCTCCGCCGGGCAGCGGTAGACGGGTGAGAAGCGAATATCCGGAAAATGTTGTCGCAGCGTTTTTGCACAGCGGTGCAGATGCATTTCCGGTTGCTGATTGCTGCCCAGACTGAGCAGAACCGGTTCAGTCACGGCGATGACCTCGTTCAATCTCCACGCCCACGCTGGATGCGCCGCGCACCGCACCGGGCTTGTGCAGCGTCAGGCGCAACCATGGCACACCGAATTCATTGAGAATGATTTCGGCACAGCGTTCGGCCAGGGTTTCGACCAGCTGGAACTCGCTGGCTTGCACGAAGGCAATCAGGCGCTTGGCCACACCCTTGTAGTCCAGTGCCTGATCGATATGGTCACTTTCAGCCGCGGGGCGGTTGTCCCAGGCCATTTCCACATCCAGACTGACAGTCTGGCGGATTTTTCTTTCCCAGTCGTAAATGCCAATGATGGTGTCGATGCGCAAGTCGCGAATGAAAACCTTGTCCAAGAGTCGTGCCTCGTTCAGCGATGGGTATCAGACAGTGCGGACAACGGCCAGCGGGGGTGGGCGCTGGGTGATGCCTGCACCGGGCGATGTTGTTGCAATTGTAGCAGGCCGGCATAGGCGATCATGGCGCCATTGTCGGTACACCATTGCGGGTCGGGCAGGCAGAGTTGGGCCTGGCGTTCCTCGCAAATGGTTCGCAGGCGCTTGCGCAAGGCCCGGTTGGCACTGACACCGCCAGCCACCACCAGGGTCTTGCAACCGGTTTGTTCCAGGGCACGGCGGCACTTGATGGCCAGGGTATCCACCACAGCCTGTTGAAAGGCATGAGCGAGGTCGGCGGCATCCTGTTCGCTCTGTTCCGTGTTTTGCCAGGTATTGAGCGCAAAGGTCTTCAACCCGCTGAAGCTGAAATCCAGGCCGGGCCGGTCGGTCATCGGCCGGGGAAAGCGCCAGCGTTCATGCGAGCCCTGTTCAGCCAGTTTCGCCAGCGCCGGGCCACCGGGATAGGGCAGCCCCAGCAGTTTGGCGGTCTTGTCAAACGCTTCTCCCACCGCATCATCCAGGGTATCGCCCAAGAGCTGGTACTCTCCCAGGGCTTCGGCCAGCACCAGCTGGGTATGTCCTCCCGAAACCAACAGGGCCAGGAAGGGAAAATCCAGCGGCTCACCCGCAAGAAAAGGTGCCAGCAGGTGGCCTTCCATGTGGTGAACCGGCAGGGCGGGAATCTGCAGGGCCTCTGCCATGGCGTGGGCGGTGCAGATGCCACTGAGCAGGGCGCCGACCAATCCCGGCCCGGCGGTATAGGCAATGGCGTCCAGTTCCTTAGGCAGGGTCCCGGCTTCTTCCAGCACGTGCCGAATCAGCAGAGGTAGCTTGCGCACATGGTCGCGGGAAGCCAGCTCGGGTACCACACCACCGAATTCGGCGTGCACGGCAACCTGGGAATGCAGGGCTTCGGCCAGCAGGCCCTGCTGGTCGTCATAGACGGCAACCCCAGTTTCATCACAGGAGGTTTCAATGCCCAGTACACGCATGGATGGGGTCCGGAAAAGAAAAAGAATGGGGATTATACCGGTGAAACCGGCAGGAAACTGGCCCACGGGGGTCGGGATTTGATAGTCTTGTCACATGAGTGAGGGAAAGCGGGATGTGGTAGAACAGAAGCTGGCCACGGCAGCCGATGCCCAGGCTTTCTGCCTGAAATATCACCCGGCCTTCCTGCGCTGGCTGGATGAAGAACGCGCCTGGGTGGATCGACAACTGGATCCGCCGCCCTTCGCCGAGCCGGTCATCGATCTGATTGTCATGGGCTTTGCCCGCATGGCGTTGCGCAATGGCAGTCAGAGCCCGGCACCATTGCATTATCACAATGAAAGCCACGTACTGGAGATTCTCCATCGTCTGCATCGGGTGATGAAGGAGGCACCGGAATCAGTCACGGACTGGTATGCACTGGCGCTGTTTGCCGCCTGTCATGATCTACGCCAGCGGGAACCCGGACAGGCAACGCGTCTACGGGGCTGTGGAGTCAACGAAGAGGCCAGCTGGAAAGAACTTGAGCGGCTGATTGGTGATTGGAGTCTCGATCTGCCCGACTACTGGATGCAAGCCCAGCGCTGGATGATCGAGGGCAGCACCTTCTACATGGGCATGCGGCTGGGCAGTTGTCAGGGAGCCTGGGCTGCCGATCTGGTGCGGCAACAGGCCATGCCCGTGGCCGTGCGGGAACAGGTACTGCTGGCGGCGGATCTGGATACAGCCAATGTGGCGGAAGGCTTTCTGGAACTGGCCCGTTCCACCCTGGCGCTGGCTCACGAAAGATTGTTGCTCAAACCTGCGGAGGACGCGCAGGGGGAACTGGATTTCCTGCGCAAGTTCCTCGAAGAGGTGCAGTGGCACTATATGGCCCAGTGCCAGCAGTTTCGTTCCGGGGCTGGCCGACGGGTGTTCGAGGCGCAAAAAAATCGTAATCTGGAACATCTGCGCCGGTTTATCAACCGCCTGAAGGCCCATGAGCCCTTTGCCGACAGTGCGCAACTCGTTCTCTGGTACCAACGAGAGGCAGAAAAGGAAGCGGCCTGGCTCAACCAAGCCAATGACCGTCTTTATACCTGAAGCCAGAAGGTGACCGGCCCATCATTGACCAGCGATACCTTCATGTCCCCGCCGTAACGACCACAGGCCACGGGCTCGTGCAATTGACGAGCCTTTTGTAGCAAGTACTCGAACAGTTCAAGGCCCTGTTCCGGTGATGCGCCGTGGCTGAAACCGGGACGGTTGCCCTTGCGGGTATCGGCCACCAGCGTGAACTGGGAAACCAGCAACAGACCGCCGGCAACCTGCTGCAGGTTCAGATTCATACGCCCCTCGTCATCCGGGAAGATGCGATAGTGCAGCAGGCGTTGCAACAGCCGGTCGGCCCGAGCGTGATCATCGTTTTTTTCCACCCCGATCAAGGCCAGTATGCCCCGGTCGATGGCACCTACGGTTTCCCCATCCACCTGTACTCGTGCCTGGGTGACGCGTTGAATCAAAGCAATCATGAAGCACCTTGTAGGATTTTGCCTACATGGTAAATCAGAAAAAACGGCATGCCCAGCGGGCAGACTGCGCTATCCCCACACAGGTACAATCCGGATGATAGGCATCACGGATGAGGGACGACGGACAGGAAGGTCAGGGAACAGGATGGCATGACCAGAAAGGACTCACCCCGAGGGAGCCTTGTACAGGATTCAAGGTTAGCTGACATTGGGATGCTAGGGATGTTGGGGCCGGAATGCTCCATATGAAACCGGCGCAGGATGCGCCGGTTTTTTTTGTCTAAAAAAAGGATCAGTACCGCCGCTCGCATTTGCCGCCCTGGCACACTATCATCACGGCATTTTACCGGCCACCTTTTCATGACCCGTTTGCTGCAAGTCTTTTTTACCCTGTTGTCTCGTCTGCCCCTGCCCTGGGTGCATGCCCTGGGCGCCGGCCTCGGTTGGCTGGTCTGGTGGCTGGCACCGGGGTTGCGTCGATTGGTGCGAACCAATCTGCAACTGGCCTGGCCGGAAATGGAAATCAAGGCCCGGGAAAAGCTGGCACGGCAGGTCCTGCGCGAGACGGGCAAGAGCGTGCTGGAGCTGGGTCATTTGTGGATGCTGCCGCCGGAGCAGGCCATCAAACTGGTCAGGGAAGTGCACGGGCAGGCCTGTGTGGATACCGCCCGGGCTCAGGGCAAGGGCGTGTTGCTGGCCATTCCGCATCTGGGTGCCTGGGAGATGATGGCGGTTTATTTCGGGCTGGCGGGGCCGGCGGCCACGCTCTACCGTCCACCCCGGCAAAAGGCCTTGCATCCGCTGATCATTCAGGGCCGTGCCCGCGCGGGCGCGGAACTGATCCCGGCTGATCGCAAGGCCGTACGCGCCATCATGCGTGCCCTGCAGCAAGGCAAGGTGGTGGGCATACTGCCGGATCAGCAGCCCAAGCAGGGCGAAGGGGTATTCGCGCCCTTTTTCTCTCGCGAGGCCTGGACCATGACCTTGTTGCCCCGATTGGCGACCAAGCTGGAAGTGCCCGTGATATTCGGTGCGGTGGTTCGTCTGCCGCGTGGGCAGGGGTATGCCCTGCACTTCCGGCCACCGGAACCGGCGCTGGATGCGCCCGATTCGCACGCTGCGGCCACGGCCCTGAATGCCAATGTGGCTGCCTTCGCCAGCCAGTGGCCGGCGCAATACCAGTGGACCTACAAACGTTGGAGTATGCAGCCGGAGGGTGTACCCTCTCCCTATCAGGCGCGGTAAAACAACACCATGGCAGAAGCGGCAACCCTTGCAGCGCCCTTCCTGCCGCTGCAAACCGGGTTCTACCCGCAGCAGCCGGAATCGGGCCAGGCCGGTCAGACCTATCTGCGGGCAGAAATCCTGCCGGTGGATCAGCCGCTCAGTGCCCGGCCTGTAGAGCCCCTTTCGCCGCTGGAACCGATACAGAAAAACCTGGTGTATAACCGCCAGGGCCGGTTGGAAAGCCTGCCCACCAGCCGTTATTCCTGGTATGCATAAAAAAGGCCGGCGCGAGGCCAGCCTTTTTCATGACAACAGGGTTTTACCGTTCAGGGGCCGCAGCCACTGGGGTTTTGGCAATCATCATCGCCATTTCCGTCATCGCCATGGTTGTCATCATCTTCGCCATGGTCGTCGCCACTGCCGGATCCATTGCCGTCATCATCGCGGGCACTGTCATCCAGGCTGCCATTGGACTGGTCGCTCATGGTGGACGAGAGAATGATTTCACCATTGGTATCCAGCACCTCCACCAGCTTGTTCAGCGGATTGAAGTCCAGCAGCTCCTTGCCAGTCTGTTGCGGATAACGGAAGCGAAGCTTGCCCTGTTCCGTTTGCTGGTAGACATCCAGGCTGCCACGGGTTACACCATCCACCCGCAACACATAGGTTCCTGCGGGCAGGTGTTCGGCTTCCACTTCGAATTCGACATAATCCGGTGCCTGATCCAGCTTGGCTTCACCACGGGCCTGCATGTACATGGGTTGTTGGCTGACGCGGCTCAGCCCGGTTTCGTAACGGGCGTTGCCGAAAGGTGGTGGATCCCCCACCACGGTATCCGGGGTATTATCATCTTCCGGCAGCTGGCTGCTGAGCCAGACCTGTTGACTGCCATCAATGATTTCCAGCGTCTTGCCCCGTGGATCAAATGTCAGGGTGAGCCTGCCGGCGCTGGCGGGGCTGGTGAAATTCAACTCACCACGAGTGCTGCCATCGCTCTGGGTCTGCACTTGCAGGCTACCTTGTGCCTGGCCGTCCACCATGAGCTGGTAGTCACCCACGGGCAGGTCATAGACGATGACATCCAGCAGGGAATGATCCAGATACAATTCCAGATTGGCGGCACCGGAACCGGTACCCTGCATGGGGTTGAGCGCCTGCACGATTTCCACCGGCGGGGACTGGTCCGGGATGTCATCCACCAGTGAGCCGGTACAAATACTGGCATAGACATTGGTGATGCGCTTCAGGTCGATGATGCCGGTACCGAATTGTTCCTTCTTGCTGTCGTAACTGGCCTGACCATTGTCACAGTCGGTAAAGTTGAGCTCCAGGGTACCCCATTCCGTCTTGGTGACATTGTTGCCAGGCTGGGCAAACTGGCCGCCGGAGACTTCATACAGGGTGATGATGGCTTGTTCGCCTTCCACCGGGCCGGAACCGAAATACCAGATGGGCCGGCCGTTTTCATCGAAGGTGTACCAGTAGGCTACCGCCACCTTTTCCTTTTCGGTTTCTCCGGGGACGATTTCGATGGCAAAGCCCTGCCCGTCCTGATCCGGCTGGTACCAGGAACCAGTATGCTTGCTGGTCATAAGACCAGCCTGGGCCCAGCCGGAAAAGGCCAGTAGCCCGGCGGCCAGCCAGGGTTGAAAGGGGAATGAACGGCTCATGATGAACCTCCTTCTGAGTTGGAATCATTGGAATACTGGAAATAATACAAACCTATACCAGCTGTAGCGCTGTCTGTTTGTGCCGGGTTTGGCAGTTCACTCAGCTGGTGATCAATCTGGTTGGCAAAATCCTGCCCTGCGGTACGAAGATGCGCTTCCACCTGTTCCAAAAGTTCGGGTGAAAGGTCGCGTCGCAGCACAATGCGCTGAAAACGTGGCTGTTTTTGGCCTGGTTCCAGGTTGTGGGCCAGCGTTTCCATCAGGGTCTGCACGGAAAAGCCGAGGATGTGCATCTTCTCCGCCAGGCCTTCTTCACTGACGGGCACGTAGAAACGCTTGACCAGTTCATATTGCTTGGCGGCTACTTCACGCACGCAACCCACGCGAATCAGCTCGTCCAGCACGGGCCGGGCGGGTGTGCCACCGCTGTAGCGGTAGACCAGCGACTCGACACTGGGCATGTCGTTGCCAGCGGAAAAAGGCAGGATCATTGGCTTGCCTTCATCGTCCTGGAAAGACGGATCCTCGGCCCAGCCGGTCAGCACCCGGGTGGCACGGTTGTATTTTTCCTCACGAGAAATTTCCGCCGGCGAGGGCATTTTCAGTACCCGGTCCACTTCCACGCGAGTGATACCGGTGATCACAGCCACGCGGGACTTGCTGTTTTTTTTGCCATCCACGCCAAATTCGCGATAGGCCACATCCACAAAGCACCATTTCAGCAGGTCGCTGCAGGCCCGGAAGGACAAGCCATGACGCAATGCGAACCGGGCCAGGGGCCGGAACAGCATGACCAGGGCTTGTATCAGTGCGGTACGGATCTGATCGCTCATGGGATTGTTCAATTGTAAAGATATTTACATTGTAGCAAGAAATGGCCAGAACAGGAAAAACCGGGCCATCCCAGAGGATGACCCGGTAACCGGTACAGGTTTAGCCGCCGCAGTTCATGCCAGTGCAGTCGGAATCACCATCACCATTCTGATCATCGTCGCCGTTATGA
>WFUE01000127.1 GCA_015485125.1 Lysobacterales bacterium | reverse complement strand
CTTGAGCCGCTACCAGCTGATCGAAGAACTGGGGCGCGGTGCCATGGCCGTGGTGCACCGGGCGCGGGATGAAAAGCTGGGCCGGGATGTGGCGCTGAAAGTACTGCCGCTGGGCGGGCAGCCGCAGGATCGCAAGCAGCAGGAAATCTACCGTCGTTTCATGCAGGAGGCCCGCGCCGCCGCCCGCTTGCGTCATGCCAGTATCGTCACCGTCTACGATGTGGGTGAAGACGGCCAGCGGGCCTGGATCGCCATGGACCTCATCGAGGGCGAAGACCTGAGCCGCCACTGCCGGGCGGAAACCCTGCTGCCACTGCCCAAACTGCTGCCGCTGATGGTGCAAGTGGCCGAAGCGCTGGACTATGCCCACAAGCAAGGGGTGATCCACCGCGACATCAAGCCGGCCAACATGCTGTATGAAAAAGCCGGTAACCGCATCGTAGTGACGGATTTTGGCGTCGCTTCCCTGCAGGATGCCAGCCAGACCCGCACCGGCACCGTGCTGGGCAGCCCGTCCTACATGGCCCCGGAGCAGGTCAATGGCAAGACGGTGGATGGCCGGGCGGATCTCTACGCCCTGGGGGTCAGCCTGTACCAGCTCAGTACCGGCCGCCTGCCCTTCGAAGGTGACACACTGGCCAATGTGATGTACCGTATCACCCACGAAAAATGCACACCGCCCAGCCACCTCCGGCCCGAACTGCCGGAAGCACTGGAAGCGGTCATACTCAAGGCCATGCACAAGCAGCCCGGCCGGCGTTTCGCCACCGGCGCGCAACTGGCGCAAGCACTGCGCGACCTGCTGGCCACATAGCGCAGCTCTGTACCGGAATCACGAAAACCCATGCCCAGATTGAAACTTGTTGTCGATGCCATCAGCATCCGTGAATACGAACTGGCCGACGAACCGGTCTTCATCGGCCGTCACCCCAAGAATGCCGTGGTACTGGATGACAGCACGGTCTCCGGTCAGCACGCGGCCATCGTGCCGGAACCCAGCCCGTTCATGGAAGATACCTTGCAATATTTCATCGAGGATCTGAACAGCACCAACGGTACCCGCCTCAACGGGCTGGATCTGAACAAGAAGACCCTGCTGGCCAATGGAGATGTGATTCAGATCGGTCGCCAGTCCCTGCATTTTGTCGATGAAACGGCCACTGACCCCGGCCGTACCGACATCCTGCTACCGGAAGACAGTACCGGCTGATCGGCTTGCCGATGGGGCAGGCTCAGCTCGATTGCACAGCATCCGGCGTGGGTAGGTCCACATTGCGACTGGGTGGCAGATACAGCTCGAAATACCGCTGGCCCTCCTCCCGGGACTCATCCAGCAAGCCGCCATTACGAAGCGCCAGTGCCTGTACCGTGCTGAACAGCCATTGCCGGCGAGCTTCTTCCGGCTCTCCAGCTTCCTTGCTTTCCCGCGACAGGGAAAAACGCAGTACCAGATAGGGAATCTGCAGCAACTGGAAGGCTGCGGCGGTTTCTTCGTCCAGGGCTCTTTCATCCAGGCTGATCTGGATCTGCGCCTCCTGGCCCGGCATGCCCAACAGCTCATCCAGGATGAACTGGAAGATGAGGGTCACTTGCGAACGGTCGACGAACACCCGGGTCTTGCGAGTATGAAAAAGCAATTGCACCGTTGCGCCGGCACGCTGATGAACCCGTTGTACACAGGTGGTGGAGATCAGTTCCTCCAGATCCAGTGGTTCGGGCTGGAAGGTGTCCAGGCTGGCCATGCGCTCCAGCATCACCAACGTATTCTGTACCGTGCCGAACAACTCTTTCATCTGCCGCCAGGCAAACAGGCGGCGGTCTTCATCCTCGGCTTCCAGCATCCGGGCCGATTCCTCCTTCATCAGCGTCAGCCACAGCCGGATCTCTCGCGCCAGTTCACGGGAAATCTCCATCATGGCATCCAGGCGACGGACATCCCGCGCCTTTTCCTCCAGCCGGTGTGCTTCGTCGATATCCGTCAACATGCATACCACGGCAGGCTGCCCCTTCCATAGAATGCGGCTCACGCGCAACTGTACCCACATCGTACTGCCATCCTTGCGCTGCAAGCGCATGGGGTAATGGTCACTGGCGGGCAGATCGCCTTCAATACGCTGCAGGTGATTGCGACGAATGTGCAAACGGTCCGAAGGGGCGACAAACCGGCTGTAGTCCATGCCCTGCAGCTCATCCATGCTGTAACCGGTCATTCGTGTCGTGGCCCTGTTCGGCCGGATGATCTCACTGTTCTGGATGACAAAAATGGCATCTTCCGACTGTTCGAACAGCGTACGGTAAAAGCGCAAATATTCATCCACGCGATGCAGCCGGGCGGCCGCCCAGACGACCAGCGGGACCAATGGCAGCATGCTCACGATCAAACCCCACGGCCCCTGCCACAGGCTCATCAGCCCCACGGCCAGCAACACCCCCAGCAACAACAGGCTGAACCAGAGAGGCCGCTCGATCCACCATTGCATGCTCATCAGCAGTTCTCCCCGTCCGGCTCAAACCGGAGGGCCACGGAATTGACACAATAGCGCTCGCCGGTATCGGTCGGGCCATCATCGAATACATGCCCCAGATGAGCGCCACAGTGCGCGCAACAGATTTCCACACGGATCATGCCATGGCTGTGATCGGGCTGGCGCAATACCACATTGCCCGGCAACTCGCGGTCGAAACTCGGCCAGCCGCAGCCGGCTTCAAACTGTGCAGAGGTATGGAACAGCGGCTGGTCACAGGCGGCGCAAAAATACTGGCCGGTGACTGCTGGCACGCGCCAGTTGCCTGAAAAAGGGGGTTCGGTCGCCTTGTTGACCAGCACTTCGAAAGCCAGTGCCGTCAGCTTGCCGGCATCCCGCCTGCTGGCCAATTTCGCTTTGAGTTTTTCATCCATCGACCAGAGCTCCCGCCTGGCAAGGCTGTGCTAGCATGTGCCAATCCCCTTGTAATGACCCAAAGTATACAAAAAACATGTCCTCCTATGCCAGCGAGTTCCTCACCGTGGCACTGGCCCATGCGCTGGCCGTGGCCAGCCCCGGCCCGGATTTTGCCCTGATTCTGCGGCAAAGCGTGCGCCATGGCCGCAAAACCGCCGTACTCGGCAGTTGGGGCATCGCCACCGGCATTCTGGTGCATGTAACCTGGGCCTTGCTGGGTGTGGCTCTGTTGATTCGCAATACGCCCTTGCTGTTCCAGTGGCTGCAGTACCTTGCCGCCGCCTGGCTGGCCTGGATGGGCATACAAAGCCTGCGATCGCGACCGGCAGCAAAACCGGACACGGAGCAACCACCAGCAGCGGCACATGCCTGGTTGGCCGGTTTTCTCACCAATGTGCTCAATGCCAAGGCGACGTTGTTCTTCCTCGCCCTGTTCACCGTGGTCATCTCGCCAAAAACACCAACCTGGTTGCAAGTCGGCTACGGTCTGTGGATGAGTCTGGCTACCGGCCTGTGGTTCACTATCGTGGCTCTGCTGTTCACCCGGCCCCGATGGCAGGCACGTTACCGGCAATGGGAACACTGGATCGAGCGCGGCATGGGTTTGGTGCTGCTGTTTCTGGCTGCCGGCATCCTGCTGCCCGCTCAGGGGTTGCAAGCGTAGCCGGCACTGTACGACCTGCCCATTTTGGATATACTGACGCTTTTTCCTGAAGGGGATGCCCAATGACTCGCATGATCCTGCTGGCCCTTGCCTGGCTGTGCCTGACCCACGTCGCGATGGCCGAACCCCTGCACTATCCCGCCGCCCGCAAGGGAACGCAAGTGGATGTCTACCATGGCACCCGGGTAGCCGATCCTTATCGCTGGATGGAAGACATCGACAGCCCGGAAGTCAAGGCCTGGATCGAACAGGAACAACGCCTCACCGATGCCTGGTTTCAGCAAGTGCCGCAACGGGAAGCCATTCGCAAGCGCTTGTCCGCACTATGGAACTACGAAAAACATGGCGTGCCCTGGAAAGAAGGCGGGCATTACTTCTTCCGTAAAAACAATGGCCTGCAAAATCAGTCGGTCCTCTATGTGCAAGATGACCTCCAGCAAAAGCCGCGTGTGCTACTGGACCCGAATACCCTGTCAAAAGATGGCACGGTGGCCCTCTCCGGCCTGGCCGTCAGCCCGGATGGACGCTACCTGGCCTATGGTCTGGCCGAAGCCGGTTCCGACTGGAACCACTGGCATGTCCGTGACATCGCCACCGGCAAGGATCTCCCCGACCGGCTGGACTGGGTCAAGTTCAGCGGTGCCACCTGGCTGCCGGATGGCTCCGGTTTCTTCTACGCCCGTTATGACGCGCCCAAGGGTGGCAAGCTGAAATCCGTCAACTACTTTCAGAAACTCTATTTTCACAAGGTGGGTCAACCCCAGGAAAAGGATACGCTGGTCTATGCACGCCCGGACCAGAAGGAATGGGGTTTTTCCGCTTCCGTCAGTGAAGAAGGCGATGTGCTGATCATCACTGTCTGGCGCGGCACCGAGGACAAGAACCTGCTGTACTGGAAAGACCTGAAACAGGCCGATGCGCCAGTCAAACCACTGGTCGACGAATGGACTTCCAGTTTCGAATGGCTGGGCAACGCCGGCCACACCCACTTTTTTCTCACCAATGATCAGGCCCCGCGCCGGCGGGTCATCGGTATCGATCTGCAACAACCGGAGCGCAAGCACTGGAAGGAACCCGTGCCCCAGAGCGAGGAAGTGCTCGATGCGGTCAGCTACCTCAACCATGGCTTTGTCACCGTCAGCATGAAGGATGCCCACCATCGTGTGCGCATCATCGACAGCCAGGGCCGTTCACGGGAAGTGCAACTGCCCGGCCTCGGCAGCGTGGGCGGCTTTACCGGCCATGGTGACGATACGGAAACCTTCTACCGCTACACCAGTTTCAACACGCCTGGCGGCATCTATCGTCTGAATCTCGAAACCGGCGAAAGCAGCCTGTTCCGCAGCCCCAAACTGGCTTTCAATCCGGATGACTACACGGTGAAGCAGGTGTTCTACCACAGCAAGGACGGCACCCGCGTGCCCATGTTCATCGCCCACAAGAAGGGGCTGAAAATCAACGGCAACACCCCCACCCTGCTCTATGGCTATGGTGGCTTCAACATTTCACTGACACCGTTCTTTTCCGTCACCAACCTGGCCTGGATGGAAATGGGTGGCATCTACGCCATGCCCAACCTGCGGGGTGGTGGCGAATACGGACAGGCCTGGCACGAGGCCGGCACCAAAACCCGCAAACAGAATGTCTTTGATGACTTCATCGCCGCCGCGGAATGGCTGATCGCCAACGGCTACACCCAGCCGAAAAAACTGGCTATTCACGGCGGCAGCAACGGTGGCCTGCTGGCCGCTGCCGTCATGCTGCAACGACCGGACCTGATGGCTGCCAGCATTCCCGCCGTGGGTGTGCTGGACATGCTGCGCTTCAACCAGTTCACCATCGGCTGGGCCTGGGAATCCGATTACGGATCCCCCAAGAACCCGGAAGAGTTCCGCGCCCTGCTGGCCTATTCACCGTTACATAACATCCAGCCGGGCAAGGCCTACCCGGCCACGCTGATATTGACCGCAGACCATGACGACCGGGTATTCCCGGCTCACAGCTTCAAGTTTGCCGCCGCCCTGCAGGCCGCGCAAGCGGGTGACGCGCCCATCCTGATTCGTATTGAATCCCGCGCGGGCCATGGCGCCGGCAAACCCACTTCCAAGCGTATCGCGGAAGCCACGGACAAACTGGCCTTTCTCAGCAAGATTCTCCAGTTGTAAGAGCGCGGCCCCTGAATCGGGCCGTTCATCACCATGAACGGCCCTTTCCTCGGAAAAACCTGAAAAATAACCGCTAACTGCGCGATTTTATTTTATTTTTCGTGTTATATTTCTTGAAACCAAGCTAAAGTATACTTTTTTCAGGATGGAATGGATCCTCATTGCAGCGCTGCTGATCTTTCTGCTGGGCGCCCTGGCCAGCTGGATCTGGCTTGCCCGAATTGCCTTTATCGACGGCCCCCTGTGGGGCTGGCTGGTGCTGCTGGTTCCCTTTGGCGGCTTCGTCTACGGTGTGCTGGCGTGGCGCGAGGCCCATCGCCCCCTGCTGATCAATGTCGGCTTCGTCATTCTGACCTACATGGCCTACGCCATGCTGATCTCCATCCACCCAAGCTATGATGTGCGCCAGTTGAGCC
>WFUE01000126.1 GCA_015485125.1 Lysobacterales bacterium | reverse complement strand
GAATGGACCGTATCTTTCCCCGGGAACAACGGCTGCATCACGCCTGGATACGCGACATCGCCGCCTGGGTGCTGGAACGGGAGCGCGAACTGGGCCGGCAACAGCAACAACTCAGCCCGGATGACCTGCTTCGCAATCTGGATGAAGCCCTGCAAGATTTCGAAACAGGCGATGGACTGGCGGCCGCCTTGCGCCAGCGCTATCCCGTGGCTCTGATCGACGAGTTTCAGGACACTGATGCCGCCCAGCTGCGTATTTTCCAGCAACTGTATCCGCATAGGGACGATCAGGCCCGGGAACTGGTCATCCTCATTGGTGACCCCAAACAATCCATCTACCGTTTCCGTGGTTCCGACATCCACAGCTATCTGCGTGCCCGCAATGCCATCGCCCCCGAACGGCAATGGCTGCTGAATACCAACTGGCGATCCACCCCCGCCTTGATCGACGCGGTCAACCAGTTGTTTGGCCACTCCGACACCGCCTGGGGCATGGATAACCTGAGCTATGCGCCCAGCCAACCGCCGGACGCTCCATTGTGCAAGGCAAGGCCACTGTATCAGGACGGCCAACCCCTGCCACCCGTTCACTGCTGGACCTGGCCCATGGACTGCGTTAAAGGCAATATGGATCAAAGCCTGGCCCAGGCCGTGGCCCGGCAGATCACCCGGCTGCTTCAGCTGTCCACCGCCGGACGTCTGACCTTGGGTGACGCCCCCCTGCAAGCCGATGACATCGCCGTACTGGTACGCTCGCACAGGCAAGCCACGCTGGTACGCGAGGCACTGGCCACATTGGGCATCCATGCCAGCAGCCAGGACAAGGACAATATCTGGCACAGCCCGGAAGCCGAGGACATGCAACGCCTGCTGCAAGCCTGCCTGGAGCCGGAAAACCGCCGCCATCTGCGTAACCTGTTGACCTGCCATGTATTGCAACTGAGCATCGAGCAACAGAAAGCCCGGCAGGACGACGATGCCTTCTGGGGTGCCCTGGCACAAGCCGCCCGCCGCGCCCATGCACTGGCGATGCAACAGGGCTTTTCCGCTGCCTTTCGCCATCTGTTTCGTGCCCTGCGGCCCGAGGAAAGCCTGCGCCAGCACCCCACAGCCAACCGCAGCCTGAGCAATCTGCTGCAACTGGCGGAACTGCTGCAGGAAGAAGCCCATCAAGGTGTTTCACTGCCGGGCCTGCTCAAGCGCTTGCAGGAACGCAAGCAATCCGGCTATCAGGCCACCTGGGAACCGCGCATGGAAGGCCAGCATCAACTGGTACGCATTCTGACCATCCATAAATCCAAGGGGCTGCAGTTTCCAGTGGTTTTTGCACCCTGGCTGACCACCGCCAGCGGGCATGATGATTTCGGCCTGCTCTGGGCCCGAGACGGCAAAAGCTGCTGGTCCATGGTCGGCGTGGGGCCGGAAGAGGTAGAAAAGCTGGCGGAACGGGAAGCCCTGGCCGAGGATGTGCGCCTGGCCTATGTCGCCCTGACCCGGGCCGAATCCTGCCTGTGGACAGCCTGGAGTGGGATGGGCAAACGCTTCCCGTGGCGGCAGCAGGTGTTGACCTGGCTTTTGACCGGCAAACTGCAAGCGTACAAGCCGAAAGAAGATGCGGAAACCGGTCAACAGCTGGCCCATGCGTGGCCGGCGGCGGTCATGGTCGCACTGCCGGAAGAAATCGACCCGGTCACCGTGCAGAAAACCGCGGCACCTGCAACAACCGCCCCATTGCACTGTGCCCGCTTCACGCGCGTGCTGCAACGCCAGTGGCGCTGGCATTCCTTCAGCTCCCTGACCCGCAATCTTCCCCAGCCGGCCAGCGGCCAACCGGCCCAGGAGATCGTGGAAACCGCACCCTATTCCGCACGGTTTCCCGCCGGGCCCAATCCGGGCAATGTGTTGCATGAACTGCTGGAGCGGCTGGATTACCAACAAGCCATCTTGCCCCAGTTGCGAGTACTGCTGCCCACGGCTTGCCAACGCTACGGACTGGCTGTGGACAGCCTTTCCGTGGATGAACTCGCCCTGTGGCTGGAACAGATTCTGCACACACCGCTGGGCCCGGGAGAGCCCGCCCTGATCGAACTGCCACAGTGCGAACGGGTACACGAAATGCCCTTCAAGCTCGCATGCGACCAGATCAACCTGCACGCCCTGCAATCACGGCAATGGCTGCAAGGCGTGCAGGAGAGCATGCTTTCAGGCCTGCTCACCGGCATTATCGATCTGGTCTACCACTGGGATGGACGCTGGTGGATTGCCGATTTCAAGTCCAATCGCCTGGGAGCGGACGAAAACGCTTACGGTCTGCCGGCCATGCAGGCCAGCATGAGCGAACACCACTACGGCCTGCAATATCATCTCTATGCCCTGGCACTGCACCGCTACCTGCGCCAGCGCCTGCCCGACTACCAGCCGGAAAAACATTTCGGCGGCATCCGCTATCTGTTTTTGCGTGGCATGCGGGGCGCAGCCCACCCCGGCAGTGGCGTTTTACCCTGCCCCATGGATACCGATCGACTGTGCTGGCTGGATGAGGAAGCCTTCCCATGGCAATGACAGACTCAACGGAATCACCGCAAATGCTGGCCTGGGGGCAGGCACTGATCAGCCTGTTGCAACGCCGCTTTGGCCTGCAAGACGAATACATCCCGCTGATCCAGCGTCTGGTGCAGGCTCAGGCCGAAGGTCATGTCTGCCTGCCGCTGGATGAGGCATCCTGCGAGAAGCTGCGGCCACAGGCTGGCCAATCGACATGGCTGGGGCAAAACGGCGACCGATGCCCGTTGATACTGGACCGGCAACGGCTCTATCTCTACCGCCATCACCGGGATGAGTGCCTGATTGCCGCCAGGCTACTGCAACGGCAGGGGCTGCGGGGTGAATGGCCACCGGAAATACTCCCCTGGTTCTCCCGCCTGTTTCCGCAGATGGAAGCCGGCCAGCCCCAACATGAACAATGGCTGGCCACGGCGGCCACCCTGTTACAATCCTTCAGCCTGATCATCGGCGGGCCGGGCACCGGCAAGACCACCGTGGTCACCCGCATTCTGGCCCTGCTGCAACTGCAAGCACCTGAAACCCGCATCCTGCTGGCCGCTCCCACCGGCAAGGCGGCCGCGCGCCTCAATGAGTCCATTCGCGCCGGACAGGCCCGGCTGAAAACCGATTTCCCTGATCTGCCGGTGGAAGCCGTCGCCCCGGCACAAACCCTTCACCGGCTGATGGGAGCAGGCGCACGCGGTTTTGCCCACAACCGGCAACAACCGTTACATTGTGACACACTGATTCTCGATGAAGCCTCGATGATCGACCAGTACCTCATGGCCCGTCTTTGCGAGGCGCTGCCAGACCATGCCCGCCTGATTCTGCTCGGTGACGCGCAACAACTGGCGGCAGTGGAAGCCGGATCGGTACTGGCAGACATTGCCCAGCTGCGAGCCGGCGACGGCTACAGCCCGCATTTTTGTCAACGTTTTTCACAGGCGGCACTTCCGGTACCCGACGCGCTGGAACAGCCCTTGCTGGCCGATCATGTGCATGTGCTGCGACACAGCTGGCGCTTTGATCAACACAGTGCCGTGGGCCAGCTGGCCCGTGCCATCGTTCAGGGTGATATCACCGCCTTGCAGCAGACTCTGGCACAGCACACTGAGGCACTGAATAACCTGCAACCCGAGCAACTAAACGGCTGGGTGAAACAGGCCTACGGGCCGGTACTGGCTGCCGAAAATGTGGAACAGGCATTGGCACAGTACGAAACCTATCGCCTGCTGGCCGTGCATCGCAAGGGTGAATGGGGGTTGGAAGCCCTGACCGCGATCACGGCCCGGCAACTGGGTTTCGAAGCCGATTCCAATGGGCATTGGACACCCGCCCACGGCATGCCCTTTCTCATCCGCAGCAACGACCCGGAATCTCGCCTGTTCAACGGCGATACCGGCCTGTTCTGGCTGAAAGAGGGCCAGTTGCGCGCCTGTCTGCGTGATGACGATGGCGGTATCCGCTGCTTGCACCCGGCCCGCATGCCTCGCTGGGAACCCGGTTGGGTGATGACGGTGCACCAGAGCCAGGGCTCGGAATTCGAGCAGGTCTTGCTGGCCTTGCCCGGGCAACCCAGCCCCCTGCTCAACCGGGAACTGCTCTACACCGCCGTGACCCGTTCGAAAAATACATGTGCCTTTGTCGGCACGATGGAGCGGCTGGCGGAAGCCTTGCCGCAACGCACACAACGCCATTCCGGTCTGACCTTGCGCTTGCGCGCTATGGATGTGGACGGATAAGGGCCTGCCCCGCTCAGCCCGCTGTGTGCAGCCACTCCACCAGATAATAGATATATTGCCCTTCCGAGGATTTGGAAGGCCCCACCAAACGGGCAGCCGCCAGTTGCGGTTTGCCCGCAACCCGAGCCAGGGCGGCTTCCGCCGTTTTACATTCCTGCACACAGGCTGCGGCAAAACGCTTGCGCTGACCCCGGCCCTTGCGTACCACGGCAAAACATTCACGGCTGACTTCGGTTTCCGGGTCCGGTGGAACCATGCCTTGCAAATCCATCAGGATTCCTCCTCCAGTTCTACGAGGGGCAGTCCACCCTCTTGCAGACGTGCTTCAAAGGTTTCCAGTGGCAGCGGCGGGCTGTAGACATAGCCCTGAAAATGCGCATGCGGAACCAGCTTGCGCAAAATATACAGGATATCCTGATTCTCCACCCCTTCCAGCACCACGTGATAACCGAATTGCTCGGCTATGGCCAGCATGGCGGCCACCAACTTGTAGGTCTTGCGGTCATTCAGCAGCTGGCTGATAAAACCACGATCCACCTTCAGGCCGGAGAACGGATAACGCGCCATGTACTCCAACGAAGCATAGCCGGTACCGAAATCATCGATCAGCAGGTCCACGCCCATTGCCTGGATCTGTTCCAGACGACGCACTTCATCCGAATCCGGTTTCAGCAACACGGATTCGGTGATCTCCAGTTTCAACCGGTGGGGAGGAATACGGTATTGCGCCAACAAGTGGGCCAGATGTTCCACATAACCTTCCATGGCCAGTTCCGTGGGGCTCGCGTTCAAGGAAAGATAGAGCAGGGACATGGACGGGTCGGACAGCCACTGGCTCAACTGGGCGCACCCCATCTCCAGCACCTGATTGCCCACTTCCGCTATCATGCCCATATCTTCCGCCATGGGAATGAATACTTCGGGAGATACCATGCCCCGCTCGGGGTCCATCCAGCGTAACAGGCCTTCGGCAGCCACTACCTGGCCCTTCATGTCCAGAATGGGTTGAAAATACAGTTCCAGCCCGCCCTGCTCCAGCGCCTCACGAAAAGCCTGTTGCAGACTGTGGCGTTCTCTCGCCTGATGATCCAATTGTTCGTCATAGAACTGCGTTCGGCCACGGCCATTTTCCTTGGCGCGATACATGGCCAGATCCGCCCTGCGCAGCAATTCTTCTTCATTGGCTTCCGGGTCCAGGCTGACCACGCCAATACTGGCATCGGTATGCAGGCGCACGCCATCCACTTCCATGGGCTGCCGCAGCTGCTGATGAATGCGTGAGCTGATTTTTTCCACCTGCAGAATCATGTCGTGCTCGCTCTCACCCACGCCTGGCAACAGAATGACGAACTCGTCTCCTCCCATACGCGCCAGCGTATCTTCCTCGCGCAAGACCTTGCGAATGCGCCGGACGGCTTCCACCAGCAGCTTGTCGCCCATGGGGTGACCATACTGGTCGTTGATATCCTTGAAGTTATCCAGGTCCAGATAGAACAGGGCACCTGGCTGCCTGCGGCGGCGATAGAGACTCAACAATTGCGCCAAGCGCTCGGAAAGCAACTTGCGGTTGGGAATGCCGGTCAAGGGGTCATAAAATGCCATGTGACGGATTTTCTGTTCCTTCTCCCAGGTATCGGTCAAGTCCTCGACCGTACAGAGCACTTCTTCCACTTCCCCCTGATCATTGACCAGTGGAACCACACTGGCGCGCACAAACATGCGTTCAATGGGGGATGCCGTCGGGCGGTATTCCCCTTCATACACCCCGCTCTTGCCTGCAATGGCCTGTTTGAAGAGCCTGACCGGCCGCTGGTCTTTCAGGTTAAGAACGTCAAGACCAATCAATTGTTCGCGGCTGGTCTGGAACAATTCCAGATAGGCGGGATTACAAGCGGAAATACGAAAATCACGGCCAAACTGCATGATGCCGACAGGAACCTGATCGATCAGGGTCGACAGATATTGCTCGTTGCGGGCATGTTCCTGCAGGAGATGCTGCAACTGATCTGTCTGCCGGATGATTTGCAAATGCTCTCGGTACAATTTCAAGGCAGTTACGCACAGAAAAGACAGGTAGATCGAAACCATCGATGCCAAAGCCACGTAACTGACCGTGAGCTGCAAGGTCAACCACAATGCGTACCCGCCAAGCAGCAACAGCGGATAGGCCAGCACCACTCTTTTGTCGGTCCGGATGGTCAATACACCACCAGAGGCAATCGCGGTCAAAAACAGGCCCGTGATATAGACCGTGGCCGGTTCATGCGCCACACAGAACAGGGGCACCACCGCGGCCCATACCAATACCGTAAAAAAACTGCCCAAAAAGCTCAGTTTGTCCCAGAGGGCGAAATCCGACGGGGCTTCCTGCAGACGAAAAAGCCACCAGATGACCAGACGATACAAGAGCACCAGAATGCCGATGGCCAACCAGGTTTCCAGTTGAATCAGCGGGTGATAACCCTGCATGGTAAAGACAAAGGCCGTACTGGCGATCAGCAGATAAACAGCGTTTGGCGGTATTCTGCTTATGCGCTCCCGCAGCATCTTCCATTGCTCGGACTCGGGCAAGCTTGCTTCTGTCAGGGCTTTCACGCGCTGTATTTTCTTCGCCATAGGATCAATATAACAAATCCACGATGGCTTGTATTTGAGATTAATGCAGGCTGGAACCAGTACAATGCGCCTCGGTTGAAATGCGGTATGATGCCTGTCCCGAAACCCGATCCCGATTGTATTGAAACAGGAAATTCAAGATCTGCTGGGCTATTGGCTGCTGCCCATGCTCGCCTGCATCCTGCCCTGGCGCTGGTGCTGGTGGCTGTATCGCAGGGCAGCGCAGGGTTCCTGGCTCTATCCCCATGAATCCACAGCCATGCAGCAGGGGCTGATCGCGCTGGAGCAGGAGGACAAGCTGCACTGGCCCGCTCGTTTTCGTCTGGGCTGGTTGCTGGAACAGGCGGATCTGTTTCTCTTTTATTTCAGCCCGCGACGGCACCTGCACAAAACCTGGATGGAGCCTGTGGGCAGTTGGCCGGAACAACGCCCTTTTATTTCCCTGTTTTTCAACTTCGGCTTTGGCCTGTTGGTGCTGGAACAGATGCGTCAGCAACAATTGCACCCTTCCCTGGTCTATGCACCCCCGGCCCAAACGCGACCCCAGGGCATGAGCCACAGCCGCTTTGCCTATATGCGCCTGCGGCAGCGTGCCATGGAAAAGGCCTGCGAAAACCGGGCCATTCCCACCGGTGGTGCCTGGAAGAAAATCCAGCAGGCCATGGCGGAAAAACGTACTGTGGTGGTGGTGGCGGACGCGCCCAGCCGGCCCGGTAACCGGACGATTCCGGTACAGTTGTTCGGTCAGGAGGGCCGCTGGCGCAAGGGCGTGATCGAGCTGGTTCACCAGGCGGGCCTGCCTGCGGTGGTGTTTCGGGTACGTGTGGATTGGGACACCGGCCACAGGCAACTGGTCATCAGCCCGCCACTGGATGCTGGCTCCGAGCAGACCCTGACCGAGGATTTACTGGCCATTTTCCAGCAGGGCATGCAAGAACACCCGGAAACCTGGTTGTACTGGACGGCACTGGAAGCCTTTCTGCCCGGGCTGAACCCTGCCCGCTCTGACAGGCAATCCAGTACAATGGAGTCAAACCCGGGGAGTACCGAGCAATGAAACGATATGGGATACCGCTGCTGACCGGCCTGTTGCTGGCCGGCTGTGAGCCCGCCAGGATCGAAGGGGTGAACAAGGTGGGAGAAATCGATCTGGGCTTTTTCGCCCCCACGGCCCTGCTGACCGAGGTCTGTCTCGACAACACCCCCTATTATCTGCTGATCAATCGTGCCCGCTCCGGCAAGGTGGGCAACAAGTCCGGCCTGGCCATTCGCTACAAGCCCGACGGCAGCATTCCTCCCTGCACCACCAGCCTGAGCGAACTGCCCGGCCCAATGAAGGTCAAGCGCATCGGCGTGACCCGCCCCAATCGCAATGTGGGGCTGGTCTGTATCGATGGCGTTTCCTACATCTACGTCGATGAACAGTTCTCCGCCGGGCTGGCCGTGCATCGCAAGGCACGGGGCCAGGTCGTCACTTGCAAACCAGGTAGCTGAACGACCACAGGCGCATGCCTATTCGCCGAAACGATCATTCACCGCGGTTGTATTGCACGATTTCCGCCATACCTTCGGGTTCGGGTGGCAGGTTTTCCAGCACCTGGCGCACAAAGCCTGCTTGATCCAGTTGCAGTGCCGGATTGAACCGCCGCTCAAAGCCCAGGGTCGAAACCGGCTTGCCGGATAGTCCAGCGCCACAGACACTGCCCGCGCGGGCGCCCGGCAGTATCTCGACGTAATCCGGCAGGCTCATCAGTTTTTCATGCAGGCTTCGATACAGATGAACCGCCATCCGCTCCGCCTGGCCCGGCAGATCCGGTCGGCCTACACTGCCGACAAACAGGGTATGACCGGTAAGGACGAACCAGGGTTCGTCCACACGTGACAGGTCACTGACCAGTAGACAGATGGAATCAGCCGTGTGGCCGGGCGTATGCAGTACCTGTACCTGTACATTACCCGCCTTGAGCCGGTCACCATCCTGGACCGTTTCATGAGGATGCCGGCACTGGCTTGACTCGTGCAAAACATAGTGTGCGCCGGTCTGCTGCGCCAGGGCAGGACCACCGCTTCGATGATCCGCATGCACATGGGTGTCCACCACATATTCGATACGTACGCCCTTCTGATCCGCCAGCTGGCACCAGTAGTCCACTTCATCGGCATGTACATCCACGGCGATGGCCTTGCCCTGTCCGGCGCATCCCAGCAGATAACTGATGGACGCAGGTTCATTCGGGGGGATATGGGTTTCCAGAAACATGCCTTGCTCCTCTCAGTTTATCGTTCGAGTTTCCACCGGCTTGCCGGCAGCACGCCATTCGGGCAACCCCATTTCCAGCCGCCGTGCACGATAGCCCTGCTGTTGCAGTCGAGTGACGGCCTGATGGGCATACAGACAATACGGGCCGCGGCAATAGGCCACGATGAGCTTGTCCGATGGCACTTCCTGCAACCGTTTTTCCAGGGATTCCACCGGGACATTCAGGGCACCGGGAATATGGCCCTGCTGGTATTCTTCTTCCGGCCGCACATCCAGCAGCAGAACTTCATCGTTCTCCAGCCACGCCTGCAATTCATCCGTGGTGACCGGTTTCAGGCTTTCTCGTTCATCCAGACAAGTCTTCAGCATCTGATCCAGACGTTCCCGATAATTTCGCGCGGCCTTTTGTAGTTGTACCAACAGTTGCAGCACCTCCAGCCCAGCCAATTGATAGATGCGTCGCACACCCGCTTTTTCCACCTCCACCAGCCCGGTATGTCGCAAGATCTGCAAATGCCGGGAGGTATTGGCCACGCTCATGCCGGACATCTCTGCCAGTTCATCCACGGACCGGGGTGCCTGTGCCAGATAATCCAGCAATTCCAGCCTTTTGCCGGAGGCCAGTGCCTGCGCCACCACAGCTACCTCTTCGTTGGCCTTCTGCTTCAGTTCCGCCATCAAACACACCTATTCAATTGATGAATTGAATTATTGCATTACTTGTGCTCCAATGTAAAGAAATGTTGGAAAGCACTCATCAGATGAAACCTCAATACGGCATTCGGGCCAATCTGGCCCAGTTCATACTGCAACTGACGCAAGTATTCCTGGTCGGCCTGACCATCGGCATGATGCGCACGGTGGTACCCGCGCTGGCCGAAGAAGCTTTCGGCCTGCAGGCACGACAGTTCACGCTGCTGGCCTCCTTCGTGGTGGTATTCGGCCTGGTCAAGGCGGTGATGAACCTGCTGGCCGGCCACTGGTCCGACCGGTACGGGCGCAAGCGCGTACTCATTACCGGATGGCTGTTTGCCCTGCCGGTACCATGGATGATCGCAACCGCGGAAAGCTGGAACTGGATCGTGGCAGCCACTCTGCTGCTCGGTGTGCAACAGGGGCTGTGCTGGTCCATGGCGCTGAACAGCAAACTGGACATGACACGCCCCGAACAGAAGGGGCTGGTCAATGGCCTGAATGAATTTGCCGGCTATGCAGCCGTGGCATTGGCGGGCATTGGCACGGCATGGCTGGCCGAAAGGCTGGGTGCGCGTGAAGGTCTGGCATGGTTTGGCAGCACAGTCATCCTGACAGGGCTGCTACTGTCTATGTTCACGGTGAAGGAAACCCGTGCCTGGATAGAAAAAAATCCGGCCAATAAAGTCCAAACCGGATTCTGGACCCTGTTCATCCGGGGTAGC
>WFUE01000125.1 GCA_015485125.1 Lysobacterales bacterium | reverse complement strand
TCCTCGAAACTGCCCGCCGCGTCCGGCTCAGTGCTTGATTTCTGCGGCGTCGGCCTCGTCATCTGCGACTGCCTCTTCCACCACGTTAGTTTCCAGCAGTTTGGCGCGCAGCTGGCGGTCGATGTCCTCGGCCATCTCCGGGTGTTCCTTCATGTACTTGCGCACATTGTCCTTGCCCTGGCCGATACGGTCGCCGTTGTAGCTGTACCAGGCGCCCGCCTTGTCGATCAGGTCGTTCTTGACGCCCAGGTCGATCAGCTCGCCCTCGCGGGAAATGCCCTCGCCGTAGAGAATCTCGAACTCGGCCTGGCGGAAGGGCGGCGCCATCTTGTTCTTCACCACCTTGACGCGGGTTTCGTTACCGACAATCTCGTCGCCCTTCTTGATGGCGCCGATGCGGCGGATATCCAGCCGCACCGAGGCGTAGAACTTGAGCGCGTTACCGCCGGTGGTGGTTTCCGGGCTGCCGAACATGACGCCGATTTTCATGCGGATCTGGTTGATGAAGATCACCAGCGTGTTGGAACGCTTGATGTTGGCCGTCAGCTTGCGCAACGCCTGTGACATCAGCCTGGCGTGCAGCCCCATGTGTGAATCACCCATGTCGCCCTCGATCTCGGCCTTGGGTGTCAGCGCCGCCACCGAGTCGACCACTACGATATCCACCGCGCCGGAACGTACCAGCATGTCGGTGATTTCCAGCGCCTGTTCACCGGTATCCGGCTGCGAGACCAGCAGGTCGTCGATCTGTACGCCCAGTTTCTCGGCGTAGACCGGGTCCAGCGCATGCTCGGCATCGACAAAAGCTGCGGTGCCGCCGGACTTCTGGCATTCGGCGATAGCCTGCAGGGTCAGGGTGGTCTTGCCGGACGACTCCGGCCCGTAGATTTCAATGACACGCCCGCGTGGCAGGCCGCCAATCCCCAGCGCCACATCCAGCGCCAGTGAACCTGTGGACACCACATCCACATCGCGTGCCGCGCCCACATCGCCCATGCGCATGACCGAACCCTTGCCGAACTGTTTCTCGATCTGACCGAGTGCTGCGCTGAGTGCCTTGCGTTTGTTATCGTCCATCGTCTTCTCCCGACTGTTGCATCTTCAAGAACACGGACCCCGGGGCGGGCTTTCCGCGGCAACCGGGCGTCTCCCGGTTGAATGACAGGCAGTATGCCGCATACCACTGTAAAAATAAACAGTAGTCTTTCTGACCCCTGTCAGTCACCGTCCGACAGGCTGACGGGCACCGGGATTACAGGGTCCATCGCTCCAGTACGACATAACGCACCCCGTCGGAAGACGGCACGGATTCGGCCAGCACAAAGCTGTCCACCGGCCAGACCAGCGCCGGTGACAAGGGGCCTTCGAACGGTTTTTTTGCCTTGCGAGAGAGTGTTACGTGGGGAACGAAAGGTCGTGTCTCAGCTTCGATGCCACAGGCTTCCAGCGCCTGGTTCAACGCCCCGGCCAGTTCACCGAGTTCGGCCGGCGGCGAAGACGGTCCCAGCCACTGGATGCGTTTGCGCAGCCAGCCGCCATAGCGGTCCAGTGTCAGGGTAAACGGGTGTGCCCGGACCTGCCCGGCCGCCTCGCAAAAACATGGCAGCATCGCCGTGTCCTGCATGCCGAGGAAGCGCAGCGTCAGGTGCAGATTGGCCGCCGGCACCGGGCGCTTGCACCGCTCGCGCGACAGCGCAGCCATCTGCCTGCGCAGGGCCGCATCCGGCCACAGCGCGAAAAACAGCCGCCGTTTGTGCTCAGCCGGTGCTGACGGCATCCAGTCGATCCAGCAGGCCCTGCAGGGCCGCCGCTACGGCCTGGCGGCGCACCATCTCCCGGTCGCCCTCGAAATGGTAAACCACCGCCTGCCGCCAGTCGTCCGGGCCGGCCCAGGCCATCCAGACCGTGCCAACCGGCTTGTCGGGCGTACCCCCGCCCGGCCCGGCCACACCGCTGATCGCCAGTGACCAGTGTGCTGCACTGCGTGCCAGCGCGCCTTCGGCCATTTCCCTGACTGTTGCCTCGCTGACGGCGCCGTGGGCTTCCAGGGTTGACGCGGAAACGCCCAGCATGTCCTGTTTAGCCAGGTTGGTATAGGTCACGAAGCCGCGTTCGAACCAGCCGGAGCTGCCCGGCATGTCGGTACAGACCTTGGCTACCCAGCCCCCGGTACAGGATTCGGCACAGGCCAGGTATTCACCGCGCGCCAGCAGGTGCTCCGCCAGCGCTGCAACCCGGGCTGCAATCCCCGGCATGGGCTAGCCGCCGTTATTGATGGCACAGATTGAGCCACCGACCGCATAGCCCGGGCCTTCCGACAGCGACTCGACGCGCACCACTTCGATGGTAGCGTCCAGTACCGACATCAGTACCGTGGTCGCCTCGATATGCAGGTTCAGCCGGTCGCCGGGCTGCAGGGCCTCGTCGGTCACGAACAACACCCCGTTGCCGCTGAGATTCCGGCCCTCGGCGACAAAACGCCGGCCCGTATCCAGGGTCTCGAGGGCCATCTCGCAGTCCACCGGCACCCGGATAAAGTCCCGCTTTTCGTCATACGATCGCTGGTCCAGACTCATGCCTCGCTCCTCTCTTGTTATGGATCCATCAGTATCAAACACCGGCTGGATGTGCAAGCCAGGGAAGCAGCGGGCGCAAACCCAGAAGTAGAGCAACGATTACCAGAGGCATGGTGCAATTAAGCAGCACGCCGGCACGCACCATGGCGCGCATGGGGATGCGTTCTGTTCCAAACACTATGGCGTTGGGCGGCGTGGCCACGGGCAACATGAAAGCACAGGAAGCACTCAGGGTGGCGGCCATCAGCGGCAGCACGATATCGAGGTCATTGCCCAGGGTCACGGCAGCAAGAATGGGCAACATCACCTGAGTGATGGCGGTATTACTGCTAATCTCCGTAAGAAAGGTCATGAGCAGGGCGACCATAACCAGCATAAGGGGCAAGGGAATGGTAGTAAACACATGGAGCTGTTCGCCCAGCCATTGAGACAGTCCCGACTGCTGCATGCCGGTGGCGAGGGCGAAACCGCCGCCAAGCAGGATGAGGATACCCCAGGGCAAGCGCGTGAAGGCATCCTTTTCCAGGATCGGCCGCCCGCCGGCGCCGGGCAACAAAAACAGGCACAGGGCACCAGCGATGGCCACAGTGCCGTCGTCTACCCCAGGGTAAGGCAGCAACGAACTCCAGCCGGGAATGGAAAGGCCGTCCCCCTGGATACCCTTGCGGGTCATCCACGCCAGAGCGGTAAGGCCCAGCACCCAGGAAACAAAATGTTCCTCGCGGCGCATGGGTCCCAGCCTGCGGTGTTCCTTTTCCAGGGTCTGGGCCATGGCCCCGGTGGACCAGTCCATGCCACGCACACGCCGCGACAGCAACAGCAAAACTACTGCCAGCCCGGCAATCACCACCGGAACAGCTACCATCATCCACTGCATAAAGGTCGGCTTTGTGACGGGAGCGTAGGTCTCCAGGGTTTCCAGCAGAACCAGGTTAGGCACCGTACCCACCGGTGTGCCCATGCCACCGATGTTGGCGGCATAGGCGATGGTCAACAGCAGTACGGCAGCAAAGCCCGCGGCACGCTGGCCATCTTCCCGATCCAGGCGGCTGAGCACCGCCAGACCCACGGTAACCATGAGCATGGTGGTGGCAGTATTTGAGATCCACAGGGAGAGAAAGGCCGTGGCGCCGGCGAAACCCGCCATGAGCTGCAGGGGGCTGGCGTGCCAGCGCGACAGGATGGCCAGGGCGATGCGGCGATGCAGGCCGGTGCGCTCCAGAGCCTGGGCGATGAGAAAACCACCGATGAACAGGAACATGATGCTGGTCATATAGCGGGGAGCCACTTCCCTGGCAGTCGCGATTCCCGTCAGTGGCAGCGCCAGGAGGGGAATCAGGGCAGTAACCGCCAGGGGCACACATTCCGCAATCCACCACAGAGCCATCCATACGGCGATACCCGCCATAGCCGGAGCATGAGGGTATTCCGGTATATCCACAGCCAGGGGAATACCAAAGCCGAGCAGCGGCCCCAGGGCCAGGACAGCGGGTTTCATCATGGGTATCTGTTTATCACGAAGATTCTGGTTTAACAGGCGATTAATCGTTCAAAGGCATCGGCATGCCTGGCTTGTGATCAGTACACCAGGATAATAGCGGTATATTGGCTTCATAAGCGAGCGCCTGCTCCAGAAAGTCCGGATTCTTTCCCATATTCGGAAGGATGCTGACAAGGCGGGCCAGAATCATGCCTCATACGAAAGATTTGGGCCGGTTTTTCGGGTGCTGTATCATTGCGACTGATACATCATGCAGAGCTCAAGTTATGTTAACTCGCCTCCTGGGACTATTTTGGCTGGCCATGTCACTGACTGGCTGCGCTGAACCGCCATATCACAATCTGGATAACGAGCAACTCGCCGCCAAACTCGAACAGAACGTGCCCATCTATGACATACGCCGTCCCGAGGAATGGCAGCAAACTGGTGTCGTGAAAAACAGCCACCTACTCACCTTTGTCGACAGCAAAGGGCGGTTGCAGGCTGATTTTCTGGAAAAATTCACTGCAGCCATCGGCAAGAATGACCCGGTCATCCTCATCTGCCGCACAGGTAATCGAACAGACACACTCGCACGCTATCTGGTCGAAAAAATGGGCTACACACAGGTTTATAATGTTCGCCACGGCATCCGCCGCTGGATTCGTGAGAAACGCCCGGTTACGCGGTTATGATCCGCATATCCACGATCAGAACGGGAAAATTCTCATGCACGATTGATTATCCGCGATCAGCACTGGCAAAACACCAGGGCACAAGCCGCGAGCACTGACTGATTTACCGGTCAGTGCCATCCTTACATCACTTCTGGCGCAACATCCACTGTATCACCGGGCTGCCGCTGAAAGACATTATCCGTACCACAGCCTCAGATTTCCCTCCGCAGGACTTCAATACGCTCATCCAGCGGGGGGTGGGTACTGAACAGACGCGCCAGACCCTGACGGAACCCCCCCGAAATACCAAAGGCGGCCAGCTGGTCAGGCAATACTGCCTGCCCGGCACCCTGTTTGAGTCGCTGCAGGGCGGCAATCATCTTTTGCCGCCCTGCCAGGCTGGCACCACCCGCGTCGGCGCGAAATTCCCGTTTGCGCGAAAACCACATAACGATAATACTGGCCAGGATACCCAGTACGATCTCGGCAATGATGGTAGTAACCCAAAAGGCCGGACCGTAGCCCCGCTCGGTCTTGAACACCACCCGATCTACCGTATGGCCGATAACCCGTGAAAAGAAGATTACAAAGGTATTGACCACCCCCTGAATCAGGGCCAGGGTCACCATATCGCCGTTGGCTACATGACTTACCTCGTGCGCCAGCACTGCCTCGGCCTCGTCCTGGCTCATACTGTGCAACAGGCCGGAACTGACCGCCACCAGCGCATTGTTGCGCGACATACCCGTGGCGAATGCATTGATTTCGGGCGCATCGTAAATAGCCACCTCGGGCATGCCGATCCCTGCCGCCTGGGCCTGTCGCTGAACAGTGCTCACCAGCCACTGTTCAGTACTGTTGCGTGGCTGAGTAATGACCTGGGCGCCAGTAAAACGCTTTGCAGTCCACTTCGACATGGCCAGGGAAACAAACGAACCACCAAAGCCAAAAACCGCCGCAAATACCAGCAAGCTGTTGAGATCCAGATTGATTCCCTGCGCGTCGAGAATACTCTCCACCCCCAGGATGCGCAGGGTGATGC
>WFUE01000124.1 GCA_015485125.1 Lysobacterales bacterium | reverse complement strand
GCCGAAGGCATGTTGACCATGTACGAGGATGGCCTGGCCAAGAGCGTGCAGGGCATCACCACGGTGGAAGAAGTCATGCGCGTGACCAAGGACGCCTGAAATGCCGCTGTTTCGCTACAAGGCCATCAACGCACAGGGTGAAACCCTGCAGGGGGAGATGGAAGCGGCCAGCGAGCAGGAGGTCATTGCCCACCTGCAGCAGGCCGGGCACATGCCCATCGAAGCGTCACCGGCTGGCAGCGGTTTTTCCCTGGAACGCCTGCTGCAACACAAAAACCGGCCCAAATCCGCCGACTTGCTGCGTTTCACCCAGCAGTTGAGCAACCTGATCAACGCCGGCATGCCGCTGGACCGCTCCCTGCAGGTGCTGGAGGAGCTGGCGGAAGAAGAGCCCATGCGTCGGCTGATTCACGACCTGCGCGAGGAAGTGCGCGAAGGCAGTTCGCTGGCCGACGCCATGCAGGCCCGGCACGGCGTGTTCAACCGCCTGTATATCAACATGGTGCGTGCCGGTGAACTCAGTGGCGCGCTGGACAAGACCCTGACCCGCCTGGCGGAGTATCAGGAACGGGCACACGCCCTGAAACAGAATGTCACCTCGGCGCTGATCTACCCCACGCTGCTGTTGCTGATGGCCATCGGTTCGGTGGTTCTGCTGCTGGTCTTCGTGGTCCCGCAGTTCGCGCCGTTGTTCGACGAGATGGGCGGCGAGCTGCCGGGCATCACCCGCATGGTGCTGGCGGTGGCCGGTTTCGTCCAGCATTGGTGGTGGGTGATGTTGCCGGCGGTCGTGGGCCTGTGGTTCTGGGGCAAGGCACAGATGGAAAACCCGCAAACCCGGCGCAAGTGGGATGCCTTTTTTTTGCAAATGCCCCTGCTGGGGGACTTGCTGGCCCGGTTGGAAATGGCCCGTCTGGCGCGTACATTGTCCACCCTGCTGGAAAATGGCGTGGCCATGCTCACGGCATTGTCCATCGGCCGCAAGGTACTGGGCAACACCGTGATGGCCGATGATGTGGCCGAAGCGGCGGAAGCGGTGAAAAAGGGGGGCATGCTGGCACCCAGCCTGAGCAAGAACGGGCATTTTCCGCGTCTTGCCCTGCAGATGATTCAGGTGGGCGAGGAAACCGGCAAGCTGGAAAGCATGCTGGACAAGGTCGCCAACACCTACGACGATGAAGTGCAACTGGCCGTGGAGCGCATGCTCTCCATTCTGGTACCGGTGCTGATCATCGGTCTGGCGGTACTGATCGGCGTGATCGTGATGTCCATCATTCTGGCCATCATCAGCGTCAACGATATTGTGGTTTAACTGATTGAAGGAGCAGTGGCAATGAAACAAGACAAGCAACGGGCACGCAGGCAGCGTGGCTTCACCCTGGTGGAAATCATGATTGTACTGGTGCTGATCGCCCTGCTGGGTGGGTTGGTGGCACCCAAGCTGCTGGGCAAGCTCAAGAGCGGTCAGGCCAAGGCGGCCAAGGCGCAGATCGACCGTCTGGGCATGGCGGTGGAAACCTATTATCTCGATACCGGCCGCATGCCGGACAGCCTGCAGGATCTGATCTCCGGTTCCGGTGCCAGCAACTGGAACGGCCCCTACGTCAAGGAAAACGCCCTCAAGGACCCGTGGGGCAACCCCTATCACTACACCCAGCCCGGCCAGCATGGGGATTATGACATCGTCTCCTATGGCGCGGACGGCGCCCCCGGTGGTGAAGGCAGCAACAAGGACATCACTTCCTGGGAGTAAGGCATGCACGGCAGGCCGGCCTGATGAAACCCACCCGCGTCACCGGCTTCACCCTGCTGGAAATCATCGTCGTGCTGGTGCTGGTGGCGCTGATGGCCGCTGTGGTGGGTGCGGGCTATGCGCGTTCCATCGGCGGCGCCAAAATCAGCGCTGCCGGGCGGGACATGCTGGCCGGCCTGCGCTACACCCGCGCCCAGGCCATCCTCAAGCACAAGGAAACGGTGTTCACCGTGGATACCGGCAAGAAAACCTGGAAGGCCGCCGGCAAGCCGGAAAAGAAAATCCCCGACAAGCTGGAAGTGGAGCTGCTGACGGCGGAAAGCGAGCTGGTGGGCGACAGCCGGGGCAACATCCGCTTTTTCCCGGATGGCGCCTCCACCGGCGGGCAGGTGGTGCTCCGGGCCGGAGAGCGCAGCTGGACGCTGCATGTCATCTGGCTGACCGGTGAAATCTGGATGGAACGCAGCGATGGTTGAGCGAAGCCGGGGTTTCACCCTGCTGGAGATCATCGTCGCGCTGGTACTCTTCTCGCTGGGCTTCGCCCTGATTCTGCAAGGGGCCACCCAGTCCATGCGCAATACCCTGCGCGCGCGGGAGTATACCGAGGCGACCCTCTGGGCGGAAAACAAGCTGGATACCCTCGGCGTGGGTGAAACGCTGGAGCCTGGCAGTGAAAACGGCCGTTTCGATGACCGCTACAGCTGGTCACTGCAAGCCGACCCGGTACAGCTGGAATGGCAGGAAAACAACAGCGGCAACCTGCAACTGCTGCAAGTAAGGTTGACCGTGTTCTGGGACAGCCGCGGCGGACGGCGTTCGCTGGAGTTTGTCACCCTGCGCGCCGTGGAAGGGCAGGAATCGCCATGAAGAATCGGAACCGGGTCAACCGCCAGAATCAACGGGGTTTCACCCTGCTGGAAGTGCTGCTGGCCACCACCCTGCTGGCCCTGATCATGGCCCTGGCCTGGGCCGGCCTCCGTGCCGGAGGCCAGGTGGCCGAGCGCGGCAGTGCCGCCATCGAGGCCAGCAATCATCTGCGTGCCTCACAACGATTCATCCGCCTGCAATTGCGGCGCATGTTGCCGCTGGCCATGGAGACGGACGAGGACAACAAGCCGGTGTTGTTCATCGGTGAACCCGACCGCATGCAATTCGTCGCCGATATGCCGGGTTATCTGGGTCAGGGCGGGCCGCAGGCACAGGAAATCTATCTGGACCGCGCGCCGGATGGCAGCCGTGCCCTGCTGTTCAATTTCCACCCCCTGCACCTGCTGGATGACGATGCTGAACCACCGCAGGGCGAGCCGGTCATGCTGTTTTCCGGCATACGCCGCGCGCGTTTCGAATATCGCGGCCTGGACGAGGAAGGGGAGCTGGGTGACTGGGAAGACCAGTGGGAAGACCCGACCCTGCTGCCGGTGATGGTGGCCATCCGGCTGGAGCCTTCCGATGAACACCTGCGCTGGCCGGATATCGAAGCCGTGCCCCTGCTGGATACCGCCGCAGGCCGCCGGGTGGTGCGGCCCATGATCATGGGAACGACCAAGCCATGAAGCACCAGCGCGGGGTGGCCCTGATCATCGTGTTGTGGATCACCGTGCTGCTGGCGGTGGTGGTGGGCAGCTACCTGCTGTTGGCGCGCACCGAGAGCCTGCAGGCCCGAAACCTGGTAGATGCCACCCGCGCCCGCCTGGCCGCGGAAGCCGGTATCCACCGCGCGGTTATCGAACTGCGCAACCCGGATCTGGAACAACGCTGGTTTGGGGATGGCCGGCCCTATGCCTTCACCCTGGACGACATGGAAATCGAAGTACGGGTTCGGGATGAAACCGGTCTGATCGACATCAATCTGGCCGATGAACAGATGCTGGAACGGTTGCTGGAATATAATACGGATCTGGAAGAAGCGGAGCGCACGGCACTGGTACAGGCCATCCTGGATTACCGCGACCCGGATGACCTGCCACGACTCGATGGTGCCGAGGCCGATGAATACGCGGCTGCCGGCCTGCCCTATGGTCCGAAGAACGCCCCCTTTGATACCGTTGCCGAGTTGCAGCAGGTGTTGGGGATGAACTGGCGGCTGTTTCAGCAGCTGGAACCGGCCATCACCGTGCACTCCGGCCGGCCCAGTGTCAATCCGGCCTTTGCACCGGCGCAGGTGTTGCAGCTGTTGCCGGGCATGGATCCGGAACTGGCGCGCCAATATGTGGAACAGCGTCATCAGGTGGCTGCCGGCACTGAACCGCTGCCAGCCCTGCCGGACGGCACGCAACCGCTGGCGCAGGGCGGAGGTCTCACGTATAGTATCCGGTCGCGCGCGACCCTGCCCAACGGCACCTGGACGGAAGTCTATGCAACCATCCGCCAGGGTGGCGGTCTCAAGGGCAGACCTTTCCGCTATTTGCGACTGAAAAAAGACAAAACGGACGCCAACTGAATGCCTGCCACACTCATCAGCCGCCTGAATCTGCTTTATCAGCGCAGCGGCCTGCCAGCCTTTTTGGGCTGGTGGCTGGGTGAGCTGTGGGCCCTGGTGCCCGACCGGCTCAAGCAGCGGCTGCATCTGCTGCCCGACAGGTTGTGGATCATCCAGCTGGATGAACACCGCTTCCGCTGGCAATTGCAGACACCGGAATCCACCCAGACCCTGGGTGAACTGGACCTGCGCGAGGATGCAGCCGCGCCCATGGCCCGGCAATGGCTGGAAGCACAAGGCGACAAGGACCTGCAAATCTGGTTGCAACTGTTGCCGGCGGAAGTCTTGCGCCGGCCACTGAAACTGCCGCTGGCCGCCCGGGAGAATCTGCGCCAGGTACTGCGTTTCGAAATGGATCGGCACACGCCATTCCAGGCGGATCAAGTCGTTTTTGACGCCTGTGTGCGGCAGGTGGATGCGGCAGCGGCCCTGCTGGATGTGGAGCTGGTGCTGGTGCCGCGCCAGCGGCTGGAAGCCCTGCTCGAACAGCTCCGGCCTTGGCAGCTGCCACTGGCCGGCATCAGCGTGCAGGGGCTGGAGGATTGCGCCAACCTGCTGCCGGAAGATCGTCAGCCCCAGGTGGATCGTTCCGAAAGGCGGGTCAATGGCCTGCTGCTCGCGGTGGTGGGTGTGCTGGTCTTTCTGCTGGGCTTCAATGCCATCGAGCAACGCGAACAAACCATTCGCCAACTGGATGAAGAGATTGCCCAGGCGCGGCAAAAGGCCGCCGTGGCCGCCCGCCTGCGCGAATCACTGGATGCCGCCGTGCAATCGGCACGCTGGCTGCATGACCGCAAGCGCAACCATCCGTTGATGCTGCAAGCCCTGCTGGAACTGACCGAGGCCCTGCCGGACGATGCCTGGGTACAGCGCATGGAATACAACAAGGGTGTGTTCAAGATTCAGGGCGTGGCCGTTTCCGCCAACGAGCTATTGAAGAAACTCGACCGGCTGCCCCATCTGAAATCGCCGGAAATCGTCGGGGCCATCACGGAAGACCGCCTCACGCACAAGGAGAAATTCCATATCAAGCTGACCCCGAACTTCCCGCTGGAGAACAACGATGCAGTGGCTGCCGGAAAAGGGTAAGGGCGGGCCGCTGGCCCTGATGCTGCTGGCCACCGTGCTGGTGCTGGTCTGGGCTTTTCTGCTCGACCCCTACTTCAGCGCCCTGTCCGAGGTGCAGCAGGATGTGGAGAGCAAGCAGAAGTTGCTGGTGCGTCTGCGCCAGAGCGCGGCGGAAATCCCGCAATTGCGCCAACGGCTGGAAGCGGTACGGCAACTGCAACAGGAAAGCGACCTGTTCCTGCCGGAAACCGATTTCAACCGCGCGGCGGCCAATCTTACCGCTCGGCTGAAAAAACTGGCCACAGCCCAGGGTGGCTGCCAGGTCACCTCCACCCAGAACAAGCACAGCCGCCAGAAGGAGCCTTACGAGGCGGTGATCGTGCAAGTGCGGCTGCGTTGTGAACTGGAGGCATTGCTGCCCATCCTGTATGCACTGGAAAGCCAGATGCCGGTCATCCTGCTGGACAATCTGCAAATCTCCCGCCAGGTCTACCGCCGGCCCCGGCGTGGTGGCAAGGGCAGCAAGCTGCAACCGCTGGATATTCGTTTTGAAATGCGCGGTTATCTCAAGCCGGAAGCGGCAGCCAGGGGGGGTGCCGCATGACGTTTCGCCCCTTGCGCATGATACTGATCGGCTTGATCGCGCTGTTGGCCGCCGGCCTGCTCTGGCAGGAATTGTCCGGCCCGCCCGAGCTACCGCAGCCGCCCGCACGGCAGAATGACTGGTCCATGCCGGCGCTGCAATCGCTGACCATGCCGCCGGAAAGCGCGTACGAGCCCCTGTTGCAACGGCCATTGTTCAACCCCGACCGCAAGCCGGTGGAAATCGCCGATAGCGGTACGCAAAACGGCGAGCCGGGTAGTGATAGCGTCGACAACACGCCGCCACAGCCGTTGGAAGTAGTGCTGCGCGGGGTCATTCTGCTGCCCGAGCATCGCATTGCCCTGCTGGAGGACAGCAAGGGCAAGCACTCCATGCGGGTACGGGAAGGCGAACCGCTCAAGGGAGATTTGAGCGAATGGAAACTGGACCAACTCCATCCCCGGTCAGCGCGTTTCATCCAGACCCGCACTGGCCGGGAAGAAGAAGTGAAATTGCAGGTCTATGGCAAGCCCCTGCCGGCCTCCAGCAGCGGCAAGACAACGAAAAAACCGGCTGCTACAGGCAAGCGGGAGAACAACCCGTCCAAAAAAGGCAGCGCCTCGGGCCTGGATCCGGAAGAAATTCGGCGCAAGGTGGCGGAACGCCGTGCGCGACTGAGAGCAGAAGCCGCCCGCAAGCGGGCCAAAAACAAGAGCAAGCAGAAACAATGAACAGACTGAATTCCACCGTGCTATCCGCGTCCTGGCGCCTGTGGCCCCTGCTGGCCTGGCTCCTTGTCAGTGGTTGCGCCCAGCAGCCGGCCCGGCAACATGATGCCCAGGCCCATCATGAGCGGCCCCATTACAGTCTCGATGACTTGCCCAGTGGCAGTGAGGCCATTGGCGAAAGCGTGGAGCTGCCGCCACCACCGAAGACGGAAAAATACCCCGGCACCGGCGTGTTCATCAATGAGGAGGCCGCCCGGCGCAACCCGCAGCCGCCCAAGGTCGAGGGCAAGATGACCCTCAATTTCGAAGGGCAGGATCTGCAGGAAGTGGTCAAGGTCATCCTCGGCGACATCATGCAGGAAAACTATGTCATCGCCCCCGGCGTCAAGGGCAAGGTCACTTTTTCCACCGCCCGCCCGGTCAGTGCCGGTCAACTCATGCCCATACTGGAGATGCTGTTGGCCTGGAACAACGCCACCCTGATCTGGCACGAGAACCGCTACACCGTGCTGCCGATCAAGAACGCCATCAAGGGCCAACTGACACCGCGCATGGGGCCGGTGGCGGCTGTGCGCGGCTATCAGGTGCAGGCGGTGCCGCTGCACTATATTGCCCCTTCGGAAATGGAAAAGCTGCTCAAGCCCTATGCCCGCGATGGCGCGGTGATCTCCGCCGACAATACCCGTGGCCTGCTCTTTCTCGGTGGTACGCGGGCCGAGCTGGCCAATTATCTGAAAACCATAGAGATTTTTGATGTGGACTGGCTCAAGGGCATGTCGGTGGGCATTTTCCCGCTGGATGTGGTGGAGGCCGGCAAGATGATTCCCGAGTTGGAGCAGCTCTTTGGCGAGGGCGCGGGCACGCCGCTGGCCGGCATGTTCCGTTTTCTGCCGCTGGAACGGCTCAATGCGGTGGTGGTGATTACCCCGCAACCGGATTACCTCAACCAGGCGGAAACCTGGATCCGCCGCCTGGACCGTGGTGGCAGTGAAGCTGGTACCCGTCTGTATGTGTACTCGGTCAAGAATGTGAAAGCGGCAGATCTGGCCGATACCCTGAGCCAGATCTTTACCGGCAAGTCGGCTTCGAGTAGCAAGGGCAGCAGCAATCAGGGTGGGGTAACGCCTGGCCTGAAACCCGCCAGGATCACCTCCACCAGCAAGGTGGGCAAGGACAAGCCGAAAAGCAAGAAGACAACACCGGCCAAAAGCGGCGGTCGCGGCTTGAATGTGGTGCAGAGTGATGATATCCGCATCACGGCGGTGGAAGAGAACAACGCCCTGCTGATTCGTGCCACGCCTTCGCAATATGACACCATCCTCTCGGCCATCAAGCGGCTGGATGAAGTGCCGCTGCAGGTGCATATCGAGGCCCAGGTCATCGAAGTGAGCCTGGAAGGCCAGCTACAGCACGGCGTGCGCTGGTTCTTCGAAAACGCCATCGACGATGGCACGGCCAAGAGTATTTTCGATGGTGGCCAGCAATCCGGCCTGGCGGGCGCCTTTGGCCCGGCAGCCGATGCGGCCACGGCCTTCTATTCCTGGACCGGCCCGGATGTGCAGGCGGTGGTCAGCCTGCTGGAGTCCACCGGCAAGACCCGCGTGGTCTCCACGCCCTCGTTGACCGTGATCAACAATGCCGAAGCCAATCTCAATGTGGGTGATCAGATCCCGGTCAACTCCACCAGCTTCAACCCCAGTGGCGGCGTGGGTTCCTACTCCAGTGTGCAGTACCTCAATACCGGAGTGAAACTCAGCGTCACGCCCAGAGTCAATCCCGGCGGTCTGGTGTTCATGGAAATCACCCAGGAAGTCAGTTCCCCCAAGGACAATGCCGATGTCAACGGCAACCGCACCGTCTCCACCCGCACGGTGACCACCCAGGTGGCGGTGCAAAGCGGCGAGACACTGGCGCTGGGCGGCCTGATCAGTACCGAAGAAGGCCTGGGTGCCAGTGGAGTGCCGGGCTTGCATCGCATTCCCCTGCTGGGCAATCTGTTCGGCAGCAAGCGGCGTACCAAAAACCGCAAGGAACTGATCGTGTTCATCACCCCCACGGTGGTGCGCAGCATCGAGGATGCCCGCACCCTGACCGAGGAATACCAGAAGAAATTCCAGGGCATCAAACCCATCCAGTTCAACAGGAGAGACAAGCAATGAAACCCGTGACCATCCGAAACGCCGGCCTGTTCCTGGCCGTGCTGCTACTGGCCGCCTGTGCGCCCAACCCGCCCAAAACGCCGGAAGAAACCGTGCTGGCCCGCTCCAAGGCCAAGTGGGAGGCCATTTTTGCCAAGGACTATGCCAGGGCCTATCAATACCTCAGTCCCGGGTTTCGCGAGCTCTACAGCGAAGAGGCCTGGGCCAGAAGAGTGGAACGCCAGCCGGTGAAATGGCTCAGTGCCGATGTGCTCTCGGCCGAATGTACAGGCCGGGTGTGCAAGGTCAAGGTGGATCTGCAAATCCGGGTCAAGCCGCGGGTGCCCGGCGTGCCACCAGTGGAAGTGCCGGCACCCATCACGGAAAACTGGCTGCTGGCCGAAGACGGCCAGTGGTACTACGTGCCCAAACGTTGACCGGCGCGGAGGCGATCATTCCGTGAACCCCATCACGGGTTTGCCGGATTTTTATTGCCGTTAAACGGTTGTCAATGCCCCGCCGATCCAGTATTATCTGCGGTGCCTTGCGTAGGTAAAGCCGCCTTGGTGCGGCTGGTAATTTCAATAACTTTTAGGAGTGTGGTGATGAAAAAGAATACCCTTTCCACTGCCCTGTTGGCCGGACTGGTCGGCACTGTGGGTATGGTTGGTATCTCCAACGCTGTAAACGTGAATCCCGATGGTATCGGCGAAGCGCTGATCTATCCGTACTACACCGTGCGTGATGGTCAGCTGTCCCTGATGTCCGTGGTGAACACTGCTGACGTTGTAAAGGCCGTCAAGGTTCGTTACATCGAAGGCAAGGCTTCTCAGGAAGTGCTCGACTTTAACTTGTACCTGTCTCCCTATGACGTGTGGACGGGTGCTATCGTGGACAACGGTACCGGTGGTCAGCTGGTTGTGGCCGATCGTTCCTGTACGGTTCCGGATATCGTCCGTGATTACGGCGGTGCTGTTGATTTCCGGAACTTCCAGTACGACGGTGATGCTGCACTGGATAATTCTCTGGATCGTACCCGTGAAGGCTATGTGGAAGTCATCGAAATGGCGACGCTGACGGCTACCGGTGCTGCTGCTGTAACCCACATTGGTAGCGAGCCTGCAAACTGTGCCTACATGGTTGCCGACTGGAGCAACGCTGTGTATGACACGGCTGACCATATCGCCAGCCTGGATGATGGCTCCATCTTCGGCGGCATGAGCATCATTGACCCGGCCGTGGGTTCCGATGCCGCCTATAATGCACTGGCTCTGGAAGATTTCACCGATGCCAACCTGCACACCGGCCCCGGCGCTCTGACACCTTCTCTGGCCAGCGCAGTTCCGGCTTCCGTAGTCTTCAACGGTGGTGCTGTTCAAAGCTCTACTTGGGCCCTGTCTGCGACTCCAGGTGCAGATGCCGTCAGTGCAACCATCATGCATGATTCCATCATGAACGAATGGAACTCCGAAACTTCTGGTGGAATTACTGCCTACACTGATTGGGTAGTGACTTTCCCCACCAAGCGTTTCTATGTGCCGAATAGTGGGGCTGCCGCTTCGGACCCGTTCACCGCTTCGTTGACATCTGCAGGTGCTTGTGAAGATATCGACATCTTCCTGTGGGATCGTGAGGAAAATGCACCGGGTACCGGTGGCGTGGACTTCTCTCCGCCGCAGCCTGGCGTGGTCGGCCCCCAGCTGTGCTGGGAAACCAGCATTGTGACTCTGAACAATGCCAATGCGCTGTCCTCCAATCTGAGTGAGAACGTCAACACGGGTGGCGTACCGGGTGCCAATGGCTGGATGCGGATCGATTTCACCGATCCGGCCAATGTGATCACCGACGATGCTGGCGTAGACTACTTCGGTCTGCCGACTACCGGCTTCATGGTACAGGAGTTTGTGGATGCAGATCCTGCTACCACCGCAAACTACACGGGTCTGTTCCCGCACCGTGGTACACGCAACATCCTCTGATTGCTCAGAAGGCATGTATGTGTAGGAAACGGGCGCTTAGGCGCCCGTTTCTTTTTGTGTGTAAATGAGGGGCTAATGTGTGGTAGTTCACAGAAACCAAAGAAGAAATGCTCGAGGCAAATGCTTTAACTTCAGGTTTATGTGTTGTGGCTATAGTGTGCGCATTCCGAAGAACAGGTGAAGTATGAAACTCAAGGCGATCCTATCCACCGTTTCAGCATCAGTGCCGGTGTTGGCGCTGGCTGTGAATGCGGTAATTGTAGACACCAACGGAAACCCGATAGGTGAATGTGCGCTGACAGGCGCTGCTGTAGCGCAAGATGCAGGGGCACAAACCGTGGCAGGAATATCCGTTTCCGCTAGTAGTTCGGGTGATTTGTTGCTGGTCATTGATCAGACAGCGCCAGGTTGTGCAATCGGTGGGGCGACCAACCAGGCTCCGGCATTTACACAAGCCAGTCCCTACGATGCGGGGTCAGTCACTGTATCCGGCAGCAAGAATATCAGCTTAAGTGCATCCGACCCTGATGGAGATACCTTAACTTGGTCTATCAGCAGTCAACCAACCAGTGGTATGGGGACGGCTGTTGTATCTGGAACAGGAAATACGAAATCGGTAACCTATACGGCAGGAAGTACTGCCGGGAATGCGCAATTCGTAGTTCAGGTGGACGATGGCAAAGGTGGGACAGCGAGTTTGACAGTAAATATTACGGTTACTTCAACCCAATTGCCAGCTGCTTGCAACAATGTAAATCCAGGAATTCCAGCAGACACCAGTGCATGGGGACAATCTGGACAACGTGTGTACACTCCGTTGGAAAAGAATGCATCACATGCGGATGTGGGTATCGCAAATAATAAATATAAATACAAACAAGCAGTTACCGTAACAGATGGTGATAGCGGACAGATATTATTTGAAGATACGGCATATTTTGATATAGCGCCAAAAATTGTCAGCCTAAGCGAATGCCCTGGGGATTTTGGCGGGCCAAATGGAACAGCACTGAGTGCAGCGTGTGTGCGATCATCAAATACCACGGGTATTATGACTTTCTATTACACAACGCCAAGTGGGTCACAAACCTTTGGATGTATGCTCGACCCAAACAAAACATACTATCTAAATGTAGTTCATGCGACAGATGTAGCAAATCTTGCCGGTAGCAGCACATGCACGGCCAGTACTTGCGGGTTTAATATCGATACAATTGAGAATTGACATGCTGATGGTATGGCTATGGTTGTCACTGGCTAGTGCAAGTGACAGGATTGCATTAATTGAGTATGAAACTATCAAAATTAATGGGTATGACGTTGAGCAACGTTATTGGGCTGTTCCAGAAACAGTAAAAATTCCATTGCTAGCTAACCGAAAGAGTGTAGAGCAGGCCGTTGAAGGTATGTTATATGATGCCGTTGCCAGCCAGAAACTTGATCGTGAAAAGGTATATCAAAGCCCGGAATACCAGACATTCCTGGAAAACATCAAGAAAAAGATGAAAGTGCCGGAAATGGTCCAGGGCCGGGATGGCTTGTTGGCCTGGTTCAAGGGCAAGGGAGAGGCCCGCGGCTTTGAGCTGGAAGAAAACAAGTGGTTGGCGCAATACTGGTTGCAGCAACAATTGTCCAAAGCAACCACGGACGAGAAACTGGAACAGATTGCGCTTGAGCACTATCTTGTGCATGGAGGTGACATGGCCAACTGGGAACAGGCCAAGCAAGCCTATATCGACAAGGTCAAGGCCGATGTGCTGAAACGCAAACGGCTGGAAATCTGGTCGCGGCTCGTTGACCGCAGCAAGATCAAGACCTATCCTGATCATTTCGAGGCTTTCCTGCAACAACATGCACCCAAACCTTCTACTGTGGAAGGATCACTTTCTCCGAAGCCTTAAGGCCCGTTTCCTCCAGAACAGCCTCGGGCTGTTCTGGGCGGTCCTGCATCCACTTTTACTGTTTCTGATTTACTACTATGTGTTCTATCAGATTCTGAAGGTGCGCCTTCCGGTTGAGGAGAAAAGCGCCTTCATGCCTTTTCTGGCCATGGGTCTTTGGCCATGGCTGGCCTTCAGTGAATCCATGACGCAGGCCAGTGCCGCGCTGCTGGATCAAAAAAACCTGCTGCAAAAGGTGCGGTTACCATTCTGGATTCCCATTGCCGCACAGGGCATGAGTATTTTTGTGGTCCATTTCATGGGTTTCATACTGGTCAGTGGCATCGTACTGGCCAGTGGTACGATATCCTGGACAGCGCCGAGCTGGATGGCCGTTACTCTGTTGTGGATACTGTTGGCGGTGTTCAGTCTGGCGGTGTGGCATATCCTTGCCATACTGCGCGTGTTCGTGCGGGATATCGGCGAGATGCTACCTCCGTTGATCATGTTGTGGTTTCTGCTGACCCCGATTCTCTACTCGGTCTGGATCATGCCCGAGCGGGCGAGACAGTGGCTGCAATGGAACCCCATGCATTATTTTGTCAGCCGCTTTCGCGCAGCCATGCTGCAAGGCGGGTTTGAGCCGGGCCTGTGGGATGTGGGCATGGTGTTGTTTACCATGTGCATGGTGGTGTTTGCCGGGTATCTGTACCGCAAGGCTGGCCCTTGGCTGGAGGACTTTCTCTGATGTCGCTGCTGATCCATGCGCAAGGCTTGAGCAAGCGTTTTCCGGATGTACACAGGCATAGCGACCGCTGGAAGGCTCTGTGGCAGATTCTGAGCAAGGGACGATTGCAGCAAGGCTATGAAGCCCTGCAAGATATCGACCTCCAGGTACGCAAGGGAGAATCCGTGGGTTTGATCGGTGAAAACGGCGCGGGCAAATCCACGCTGTTGAAGCTGATTGCCGGGGTATTGCACCCCAGTACGGGCGTGTTGCAAACACAGGGCCGATTTTCCGCGCTGATCGAACTGGGCGCGGGTTTTGACCCGGAATTCAGCGGGTTGGAGAATCTGCGCATGGCTGCCCGACTGGCGGGGCTGAGCAGTGCGGAGATTCGGGAGAAAGAGGAAGCCATCAAGGCATTCGCGGATATTGGCGAACATATCCACAACCCGGTCAAGACCTATTCCAGCGGCATGGTGGTTCGCCTGGGATTCGCGGTGATGACCGCGGTGGAGCCGGATCTGATCATCACCGATGAGGTATTGGCGGTGGGTGATGAATCCTTCCAGCAGAAATCCATTCGCTGGATGGAGAACTACCTGAAAAAGGGGGGAACCCTGTTGCTGGTTTCTCACAGCATGTATCACATCGAAAAGCTGTGCCAGAAGGCCGTGTGGCTACATGAGGGCCGTATTAAACTGGAAGGGGATGTGTCGCGGGTCACCCAGGCTTATCTGGCCTGGCACCGTAAAAAACAGCGGCCGGAAACCACCCTTCCCCTGGCCGAAGGGGAGGATGAGGTCTGGCGATTGCGCAGTGTCCTGCTCAATGGAAAGGCGGAAGATGTGGTGGATGTGAATCAAGGTGAAGGGCTGGAGGTGAAGCTGCGCCTGTACTCACCGGATGGGCGGGCGCCCAACATCAATATCGGAATAGTGACAGGAGATGGGCAACCGGTCTATGGCATCACCACGGATATGGATGGATTTCAGCCCACGGCTGTCAGCACTCATGAATTTCGCTGTACGCTGCAATTTCCGTCGCTGCCGCTGCTGCCGGGCCTGTACACCCTGCGCGCGCATGCCATGGATCCAGAAGGTATACGCCTGTTCGACACCGTGGAGAGGGAAGTGCAGATTCATGGCAAGACTCGCGAACTGGGATGCGTGCGCCTGGAGCATCAATGGCATGACTGAACTGGAATTTACCGGCGAGCGCTTTCACCCGGAATGCATCCGGGAGATGTGGTATGAACATTGGCATCGCTATGTGTTTGCCCTGCCGCTGGCGCGCGGCAAGCAGGTACTGGACCTGGCCTGTGGTGAAGGCTATGGCAGCCATTTGCTGAGCACGGTGGCCGAACAAGTCACCGGCGTGGATTTCGATGCCCAGGCCATCGCCCATGCCCAACAACGTTACCAGAGAGACAACCTGCAATACCTGCAGGGCGATGCCAGCCAACTGCCCTTCGACGATGACACCTTCGAACGGGTGGTCTCCTTTGAAACCATCGAGCACTTGCAGGCGCAGGAAGCCATGCTGAAAGAAATCCGCCGCGTGTTGAAGCCCGATGGCTGCTTGCTGATTTCCTCACCGGACAAGAAACATTACAGCGACGAAACGGGCTACCAGAATCCCTATCATGTGAAAGAGCTGTATCGGGAACAGTTTGAACAAATGCTGCACAAGCATTTCCCGCAGGTACGCCTGTGGGGCCAGCGGTTGCAATTCGGCTCCATGATCTGGCCACTGGACCGCGCCATTGACCGGGGTGATCTGCAAATTCTCGATGCCGAGAAAACCGTGCGTCCACTGGCATGCCTGAAGCCCATGTATGAACTGGCACTCTGCGGCCAAGAGGAACTGCCAGCCATGGATGACATGCACTGGTTTACCGATGAAGAAGCCTCGGTCTACCAGCACTATGACGATGAAGTCCGGCGCAATATCGCAGCGGGCAAGGTGCTGAAAGAGTACGAAGCCCAGTTGGCATCACTGCGCAAGCAGGTGGAAGCGTTGCAGGCACGATTGACGCCAGAACAAGCCCGTGCGCAGGTCAGGCCATGGTGGAAATTCTGGGCCTGAGATGAACACGTCACCTCTGCCACTGGCGGTGATCGTGGTCAGCTTCAACGCAGGCGACGGTCTTCGCCGGCTGGTTGAAAGCCTGGAAGGGCATTGTGCGCAACTGTTGCTGGTGGACAATGCCTCCACCGATGGCAGTTTGGAGAATCTGCCATCCACACCCAACCTCACCCTGCTGAAAAATCAGAAAAACCTGGGCTATGCCCGTGCCGTCAATCAGGCGCTGGATTGCGTAAACCAGCCCTGGACATTGCTGCTGAACCCGGATTGCCGGGTAGAAGCGGGCGTATTACACACTTTGATTGAACGAATGGAACAGCACGATGCGGTCGTTGCCGGCGTTTGCGTACTCAACCCCGATGGCAGCGAACAACGGGCCAGCCGCCGCAACCTGCCAACCTTCACCCGGCTGTGGCGCGAAGTGCTGGGCCTGCCGGGAGGGGTCAATGTGCGTGAGCAGGCAACGGGCATTCAACCGGTGGAAGCGGTTTCCGGCGCCTTTGTCTGCTTGCGCACCGAGGTGTTCCGGGAATTGGATGGTCTGGATAATGGTTATTTTCTCCATTGCGAGGATCTGGATTTGTTCGCGCGATTGAAACAGCGGGGTATACCCGTGTGGTGGTACGGTGATCTGCAGGTGGTGCATGAGAAGGGCACGGCAGACTGCGCCAAGGCTGTGGTGGAACAACACAAGCATGCCGGCATGTTGCGCTACTTCAATCGGCACATGGTCAAAGACTGGCCCTGGGGCCTGAGAACCGCCGCCCGTCAATTCATCCGTTTGCATGGCGGTTGGGTACGGCTGAAACTGGCGCTGGGGTGGCAGGGTGTGCGACGCTGAAGGTACCCTGCTGCTGGGGGCCAGTGGTCAAATCGGCCAGGCACTGCGTCAGCAATGGCGCAGGGACGAAGGACCGTTGTACGCGGCCGGGAGAAATCCGGCTCAATCAGATCGATTGCTGGACTTGAGTTGTGACCCGTTGCCGTCATGCAGGGCCATCATCAGTGCGGGGCCACTGGATCTGCTGGTACAGGCGCTGCAGAGAACCGGACGCATGCCAGGTTTGCAACGCGTGGTCGCCTTCAGCAGTACCAGTGCCTTGACCAAGGCAAGCAGCCCGTCCGCTGCCGAGCGGGCCCTGGCGCGGCGGTTGCAGCAGGCGGAACTGGGGCTACAGGACTGGTGTGACAAACAGGGTGTGGAATGGGTGCTGATCCGGCCCACGCTGGTACATGGCGGGCCGAATCGGAACCTGCAACGAGTGGCCCGCTGGCTGAAACGCTATGGAGTCGTGCCCTGTCAGCAACCGGCGCAGGGCTTGCGACAACCGGTACATGCCCGGGAACTGGCCTGGCTGGCCAGAACCTGCTTGCGAAAGGATGCGGCGGCCAATCGATGCTGGCTGGCGGGCGGTGGGGAAACCCTCACCTATCTGGAAATGTTGCGACGGGTACAGCAGGCCGTCGGCTGTGGCCGGATTATGGCACTGCCGGGATGGCTGCTGTGGCCCCTGCGCGGCTTGAAGCCGGAAATCCACGCCATGCTGCAGCGTCAGCAGCAGGATCTCTGTGTGGATGACCAGGATACCCGCAAACATCTGGGCTGGAATCCGGGGCCTTTCCAGCCCAAACGGGAAGAACTGTGCGAGTGACCGAGGCGAGAGCCCGTGTTGAGCTGGCTAGAGATCCAGCGTGCGCAAGTCACGCAATACGGCTTCGGTTTCCGGGCGCGTGCCACGCCAGAGGCGAAAAGCCTCGGCAGCCTGTTCCACCAGCATGCCCAGACCATCGGTGACCTTGAAAGCTCCCGCCCGTTGGGCCCAGTCCAGAAAAGGCCGCGCGGTTTTGCCATAGCTCAAGTCATAGCAGCGGCTGGTATCCTGCACCAACGAGGCGGGGTAGGCGGGCAGTGCGCCATCGTGGGCGGCGGATATGCCGTGCAAGATCAGATCGAAAGGCCCCAGTGATGCCAGGTCATCCAGCGCCACGGCTTCGATAGGGCCGCGAAATTGTTGCCGCAGGGCCTGGGCCCGTTCCAGGGTACGGTTGGCGATGTGGATGCTGGCCGGGCGCTGTTCCAGTAACGGGTACAGAATGCCGCGTACCACGCCGCCGGCTCCGAGAATGAGGATGCGCTGGTCACGAACGGGAAAACGCAGCCGCTCCAGATCGGCCATCAGCCCCGCGCCATCGGTGTTGTCGCCCATCCAGCCGGTGGGGGTGCGGATGAGTGTATTCACCGCACCGGCCTTGCGCGCCCGTTCCGTGCTGGCTTCCACCAGCGCGAAGGCTTCCTCCTTGAAGGGCAGGGTGACATTGGCTCCCATTCCGCCCTGCTGGTGGAAAGCCTGCGCGCAGGTGGCAAAACCGTCTGTCGGGCATTCGATGGCGGTGTATTCCAGTGGCTGGCCGGTCTGGCGGGCAAAGCGGGCGTGAATGCGGGGTGACAGGGAGTGCCGGACCGGATGGCCAAAGACGGCGTAGCGATCCAGCATGTCGTCACCCCTCCTGGAGCCAGCGGGCGGCATCCACCGCGTAGTAGGTGAGAATGGCGTCGGCACCGGCGCGAACAAAGCCGGTCAGGGCCTCCAGTACCACGGCACGCTCGTCCAGCCAGCCATTGAGGCAGGCCGCCTTGAGCATGGCGTATTCCCCGCTGACCTGATAGACCGCCGTGGGCATGGCAAAGGTGTCTTTTACCCGACGCACCACATCCAGATAGGGCATGCCGGGCTTGACCATCACCATGTCGGCACCCTGTTCCAGATCCAGCGCCACCTCGTGCAGGGCCTCGTCGCCATTGGCCGGGTCCATCTGGTAGGTGTACTTGTTGCCACCCCCCAGATTGGCGGCGGAACCCACCGCGTCGCGGAAGGGGCCGTAAAAGCTGGAGGCATACTTGGCGGAATAGGCCAGAATGGCGGTATGGCGATGGCCCTCGGCCTCGAGCGCTTCGCGGATGGCGCCGATGCGCCCGTCCATCATGTCCGAAGGGGCCACCATGTCGGCACCGGCCTCGGCGTGGGACAGGGCCTGGCGGATCAGCACCTCCACGGTTTCGTCGTTGAGTACATAGCCCTTTTCGTCAATCAGGCCGTCCTGCCCGTGGGTGGTGAAGGGGTCCAGCGCCACATCGGTGATCACCCCCAGTTCGGGCAGGGCCTGCTTCAGGGCGCGCACGGCCCGCTGGGCCAGCCCTTCCGGGTTCCAGGCTTCACGTGCATCCTCGCTCTTGGCTTCGGCGGGGGTAACCGGAAACAGGGCCACGGCCGGAATGCCCAGCGCCTGCCATTCAGCGGCCCGTTCCACCAGCAGGTCGATGCTCATGCGCTCCACGCCCGGCATGGAAGGCACGGGCTCGGTCTTCCGCTCGCCTTCAAGAACGAAAACCGGATAGATCAGATGGTCGGTGCTCAGGCGATGTTCGCGTACCAGCCGGCGGCTGAAATCCAGCCGGCGCAGGCGTCGTGGCCGATGGGTGAGTTCCACGATAGTGATCTCGTGCTAGTCTGAAAGGTGGATGATAACAAATACACGGGGTGTGAACATGCAGTCGAACTGGTCATTCGCTGGGGGATGGTGCCTGGTTTCGGGGGGTACCTCCGGAATCGGCCTGGCAGTGGCGGAGGAATGCCTGCGTCTGGGCGCAAAAGTCTGTGTGCTGGGCAGGGATGGGCAGCGGCTGGAGCAGGCGCTGGATCACTTGTCCACACTGGGAACGGTGGAAGGGCTGCGGGCGGATGTGTCCACCGAGGATGGGCGTAAACCACTGAAGGCGTGGTTGGCGGATCGCGAAGGGCTGGCCGCGCTGGTGAACAATGTGGGTACCAATATTCGCAAGCCGGCGCTGGATTATACCGATGCCGAAATCCGCCGCTTGCTGGATACCAACCTGCTGTCTGCTCTGGCCCTGTGCCGCCTCTGCCATCCACAGTTGAAACAGGCCGGAGGCGCGGTGGTGCAAGTCTCCTCCGTGGCCGGCCTGACCCATTTACGTACCGGCGTGATCTACGCCATGACCAAGGCGGCCATGAACCAGATGAGCCGTAATCTGGCCTGTGAATGGGCGGCAGACGGCATTCGGGTCAATACAGTGGCGCCCTGGTATATCGAAACGCCACTGGCCATGACCGTGCTGCGGGATGAGCGCTACCTGCGTGAAGTGCTGGCCCGCACGCCCATGCGGCGCATTGGCCAGCCGGAAGAAGTGGCACGGGCAGTGGCCTTTCTCGCCCTGCCGGCTGCCAGCTATATCACCGGGCAGTGCCTGGCCGTGGATGGTGGCTTCAGTGTCTATGGTTTCTGATCAGGACGGGAGTGCTTGCAAGGTGGTCAACAGGTCTCCAGCGCGCAGTTGATCTTGATCTCGTCGATGGCCGCCTCGTTGGGCAGTTCCAGCAGCAGTTGAACGATGCGGGCCACATCCTCGGGCTGGGTCAGGGTATCCGCCGGCAGCTTGCAGACATCTCGGGCCATGTCCGTATTCACCCAGCTGGGGCAGATGGAAATGGCGCGCACGCCATGTTCCCAGCCGGTATTGCGCACACACTGGCTGATGGCCAGCTGGGCGAACTTGCTGATGGGGTAGCCGCAGCCGGTGCCCTTGACCCGCTTGCCGGACATGCTGACCAGCTGCACGAAGCGCCCACGGCCATGGGTTTTCAGGGCCGGGTAGCAGGCCTGCGCCAGCCGCCAGCTGCCCAGTACGTTCACCTCCAGCAGTTCTCGCAGGTCTTCTTCCCGCCCGTCTTCCAGCGATACGGCCTTGAGAATGGCGGCACAATGGACTACGGCATCCAGCCGGCCATGCCTTTCCAGCGTATCGGCCACCCACTGGCGGGCGCTGTCGGCATCGCGGGCATCGTAATGGCATTGCTGTACACCGGGGAGTAGGGTGGCGCTGTGGCGGCTGCCCAGACTGAGGGCATAACCGGCTTCATGCAGCCTGTGGGCGATGGCCAGGCCGATGCCGCGATTGGCGCCGGAGATCATCACCACCGGCGGGGAAGACTTACCAGATTTCGACACGACGGGGCTCCTCGTTGACCATGGCCTGCCCGGGTTTGCAGGCAAAGGCCTGTTGAAAGCTTTTCAGGTTGGCCAGTGGGCCGTTGACCCGGAAATGGGCGGGCGCATGCACATTGGTCTTGACCATGAGTTTCAATGCCTCCGGCCGGTAGTTGCGCCGCCAGGACTGGGCATAGGCGTAGAAAAAGCGCTGCGCCGGTGTCAGCCCGTTCACCGTGGGCTGGGGCTTTTGTTGCAGCCGCAGTTGCAAGGCGTCCCAGGCCACCAGCAGGCCGCCCAGATCGGCGATGTTCTCGCCCAGGGTCAACCGACCATTCACATGCAGGCCGCCGGGTACGGTGAAGGCGTCGAACTGGCGTACCAGCTTTTCGGCCCGCTGTTCAAAGCGTTGCCGGTCGATGGGCCGCCACCAGTCGCGCAGATTGCCCTGGGCATCGTAGCGGCTGCCCTCATCGTCGAAGCCGTGCATCAGCTCGTGGCCGATGATGGCCCCCATGGAGCCGTAGTTGTAGGCGTCATCCATGCCGGGGTCGTAGTAGGGCGGTTGCAGGATGCCGGCGGGAAACACCACTTCGTTGCCGGTGGGGTCGTAATAGGCGTTGACCTCCTGCGGGTTCATGTCCCATTCCAGCGGGTCCACCGGTTGGCCCAGCTTGGCCAGGTTTTGCTGGAAATCATATTGCTGCGCGGCGCTGACGTTGGCCAGATAGCTGCTGTTGGGCAGCCGCAGCCCGCTGTAGTCGCGCCAGCGTTCCGGGTAGCCGATCTTGGCGCGGAAGCTGGCGAGTTTGGCCAGGGCCTGCCGGCGGGTGGATTCGGTCATCCACGGCATGGTGGCCAGCCGTTGCTTCAGCGCGGTCTGCAAATCCTGCACCATATCCAGCACGCGCGCGCGGGCCTGGGGCGAGAAGGCCTGTTCCACATAGGCCTGCCCCAGTGCCTCGCCCAGCCATTCGTTGACTTCGCCCAGTACCCGCTTCCAGCGGGCCTTGGGCCGGCGGCTGCCTTCCAGCACCTTGCCGTAGAAGGCGAAATGCTCACGCTCGTATTTTTCCGCCAGATAGGGCGAGGCATCGGACAGCAGCGACCAGCGCAGCCAGGCCTTCCAGGTGGCCAGGGGGACATCGGCCAGGGCCTGATCCAGCTCGGCGAAGTAGTCGGGCTGGGAGAAGGAGAAGGTTTCCACGCCGTCCAGCCCCAATTCACCGAGATAGCGGGTCCAGAGAAAATTGGGGGTATGCTTGTCCGCTTCGCGCACGCCCACGAGGCGATAGGTGTTCTCCGGTTCCCGCAGATCCACCCGGCTCATGGCCGCCCGTGCCAGCCGGGTTTCCAGCTGCATGATGGCCTTGGCCTGCTTCAGTGCCTGCTTGCGCGGCAGGCCGGCCAGCACCAGCGTGCGGGCCACATGGCGCTGGTATTCGTGCCGTATCCGGCGGCTGTCCAGGTCATCCTTGAGGTAGAAATCCCGGTCCGGCAGACCCAGTTCACCCTGATAGACATAGAGACGATAGCGGCTGGAGTCCTTCAGGTCCGGATAGACTTCCGTATTGAACAGCAGCGCCATGCCGCGCGCGTTCATCTCGGTGATGAAATCGGTCAGTTCATCGACGCTGCCGATCTGCGTCACGCGGCTTAACGTGGCTTGCAGCGGTTGCAGTCCCTGCGCTTCCAGTTGTTCGCTGTTCATGCCGGTGGCGTAGAACCGCCCCAGCAGTTGCGTGTTGTGGTCACCGGCATCGGGCCGGTTGGCGGCCTGTTCCAGAATCTGGCGCAGGATGCGGTAGTTGCGGCTGCGTACCTCGTTACTCACCCCCCAGCCGCTATAGGCATCGGGAACGGGATTGCTTCTGGCCCAGCCACCATTGGCGTGCTGGTAGAAATCCTCGCAGGCCGGGGTTTGCGGGTCGAAATTGGCCGGGTCGATATCGGTGATATTGGCCGCCGAGGCGGTCATGGCCAGCCAGAGGCCGGCGTAGATCCATGTTTTCATGCGGGTTGCCCTGAACCAAAGCGGCATTCTAGCAAAGGGGCGGTGCGCTGTGGCTCAGTTGTCGTGTTGCCAGGGGTTGATGACTTTCAGCCCGGCTGCCAGGAAAGGGAGTGTACCGGAAAATGATACAGGCTTTGAAACGGGACAGCCCAGTTTCCAATGTGTGGATATGATAACGCTTTAAGTTATTAACGCCGTGCGTTATCATTGGTCGCATGATCAAGAGTTTTCAAGACAAACGTACCGCCGCCTTGTTTCAAGGTTTGCAAGTCAAGGAGGTGCCGGAGAGCATTCAGGCTCGTGTTTACCAACGCCTGTTGCAGATTGATGCCGCCACTAGGTTGGATGATTTGCGCAACCCGCCCAGCAACCGGCTGGAACGTAAAAAGGCAAGATGCAGCACCTCCACTGCTTGCGGGTCAACCGCCAGTGGCGAATCTGCTTTGAGTGGAAACAGGGTAATGCCCATGCCGTACAGCTTGTGGATTATCACTAGGAGCATGTCATGCTGAATCAAGAAACCATTCGCACCACAGATCTTTCTTCCGTTACCACGGGCAAGAAACTGCCGGTAGTTCATCCCGGCGTGCATCTGCTCGACTATATCGAAGGTGCGGGCATCAGTCAGTACCGGCTGGCCAAGGCCATTCATGTACCGCCAAGGCGTATCAATGAGATCGTGCATGGCAAACGCGCAATCACGGCGGATACCGCCTTGCGCCTGGGCCGTTATTTCCGCACTTCGCCGCAGTTCTGGATGAACCTGCAAACCGCTTATGACCTTGCGGTTGCAGAAGTGAAGCTGGGCGAGCAATTGAAGCGGGATATTGACCCGGTGGCGGCATAAGCCATGCCGAAAGCTGCCTTGTCCGGGTAGTTCTCGTCGGGACAAGACAACAACCACCTCTATGCGTGTTCATGATCCCAGCTCGTAACTTCAATGGCCTTTCTGGTGTCGTGATATGGATTCACCGGGTTTTCCCTGCAGTTTGGATAGATTGATGTCCACCAGCGCCCAGACACCCTTTGTGTAATCAGGGTTTTCGATCAGGCATTCAATCGGAGATGGTTTGGGAGGTGGCACGCCTTCTTCCATCAGGCCTTTCAGATGCAATTGTATGGCCTCACGAGCCATTTCCAGTGCCTCTGCAACGCTTTTGCCTGCACTGAAGCAGCCAGGCAAATCGGGTATGGTCACCCCATAATCCGAATCACTATCCTTATGAATCACCACGGGGTATTTCATGTGTTTCTCCCTGCGTGTTTGTAGAGGCTGTTCAAGGTGAATTTTGGAAAATCACGTTTCGGGTGCTGTGCTCTCCTGCTGGACACCCTAGTGCAGCTTCATCTCCGGGTTGATGGTGGCCTTGAAGAAATGGCTCATGCTGATGAGCAGTGTGGGGAAAAAGCCGAACAGCGCAACCTGGTGCATCTTGTACAGGCTCAGATACATCAGGCGGGCGAAGTAGCCTTCGATCATGACCGAGCCGGTGAGATTGCTCATCAGGTTGCCCACCGTGCTGTACTTGCCCAGAGAAACCAGCGAGCCGTAGTCGCGGTAGCGGAAGGGCAGCAGGGGCTGGCCGCGCAGTTTGCGTATCAGGTTGCGATAGAGCAGGCTGGCCTGCTGGTGGGCGGCCTGGGCCCGGGGTGGCACGGGTCGTTCCTGGCCGGGCCAGGGGCACTGGGCACAGTCGCCCAGGGCGAAAATGCGTTCGTCGCGGGTGGTTTGCAGGGTGGGCTCCACCACCAGCTGGTGGATGCGGTTGCTTTCCAGGCCGTCCAGTTGTGAGAGAAAATCCGGCGCCTTGATGCCGGCGGCCCAGACCTTGATGCCCGCCGGCAGCACCTTGCCGGATTCGGTATGAATGGCTTCCGCGGTGGCTCTGACCACCCGCTCGCCGGTGAGGATGCGAATGCCCAGCTTTTGCAGTTGCTGGTGGGCGGCCTGGGACAGCCGTGGCGGCAGGCCGGGCAGGATGCGGTCGGCGCCTTCGACGATGGTGATGTGGATGTCGTCGGGGTTGATCTGGTCCAACCCGTAGGTTTTCAGCAGGTTGCGCACCTTGTGCAGCTGGGCGGCCAGTTCCACGCCGGTGGCGCCCGCGCCGCAGATGGCGATATCCAGCTGCCCCGGTTCCGGTGGATGGCCCTGGGTATGGACCTTGAGAAAGCGTTGCAGCAGCCGTTTCTGGAAGCGTTCGGCCTGGCTGGTGGAATCCAGCATCATGCAGTGCTCCTTCACCCCTTCGATGCCGAAATCATTGCTGATGCTGCCCACGGCGATGACCAGCAGATCGTATTGGAAGGTGCGTGGCGGGATCACCTGTTCCCCTTCCTCGTTGAAGGTGGGCGCCACGTGGATGATGCGCTTTTCCCGGTCGATGCCTTCCAGCCGGCCCAGACGGAAGCGGAAGTGTTTCTTGGCGCCCTGGGCCATGAACTCGATCTGGTTTTCGTAGGAGTCGAAGGTACCGGCCGCCACTTCATGCAGCAGGGGTTTCCAGATGTGGGTGGTATCGCAATCCACCAGGGTGATGCGCGCCTTGTTGCGCTTGCCCAGCTTGCGGCCCAGACGGGTGACCAGCTCCAGCCCGCCGGCGCCCCCGCCCACAACGATGATATGCGGCAGTTCTTCGTGGCTCATGGCATCATTCCTTGCAAATAGGCTCATGGTAGCAGGCTGCCATGACAGCACAATGACCCGGACAGGAGAGGTGTGCACAAGCGGCGGGCTCACGGTATGCTAGGTACAGTTTGAACAAACGGAGGGCCGCATGTCCGGCTGGACCACGGAACAATGGCTTGCCCTGGGTGCCCTGGTGGTATTCGCGGTACTGGTCAATGCCTTCATGCCGTTGATTCGGCAGCAGAAAAAGGGCAGTGCGCCGTTCTATCTCTACAGTCGCGAAGGTTGCCATTTGTGCGAGCAGGCCGAACAGGCCTTCCGCCAGCGTTTTCCCGCCCTGGCGCTGGAAGTGCGGGATGTGGACGAGCGGCTGGAATGGCACCAGCGCTGGGATGAAAAAGTGCCCGTGTTGCAGGCGCCCAACGGAGACGTGCTGGAAGCGGCCGTGGACCCGGCCACCCTGCTGAATTTTGTGCGCGCTCATGTACGTTAGGGCAGGGCTGCTCTGGCTTCTGCTGATGGGCGCGGCAGTGGCGCAGACGGTGCGTTCCACCGAAGCGCCGGAATGGCGCATGGACCGCCTGCATGATCAGCGGGCCGTTGCCGGCATCACCACGGTGATGCTGAACAACCCCTGGGGCGATGTCCGGCTGCGCCGGTCGGAAAACGGCCTGCTGGAAATCCACGCCGTGGCCCAGTCCCGTGATGCCGGCACACCCCGGCTCAAGGCTCAGGTCACGGAAGGTCGGCTGCGGTGGATCATTCAATGGCAGGATGAGCGGGACGAGCCCGCTGCGGACCGGCGCGTGGATGTGGTGCTGTGGCTGCCACCTGGCCCGGCACTGGAATTGTGGCTGGAAACCGGCCGGCTGTGGATGAAAAAACCGCTGGACAATCATCTGAAAATCCGTTCACAAGGCAGTGATCTCGAACTCAAGGCCCGTGGGGATGTGGATGCCTGGTCCGCCCACGGGGATGTCGTGCTCTACAGCCTGCTGGACGGGGCCCGGCCCACCCGGCAGAAACTGGCCAGCTCGTCGGGCACGGTGAAACTGGTGTTCAACCAACTGGAGGATATTCGCATCGAAGCACTGACTGGAGGAGACGTGCTGGTGGATCTGCCGGATCTGCTGGCGGTGAAGAAACAGGGCCGCTACCGCGTGATCCAGCGCGGGCGCAGCCTTCACTGGTATCAACTGCAATCGGACGGTGGCGATGTGCTGCTGGTCTACCGGGCCTTGCTGGAGCCGCCTCCATGAAGTGGCTGCTGGCCTTTTTGCTGCTGCCGAGTGCACAGGCGGCGGAGATTCACGGGCGGCCCCTGCCCACGGTGGCCCCGTTGACCCTGCAACCCCAGCGTTTGCAGGCCCCGGTCGAATGGCAACCGGGCATGCCTATCCGCGAGGTGCCCCGCCAGAGTCGCCCCGGTGGCGACAAGCGGGCCGCCACAGCCGGTGCCGGTCAGGCCCTGCCCCTGCGTGCAGGCCAGGGCGGTGCCAGCGTGCAAATGCTGTTCAACGCCGATGGCGAAGGGTTTTCGGGCGTGAACCCGCCCGACCCGGTACTGGCCGCCGGCGCGCGGCAGGTGGTACAGATGATCAATGACTATAGCGGTTCCACCGTGCGGGTGCTGGATCGCAATCAGCCGGCACAGGGCCCGGTTATGCGCTTTACCCTGGGCTCGCTGGCCACCGGTTCCGGCAGCAATTGCGCCACGGATGGCTATGGCGACCCCATCGCTCACTATGACCGGCTGGCCCATCGCTGGTTACTCAGTGAATTCACCCCGGCCAGCTGGTGCCTCTATGTCTCGGCCACGGAGGACCTGACTTCCACGGTCTGGCAGGTTTACGAGTTTGTCTCGCAGGACGGCGGCTTTCCCGATTATCCGAAGTTCATCCAGTGGGGCGACGGCTACTACCTCACCACCAACGAGGGCGGCCCCTACATCTATGCCTTCAACCGGGCGGATATTCTCGCCGGCCAGCCGGTGACGCCGCAGGTATTCACCGGGGTGCCGCCCCTGTCCGGCTTCAGCTTCAACGCCTTGCAGGGCGTCAACCAGACCGGATTCACCCAGCCGGCCGGGCCGGCCCTGTTCCTGCGTCATGTGGATGATGAAGCCCATGAGGCCACCCCCGATCCCGCGGCGGATTTTCTCGAACTGTGGTCACTGAGCATGGACTGGGCCACGGCGGGCAACTCCGTGTTGCAAGGGCCGGCACGGCTGGCCATCAGCGAATTCGATTCCGACCTCTGTGGCCTGACCACCTTCCAGTGTTTGCAGCAGCCGGGTACGGCCACCCGCCTGGACCCGCTGCGGGAAGTGGTGATGTGGCCGGCTTCCTGGCGGCAGCTGGCCGATGGCAGCCAGCATATCGTCGCGGCCTTCGCCACCGACGCCGACGGCAGTGACCGCGCCGCCACGCGCTGGCTGGAGCTGACGCCCGCCGGCAGTGGCTGGGCACTGGTGCAGGAAGGGGTCAATGACCTGGCCGATGGCATCCACCGCTGGATGGGCAGCGTGGCCATGGATGAATCCGGCCGCCTGGCCCTGATCTACAACCGGGTGGACAACAGCAGTGTGTATCCGGGGCTGGCGGTGATGGCCCGCGCTCCGGGCGATGCAGCCGGCGTGCTGGGAGCCGAGCAGGTGCTGGTGGATGGGCAGGCAGCCAATGGCAGTTTCCGCTATGGGGATTACAACAGCCTGGTGGTGGACCCGCAGGATGGCTGCCGCTATTGGGGCACGGGAGAATACAACCCGGCGGCCAACTGGCGTACGCGCATCTTCTCTTTCCGCGTCAGTGGTTGCGAAGAAGGAGCCGTGTTTCAGGATGGTTTCGAAGGGGCGCGTACCGGGGTGGTATTCGCCGATGGCTTTGAATAGCCCGGGGTTTGGCTGGCAAGAAAGGATGCTCGCCCGGACCTCCTGTCAGGCGAGCCAGTGGTTGTTATGGATTATGCTTGTAATTCCCGCAACAGGGCGCTGTCCGGGTGTTGATAGCCGCTGAGAAACCAGCTGTCCTCGATCTCGGACAACTGGCCGGCCAGCGAACGGGCTTCCTCCTCCGTGAGGTAAGTCACTTCGATGCCATCGGCTTGCAAGATATCTTGCGAGGTATTTTCTTTCATAATCAGTTAGTTGCTAAACATACCTTAGAAACTGAATAAGAATATAGCACGAAGATGATGATTTTCAAAGAAATGAGGCGCGCATGATGCGTTTGCTGGTGGATACCGACCCCGGTGTGGATGACGCGCTGGCCATCATGATGGCGGCGCGAGAGCCGGCCTGCGAGCTGGCCGCCCTGTTCACCGTGGGCGGCAATGTGGGGCTGGAGGCCGTCACCCGCAATGCCCTGCGGCTGAAGGATCTATTGCGACTGGATTGCCCGGTCTATCCCGGCTGTGCCCATCCACTGGTGCTGCCGGGCGAGGATGCGGCCTATGTGCATGGCCGGGATGGTTTCGGCGATTGCGACCTGCCGGCCCCCTCGGCCCGGCCGGAGCCTGAACATGCCGCCCAGGCACTGGTGCGCATGGCACGGGCGGCAGCGGGTGAATATACCCTGCTGGCGCTGGGGCCGCTGACCAATATCGCCCTGGCTTTGCATCTGGAACCGGCGTTGCCGCAACTGGTTTCCCGTTTCGTCATCATGGGCGGTGCCTTCACGGCCCATGGCAACACCCCCAGAAGCGCGGCAGAATTCAACTTCTTTGCCGACCCGGAAGCGGCCCGGTTCGTGCTGGACCACTGGCCCGGCGCGCAGATCGTGGACTGGGAAGTGGTGACCCGCAACAGCCTGCCGCTGGTGGAAATGGAAGCCTGGCTGGCCGCTGACAGCGAGCTGGCGGTGTTCTACCGGCGCATCTCCGGTCATGTGCGCCAGTGGCTGAAACAGCGCCAGGCCGTGGACTTCTACGCCGCCGACCCGCTGGCCATGGCGGTAACGCTGGAACCGGATCTGGTGACCGAGCAACTGGAACGGGGCGTGCGGCTGGAACTGACCGGCGAACTGAGCCGGGGCCAGTCGGTGGTGGACTGGCGTCAGGACCACCCCCAGCTACCACGTCATCAGCTGGTCATGGCCGTGGATCGGGCGCGCTTCCATCAGCGTCTGCATCGGGTACTCACCGGTAATTGATACGCCTTTGTGCCTTTGTGCACAAAAACTACCAGCCTCGCCTGTTCTGTGCTATCAATACGGTCATTCGTCTCGAAATCAGCCGGGCCTGTTGCCATGGGCAAGTACGCGAAACTGCGCAGCAAGATTCTGCAAGGCAGTGCGGATTCCAATATCGAATTTGCCGCTTTGTGCACCTTGCTGATCCGGCTGGGCTTTGTGCAGCGAGTGAAGGGAGATCATCACATTTTTACCCATGATAGTATGGAGGAAATCATCAACCTGCAACCAAAAGGCAACAAGGCCAAGCCTTATCAAGTCAAGCAGGTTAGAGGTTTGCTGGTGAAATATCGCTTGGGAGCGCAGCATGTCGATTAGATATGAACTAATCATATACTGGAGCGAGGCAGATCAGTGTTTCGTGGTCGAAGTCCCGGAACTGCCCGGTTGCATGGCGGATGGCCCGACGTACGAACAGGCAGTTGTCAATGCGCAGCGGGTGATCGAGGAATGGATCGAAACCGCCAGGGCGCTCAATCGCCCCATACCCGAGCCGCGTGGCAGGCTGAAGTACGCCTGAATCGCCCAGCAACAGGCATGGCAAACCTGTGGCATGAGCAGCCCGGGTTTCCGCCGCGGTTACCGGCTCTTACAGAGGAGAGCACAGCATGAAAGGTCGGCACAATCAGGCATTGACCGAGCACATCCACCCGCAGTTGCTGGCGGATTGCAATCTGCTGGGGCGTTTGCCGCTTTCCTGGCTGCTGTTGATGGACGACATGCGCTACCCGTGGTTCGTGCTGGTGCCGGATACCCGGCAGGTCAGCGAATGGTATGAGCTGCCGGCCCAGGCGCAGGGCCAGTTGCTCCAGGAGAGCCTGCAGCTTTCCGAGGCGCTCAAGCCGGTGCTGGGTGCGGACAAGGTCAATATCGGCGCCCTGGGCAATGTGGTGCCGCAGTTGCATGTGCATGTGGTCTTCCGCTGCCAGGATGACCCGGCCTGGCCTGACCCGGTCTGGGGGCACAGCCCGCCCACGCCCTGGTCGCCGGAAGCGTTGGCGGATTTCCAGCGCCAGATCAGCCCCCATCTGCCGGACGGTTTTCAATGGATATGAGCCGGCACACGGCGGTACGGGAGAACATCCACCGCAACTGCCTCATTTCCGATGCCCGCTATGGCCGCAACGACACCCTGTGCGTCTATCTGCTGAAAATGCGCGAGTTCTTCCGCTGGGAACAGGGGCTGGACTTCGACGACCCCATCGACAGCGAGGCTTTGGGCGAGTGGGTACAGGCGCGGGAAGCGTTGTGGGATGAAGTGGAAGAACAGCATTTCGAGCCGGTCTGCACCGACGATTGCCACCCGCCGCTGGAAGCACAGGCCATTTCCGCCCCCCTGGAAGCACACGGCCTGCTCTACGGCGCGGGTGTGGGCCGCCAGGGCCAGCCCCATTTCTTTCTCGCCGAGCTGGAAGCCCATTTCGAGGATGAAGGCCTGCACTATTACATCACCGGCCGGGAGCTGGAACGGGGCCTGACCGTGCTGCCGGCCATGTTGCAGGAGAACCGGGTCTACATCCGCCGCGCCGCCCTGCGGCAGATGCTGTTCGAGCGGCTGGACGAATGGCGCTTCAACGGCAGTCGTCCCGATCAGCCCATGGGGCGGCTGGTGGCCAGCGTGGGCGAACAGGACACCCATGCCCTGCTGGAAGCCATGACCGAGCGCGAAGCCCGCCTGCTGATGTGGCATGAACAGGGCGAAGCGCGGATGGACCGCCGGCTGGCCGGCTGGCCGGAGCGGGTCAACGACTGCCTGGGCCGGCCGCTGGAACGCTGGCTGCGGGCGCTGAAGGATCTGCTGGCCGATTTGGAATACTACTGGCCACAGGCCCTGGCCGCCGACGACGATTACGCCATCCATGCCTGGTTCGCCAACTTCAAGGGGGTGCGGCTGGCGCTGGCCGGAGATCTGAAAGCCGCTTATGCCCGGTGGTTGTCCGATGGCGACCGCGCGGCCTTGCGCCAGACCCTGCAAGCCCAGCGGGATGAATGGCTGCAACTGGCCGAAGCGGTGTTGCCACTGGCGGAGGCGGAAGCGCTGGAGAAGATTCAGGCGGCCTGTCGCAGGCCCGGCTAGAGCCCCACCAGCTGGTTCATGTTGAAAATGGGCAGCAGGATGGCCAGCACGATGAACAGCACCATGCCCCCCACCAGCAGCACCAGCGCCGGTGCCAGCAGGGCCAGGAAGGCCTGACTGGCCCGTTGCATCCGCTCCTCGCTCAAGACGGCGGCGTGGGCGAACAGCGTGTCCAGCTCGCCGCTGCGCTCGCCGCTGGCAATCAGCCGCAACATCACCGGTGGCAGCAGGTTTTCTTCCGCCAGTGCCCGGCTCAGTGCCTGGCCTTCTTCCACCTTGCGGGCGGCCTGTTGCAGGCGGGCCTTCCAGGCCAGATTGCTGATACCGCCACTGGCGATGCGCAGGGCTTCGGTCACCGGCACCGCCGCACTGAGCAGCAGGCCCATGGCGCGGGCGAAACGGGTGGCCTGCACCTGCTGCAACCAGTGCCCCAGCACGGGCAGGCGCAGGGCCAGCCCATCCACTCGCAGACGCCAGCCCGGCAGCCGCAGCGACAGTGCAAAGGCGCCACCGGCCAGGGCCATCGCCAGCAGCAGCCAGCCGCCCTGATGGCGGGCAAAGGCGGAGAGGGTCACCAGCCACTGGGTGACCAGCGGTAGGCCTTGCCCGGCCCGGTCGAAGACCGTCACGATGCGCGGCACCACATAGACCATCAGCCCGGCCACCACCGCAAAGGCCACCACGGCCAGCAGGGCCGGGTAGAGCAGGGCCAGGCGGGTCTGCTGCTGAAAGCGCTGCTGCCGTTCGATCTGATCGGCCAGCTGCAGAAAAATCGGCCCCAGCTGGCCGGATTGCTCCCCGGCGGCCACGCTGGAGACATAGAGCGCATCGAAACTGGCGGGGTGCCGGGCCAGGGCATCGGCCAGGCTCTGGCCTTCGCGCACCTGTGCCTGGATGTCCAGCAGCAGCCGGTGGGAGCGGTTCTGGGCTTCCTGCGCCACCGCGCCCAGGGCTTCCACCAGTGGCAGGCCGGCGGCCAGCATGGCGGCCAGCTGGCGGGTGATCAGGGCGATTTCTTCCGCATTCACCCGCAGGCCCTTGGCCTGCGGGCCGTCGCCACGGGCCGGCTGTACTTCCAGCGGCATCAGGCCCATGTCGCGCAGCATCTGGCGGGCATGGCGTTCGCTGTCGGCCTGCAGGTTGCCGCGGGTTTCCCGCCCGCCGGGTTTCAGTGCCTGATATTCAAAGGCCGGCATGGCGGGGTTCTTCCCGGCTGACGCGCAGCACTTCATCCAGGCTGGTGACGCCCTCGCGGGCCAGTTGCCAGCCGGCCTGGAACAGGCTCTGATGGCCAGCGGTCCGGGCCAGTTGCGCCAGTTCGGTCTCGGCCGCCTCCCGGTGAATGGCCTGCTGCAGGGGTTCGTCCACGACCAGCAGTTCGTAGATGCCGGTGCGGCCCTGATAGCCGCTCTGGCGGCAGTGCTCACAGCCGCTGGCGCGATACAGGGTCACGGTTTCTTCCGGCAGGCCCAGACCAGCCAGATAGGCCGACTCCGGCTGCCAGGGCGTCTTGCAGTGAGGGCAGAGCTGACGCACCAGCCTTTGCGACAGCACGCCGGCCAGCGAGGAGGCCAGCAGGAAGGGCTCGATACCCATGTCACGCAGGCGCACCACGGTGGCGATGGCGGAATTGGTGTGCAGGGTCGAGAGCACCAGATGGCCGGTGAGACTGGCCTGTACCGCCACCTGCGCGGTTTCCAGATCGCGGATCTCGCCCACCATGACGATGTCCGGGTCCTGGCGCAGGATGGCCCGCAGCCCGCGGGCGAAGCTCATGTCCACCTTGCTGTTGACCTGGGTCTGGCCGATGCCGTCGATGTAGTAT
>WFUE01000123.1 GCA_015485125.1 Lysobacterales bacterium | reverse complement strand
TTTTATGTGTCAGAGTTGTGTTTTTGCTTGATGGTAATAGTTATTAAGTTTTTTTTGCTAATCGTGTTTCTTGCTGTATATAGTTTTTTTGATGCTAATGGATCGTGTATCATGCAAGCGTAAACGCGTGTTGTGCTTGTTGTTTTTTAATTTTGCTTTTGGTTGGCTTATTGCTTGTTTAATTATTTTCGCTGAATATTTTAATTAACAGAATGTCTATGCTTTATGGTTAAGTTGAAAAAATAGTGAGAATGGTGCCTTTTTTGTTGTCTATATAAAGGTTGTTAATTTAATTCTTTATTTTACAAATGAAATTTATGTTGTTTTTAGGTATCTGTTTTTTTATTGTGTCTTGTTTAATTATACATAAATGTATTAATATGAATTGATTGTTCAATATGCTGTAAAAGTTTGTTATCAAACAACACCGAACCCGGTTGTTGAACCGTGCCTACACCGCAGGCCAGGCCCAGACGCAGGGCTTGTTTGGCGCTTTTTCCCTGGGCGAAGGCTGCGACCATGCCGGCGAGAGTGGCGTCTCCGGCGCCAACGGTGCAGCGTACAGTCACCTTGGGGATGCGCCCCAGCCAGCTTTCTTGCGCTCCCACCAGCAAGGCGCCTGCTGCGCCCATGGAAACACAGACCCAATCGATACCGTCATCGACCAGTTCCCGGGCGGCTACTGCTGTTTTTTTACGGAATCCAGGCGTGTACCCAGCAGATGCTCCAGTTCATAGCGGTTGGGTTTGATCAGAAAGGGGCGGGCGGCCACGGCGTGGCGCAGGGGTGCGTCGTGGCAATCTACTACCGGCAGGCCGCCATGGGCGCGGATGCGCCGGGAGAGTTGTGCATAGAGGTCTTCCGGCAGATTTGCTTGCAAGGAGCCGGTCAGCACGGCATAACCGTTTTGGCTCTGGCCGACAAAGGCATCTAGCAGGCTTGCCAGCGTTTCCGCTGGAATATCCGGTCCCACACCGCTGATTTCATACTGGCGTCCGCTATCCATTTCCAGTGCCGTGCCGTTGATGCGGGTGACGCCTTCTACAGGGTAGAAACGGGTTTCTCCCAACTGTTGTTGCAGCAAATGCTGCAGCAGATGGCCGATCTCGCCACCCAGTACGCCCCAGGTGGTCGCAGGCATATCCAGTTTCTTCATGGCGCGGCCCACGTTGATGCCATTGCCGCCGGGATCGTAGCGGGTATGCCGGGCATGGGCCTTTTGCTCGGCGACCAAGCGGGGAATTTCGTAGGTGACATCCAGTGCCGGGTTGAGGGAAAGAATGTGGATAGTCCGGCTCATGCGTGCAGTGTCCACAGGCCGATGAGAATGGAGGCCACACCCGTGCCCATGAGCACGAAAACCGCGCGGCACAATGGATGAAACTGGCCCATGCTCAGCGCATACACGGTCTTGAGCAGATTGTTGCTGCCGGTGGCGATGAATAGTGCACCAGTCAGCATGGCGGGATGGCCCTGATGGTACTGACCGCTGAGCAGGGAGAGCACAAAGGGGTCGATATCGGTCAGGCCGCTCAGTGCGGACAGGGTGACCAGACCACTGACGCCATATTGGCCCAGCACCCATTGTGTGAGGGCGAGCATGAGCACAAACAGCAGGGCAAACAGCAGAGCCAGCCCCAATTCCAGCGGGTTTTCCTTGCCCAGGTGTTCAATGGGCGCGTTCTTTTGCCGGGATTGGACTCGAAAGCGGGATGTGGCCAGCGTCACCAGGGCCAGCCCGGTCAGGGGCAGCCAGCTCTGTGGCAGCAGATCGGGGTTGATCAGCAGGATGAGTAGCAGCAGGCGCAGATACATCATGGCCGTGGCGGCGATGATGCCGGCGGGCAGTGAAGGGTCTTGCTGTTGGTTTTCCCGGCTCTTGCGCGCCAGCACCACGGTGGTGGCTGTGCTGGAGTACAGCCCGCCCAGCAGGCCGGTGACCCAGTAGCCCTGCTGGGTGAACAGGTATTTTTTGACGATGTAGGCGAAATAGGAAATGCCGGAAATGACCACCACGCCCAGCCAGATTTTGAAAGGGGAGGCGGGTAGCCAGCTGAACGGGCGGGTGTCGGGCAACAGGGGCAGAATAACACCTGCCAGCAGGAGAAATTTGGCCAATGTAGCCAGTTCGCCCGGCTCCAGTACGCTGGCCAGACGGCTTTGGTGGTGATGGAAGGTCAGCGTCAGCGTGGTGACGCTGAAAACCAGCACCAGTTGCCACAGGGGCTGGGTTGTGGCCAGCAGGCCAAAACTGTAGATCACCATGGCCAGCAGCAGGCCCATGGGGCCGTCGGTTTTCTCGCCGGGGTGGTCACGGGCCGTCAACCACGGCAAGGGGGCCAGCAATAGCAGCCCGCCGAGGAACAAGCTGGCCTGCCCGGTCTGGTACAGCAGATAACCCAGCATGCCGATCAGGGTGGCCGTACGCGCATTCAGCCAGGCAACGGCCTGCCCCTGTTGCAGGGTGTAGTTGCGGTATTCCAGCCCGGCCAGAAAGGCGAACAGACTGACCAGCACAAAATGAAACCAGCTGCTTTCCAGCATGGCCTGTAGCACGTGATTGGACGCCAAGGCGGATTCCTTGCAGGGCCAAAGCGGCAATATAGCGCGAATGGCCGGTTTATGCAGCGCTGCCGTAAGCTGGCGATGGCACGCCAGGCGTCCCTGCCCGCGGGGGTTAGCCGGATGCGGTGGCCAGGCTCAAGTCGCGCAGTTGTTCGTAGAGTTGGCGTTCTGCTTCGCTCAGGGTTGCGGGTACGGCGATCATGATCTCTGCGTAGAGATCACCACCGCCCAGGCCCTTGCCCTTGAGGCGGAATTTCTTGCCCGAACTGGTGCCGGCGGGGAGGTTCAGCTCCACCTTGCCATCCAGGGTCGGCACCACCACCTTGCCGCCCAGTGCGGCCTTCCAGGGCTCGATCTGTACCCGGGTGGTCAGGTTCTTGCCATCCACCTTGAAGCGGCTGTCCGGCAGCAGTTGCACTTCCAGTATCAGGTCGCCGGCCGGGCCACCGGCCATGCCGGGGCCGCCCTGGCCCTTGAGGCGGATTTTCTTGCCGTCGGTGGTGCCGGCGGGAATGCGGATATCCAGTGTCTTGCGTTCACCATTGCCCAGGTCGAAGCTGACCCGGGTCTTGCCGCCTTTGGCCACGGTTTCGAGATCCAGCTTGACGGTGGCCTGAATATCCTGCCCCTTGCGTGGGCGTGCGCGATGGCTTCTTCCGCCGCCATGAAAGCCGTCGGCACCCGCGAAGCCGCCGCCGAAGATGGAGGCAAAGAAGTCACTGAAACCGGCCAGATCTTCCGGGTTGACGGAGCCGCCCTGAAAGCCGCCGCCACCAAACTGGCCGGGGTTGAAGCCGTAGCCGGCGTCCACCTGTGCCTTGATCTGGTCGTATTGCTTGCGTTTTTCCGGGTCTTTCAGCGCTTCGTAGGCTTCGTTGACTTCCTTGAATTGCTCTTCGGACCGGCTGTCACCCTTGTTCTTGTCCGGGTGGTACTTGCGAGCCAGTTTGCGGTAAGCCTTCTTGATCTCGTCCTGTGAGGCCGAGGCGCTGACGCCCAGGATCTTGTAGTAATCCTTGAAATCCATGATTCACCCAAAAATATTGACTGCCACCAATATGGGGGCTTTTGCCACCCGGTTCAAGTTGAAGCGGCCAGTCCGGTTGGGTGTGGCAGGGGGTCAAAAAGGCAGTTGCAGGCGGGAACGGGCGTAGAGCACGGCCTGGCCTTCCAGCAGCACGGCGTCATCCAGCAGTGTGCAGTGCAGCCAGCCCTGGCGGGCGGAGCGTTGCATGGCATGGAGCGTGGCCTGCTTCAGCCGTTGTGCCCAAAAGGGCGCGAGGGCGCAGTGGGCCGAGCCGGTGACCGGGTCTTCGTTCACGCCCACGGCCGGGGCGAAGAAGCGGGAGTAGAAGTCGTATTCATCATCACCGGGCGCGGTGGCGATGATGCCGCGGGTGTCGACCTCTGCCAGACGGGCGAAATCCGGTTGCAGGGCGTCCAGTTGCTGCTTGTCGGGATAGAGCAGTAGGGTGTCTTCGCCGGCCTGCCACTGTTCTTCCGGCTTGCTGCCCATGGCGGCGCAGAGGTAGGGGTCGAGGGTGGCCGGCTGCGGATCGCGGCGGGGAAAGCGCATGCGATAGCCCCGAGGCAGGCGTTCCACGGTCAACGGCCCGCTCAGGGTGTGAAAGGTGATCTGTTCGCTTGTATGGCCCAGTTCGGTAAACAGCAGGTGGGCCGTGGCCAGGGTGGCGTGGCCGCAGAGTTTGACTTCGGTGCCGGGCGTGAACCAGCGCAGGTGGAAATCATCGCCTTGTGGCAGGAAAAAGGCCGTTTCCGACAGGTTGTTTTCCATGGCGATAGCCTGCATCTGGGCATCTTCCAGTGTGTGCTCCAGTGGTATGACGGCGGCCGGGTTGCCGTGAAAGACCCGGTCGGTGAAGGCGTCGATGGTGTAGCAGTCCAGTTCGGTCATTGCAGGGCTCCCAGATTGCGGAAATGGGCCAGGGCTTCCGGATTGGCCAGGGCTTCGGTGTTGTCGATTTCCCGCCCGTGGATCAGGTCGCGCACGGCCAGTTCGGTGATCTTGCCGCTGCGGGTGCGTGGCAGTTCCGGCACCTGTACGATCACGGCCGGCACATGCCGGGGGCTGGCGTGTTCACGCAGGCGCTTGCGGATGGCCTGTTGCAGGCTGTCATCCAGTGTCAACCCGTCCTTCAGCACCACGAACAGCACCACGCGTTCGTCGCCGTCGTACTGCTGGCCCACGGCCAGGGATTCCACCACTTCGGGGATCTGCTCCACCTGGCGGTAGATTTCCGCCGTGCCGATGCGCACACCACCAGGGTTGAGGGTGGCGTCGGAGCGGCCGTAGATGATCAGGCCGCCGTGACGGGTGTATTCCGCCCGGTCGCCCTGGGCCCAGACCGGGTGATCGAGTTGTGGAAAACGCTCGAAATAGGCGGCGTGGTAGCGCTTGCCTTCCGGGTCGTTCCAGAAGCCCACCGGCATGGAGGGAAAGGCCAGCGAGCAGCTGAGTTCGCCCGGCTGTTCCCGCACCGGTTGGCCCTGTTCGTTCAGTATTTCCACTTTCATGCCCAGGCCGGGGCCTTGCAGTTCGCCCCGCCAGACGGGCAGCAACGGGTTGCCCAGGGCGAAGCAGGAGACGATGTCGGTGCCACCGGAGATGGAGCAGAGTTGCACATCCGCCTTGAGCTGACTGTAGACCCAGTCGAACTGGGCCGGCAGCAGTGGTGAACCGGTGGAAAGGAGGGTGCGTACCCGGCTCAGATCATGGTAGTTCGCCGGTTGATAGCCGCTTTTCTCCACGGCGGACAGCCATTTGGCACTGGTGCCGAACACATCCACCTGCCGCCTTTCGGCCAGCTGGAACAGGGCTTCCGGGCCGGGGTGGAAGGGGGAGCCGTCGTAGAGCACCAGCACGGCTTCCGCCGCCAGCGCGCTGACCAGCCAGTTCCACATCATCCAGCCACAGGTAGTGAAGTAGAAGATGTGTTCCTGCTTTTTCAGGTCGGTATGCAGCACCAGCTCCTTCATGTGCTGCAGCAGGGTGCCGCCGGCGGAGTGGATGATGCACTTGGGCTTGCCGGTGGTGCCGGAGGAGAACAGGATGTACAGCGGGTGGTCGAAAGGCAGCTGTTCGAATTGCGGCGCGGGCGGGTCGTCGTGCAGGAAGCGGTTGAACAGCACCGCTTCGTTCAGTGTGCCGATGTCCGGCTGACGCTCCAGATAGGGGACGATGACGGTTTTCTTCAGTGTGGGCAGTCCTGCGGCGATGTCGGCCACCTTGTCCAGCACCGAAAAGGACTTGCCGTTGTAGGGGTAGCCGTCGGCGGCGAAAAGCAGCACCGGTTCGATCTGGGCGAAGCGGTCCAGCGCGCCCTGTACGCCGAAATCCGGCGAGCAGGAGGACCAGACGGCACCGATGCTGGCGGCGGCCAGCATGGCAATCAGGGTGTGGGGCAGGTTGGGCATGAAGCCCGCCACCCGGTCGCCAGGCTGCACGCCCAGTTCGCGCATGGCCCAGGCCAGCCGATTGACCTTGTCGGCCAGCTCGGCGCGGCTCAGCTGCATGCGGTGGCCCGCCTCGCTGTCGAAAGTCAGGGCCGGGCGTTCATCGGCCTGGCGCAGCAGGTTCTGGGCAAAGTTCAGCCGCGCGCCTTCGAACCAGCGCGCACCCGGCATTTTTTGCGGATCGTCCACCACCACATCCCAGCCACGGGAGGAGCGGATGGCGCAGAATTCCCACACTGCTTCCCAGAAGCGACCGGGCTGGCCGATGGAGAAGTTGTACAGGGCCGGGTAGTCGATGACGTCCGGGC
>WFUE01000122.1 GCA_015485125.1 Lysobacterales bacterium | reverse complement strand
GCAATCCCTGAAAGACCACCCGGAGCTGACCCAGGCGCGCCCGCTGGAAGAAATCCTGCAACGCCGTTATCCGCACCGCCTGCCACCTGATCTCGAACGGCTGTTGTCCGAACATGCCCCTGCCTGATCCGCGACAACAGCGCGTTGCCATCTGGGGTGTGGGCCGGGAAGGGCTGGCCGCCTATCACTGGCTGCGCGCACGCCACCCCGCCGCGCCGCTGGCGATGTGGGATGCAAACCCGCAAGCGCTGAAGCCGGATGCGCTCGATAACGACGCCGCGCTCGAGCGCGTTCACCTGCCCGAAGGTCAACCGCTGCCCGCCGCGGACTGGGTGATCAAGTCTCCCGGGATTCCGCTCTACCAACCACGTATCGAACAGGCCATCGCGGCGGGCACGCACTTTACCAGCGGCAGCAATCTCTGGCGCCGGCTGCGACCCGATGTGCCGGTGATCGCCGTCACCGGCACCAAGGGCAAAAGCACCAGCGCGGCCTTGCTGGCCCATCTGCTGAACGCACTGGGGCACAGCACCGTGCTGGCCGGCAATATCGGCCAGCCCCTGCTGGAAACCCGCGATGCACAGGCCCGCTGGTGGGTGGTGGAGTTCTCCAGCTATCAACTGGCCGATCTGGACTGGCATGCGGACACCGCCCTGCTGCTCAATCTGCAACAGGAGCATCTGGACTGGCACGGCGGCCTGCAACGCTACCGGCAGGACAAACTGCGCATCTTTGCGGACCATCAATTACGCATCCACCCACCCGGCTTCGAGCCCCTGCCACTCAAGGGCGGGCGCTGGCTGGCCTACGGGGAAAAGCCCCAGGTTCAGATACGGGATGGGTATTTCGTTCTGGGCAATGACCGCCTCTATCCGGCCAGCGTGCTACCGCTGCCCGGCACGCACAACCGGCACAATGCCTGCGCCGTCCTCACCCTGCTGCATGCCCTGGGTATGGATCTGCATACCCTGGCACCGGCACTGCAAACCTTTCGTGGCCTGCCGCACCGGCTGGAAACGGTGTGCGAGCGCGACGGCATCCGCTGGGTCAACGACAGCATTGCCACCACGCCGGAAGCCAGCCTGGCGGCCCTGGCCGCCATGGAGCAGCGGCCCGTGGCCATGATCGTCGGCGGGCATGACCGGGGGCTGGACTGGTTGGATTTTCTCCAAGCCATCAAAAAGGAACAACGGCTCTGGCTGCTGGCCCTGCCCGACAGCGGCCACCGGCTGGCCGAAATCATGGCGGAAGCGAACCATCCCGTACCCGTCGAGGTCGTGGACGATCTGGAAACGGCGGTTTTTCGGGTACGGCAACTGCTGCCGGAAGGCGGTATCGGCCTGCTCTCGCCCGGTGCGCCCTCCTATGGCCAGTTCAGCAGCTATGAACAGCGCGGGCGCGCCTTTGCAAGGCTGGCCTGCGGGCACAAGGGCTAGTTGCCCAGGTCGGACACCACCCGGTTACGACCGCTCTTCTTGGCCTGATAGAGCAGATCGTCGGCGCGCTTGAACAGGCTGTCGGGGGTATCCCCCTTCTCGGCATGGGTCAGGCCCATGGACATGGTGACGGCGATTTTTCTGCCGCCACTTTCAAAGGGCAGTTTTTCCAGGCTGGAGCGCAGCTTCTCCGCCACCAGTAGCGCGGTTTTATCGCTGGTGTTGGGCAGCAGCACCACGAATTCCTCACCGCCATAGCGACCGACGAAATCCGACTTGCGGGTCAGGCGCAACAGCAGTTGCGCCACCACCCGCAACACCCGGTCGCCCGCCAGATGGCCATGGGTATCGTTGATCTGCTTGAAATGGTCCAGGTCACACACCACCACGGCCAACGGCGTGCCATAACGATCGAAACGGGACAGTTCTTCCTCGATGCGCTTCTGGTAGGCCCGGCGATTGCCCAGGCCGGTGAGCGGGTCTTCCAGTCCACGGGCTTCCTGCTCGGTCAGCAGCTTGCGCAGATTGAGGGTTTCGTTCTTGGCCTCCTGCAGCTCGTCGGCCAGTTGCCGCAGTTCCGCCTCGAACACGCCACGCCGCTGGGCGTTCTCCTCGCGGAAGCGATCCAGCCGCTCGAAAATCTTGCCGATATGGGCTTCCATGGTCTGTTGCAGATCACCCAGGTTGGTGGCCTCACGCACTTCGGAAATCATGCCGTCGAAGTGGCTGCGCATGTCCTCGTCCAGCTCACTGGCCAGATCGTCCACTTCCTGCTGGTTGCAGACCGTGCGGTCGAGAAACTCCTCCACCTGATTGAAGCGCTGCACCATCAGTTCAGCGAACTGCTCGAATTGCTGCTGCTCGATGGTGTTGGCCTCGGCAATCACCTGCACCAGCGCCTCCAGCGCATCCGGCAGTTGTGCCAGATCATCCAGACGATTGAAGCGGTTTTGCACCTCCACCAGCTTGGGCTTGACCGGCGTGGGTACACTCAAATGGTCCACCAGCGCCACCAGGTGATGGGCGATGCTGCGGCAAAAACGCGGGTCGTCCACTGCGGGCTGATCGGTCTGGGTACTGCCATCGGCCGAAACCGGGGTCACAACCGATGCAGCGGGAGCCTTTGCGTCAGCCAGATCCAGCTGGGTCAGCAGGCGACTGAAGGAGACCAGACTGCGATCGGTATCCTGCGCCAGCTTGTCCACTTCCTGTTTGAGTACGGCGATTTCCTTTTGCGCGGCTTCCTTCAGCGGCAGGTTGTAGAACTGGTCCAGCAGGCGACGCAGCACCTCCACCCGTGAACGCAGGCGCTGCTCACGGATGTTGTCCAGCTGCAACAGGCGGTCGGAAAAGCCCGCCAGCGCCACCTTGAAGCGGCGTTGATCCAGCTCATCGCTCTTGAGCAGTTCCAGCAACTGTTCGATCTGCTCGTCCAGCTTGTCGTCCTGCTGGCGGGCGGCGTTGCTCAGGCGGGAAACCGCCAGCTTGAGCAACAGTTCCACATCCCGCCACTGGGCCCGTTCCTTGTCTGCCTGATCCAGTTGCAGCAGATATTTGCGCTTCCAGTTGTCCAGTTCCTGCTTCAAATCGCCGTTCATGGCACGCTCCTTATCCCGGCGGCCAGGTCAGCGCCCGGCCGGCCAGCAAGTGCAGATGCAGGTGGAACACCGTCTGGCCGCCATCGGCGTTGCAGTTCATCACCGTGCGGTAGCCGGCTTCGGCAAAGCCCATGTCCGCCGCCAGCCTGGCCGCGACGGTAAAGAGATGCCCCACCAGCACTTCGTCTTCGGGCTGGAGATCGTTGATGGTGGCAATGGATTTCTTTGGAATGATCAGAATATGTACCGGCGCCTGCGGGTTCACATCGCGAAAGGCCAGTGCCTGTTCGTCCTCATAGACAATATCCGCCGGTATTTCGCGGCGGATGATCTTGTCGAAAATGGTGTCGCTCATTTCATTCCCCCTCCAGCGGCTTGCGCCCGCTCAGGGCGTGCGCCAGGGTATTCTGGTCGATATATTCCAGCTCTCCGCCCAATGGTACACCATGGGCGATTTTTGTTAAGCGAATATTGTGGCCTGCCAGGAGGGATTGCACGAAGTGTGCGGTGGCTTCCCCTTCCAGGGTGGCGCTGGTGGCCAGAATCACCTCGCGACATTCCCATTCCCGCACCCGCGCTTCCAGCCGATGCAGTCCCAGATCTTCCACGCCCACGCCATCCAGCGGCGACAGACGACCATGCAGCACGAAATAACGGCCACTGTAGCCGCCGCTCTGTTCAATGGCCAGCAGGTCAGCCGGTTGCTCCACCACGCACAGCAGGCGGTTGTCCCGGCGGGGATTGGCGCAGAGCACGCACAGATCCTCCTCGCTAAAATTGCGGCAATGGCCACAGTGCCGAATGCCTTCCATGGCCTGTTGCAGGGCCTGACCCAGCGCGCGGCCACCGGCACGGTCCTTCTCCAGCAGGTGATAGGCCATGCGCTGGGCCGTCTTTTGCCCCACGCCGGGCAGGATGCGCAGCTGGTCGATCAGTTGCTGTAGCAGGGGGCTGTGCATCAGAAGGGCAATTTCATGCCCGGCGGCAGTGGCATGCCCGCGGTGGCCTGGCCCATGTGCTCCTGGGTGGCTTCCGCCACCTTGCGGCTGGCGTCATTGATGGCGGCGGTGATCAGATCTTCCAGCATTTCCGTGTCGTTACCGATGCTGTCCAGATCCACTTTCACGCCCCGGCACTGATACTTGCCGCTCAGGGTAACCCGCACCATGCCACCACCGGCTTCACCGGTGACTTCCATCTGTTCCAGCTCGCGCTGGGCCTTTTCCAGATTCTCCTGCATCTTCTGCGCCTGACGCATCAGGCTGGCCATGGGACCTTTCATGCTTGTCATGCTCCTGTTCAATCAAAGTCTGAATGCGGTGCGGTTCAGTCTGAACCAGGTAGAGACTCACCCTGTTCGATGGTCTCCGGCAGAACCTGCCCGCCCAGCTTTTCCTCTACGGCGCGCACCACGGGGTGTTCTTCCACCGGAGCACGGACGCTTTCGGCCGGTTCAACCGTTTCTGTCGGCGCACGCTCCGCCAGGCGAACATGCAGATGCACGGGCCGGGCCAGCGCCTGTTGCAGGGTTTCCTGCAAACGGCTCTGGTGCGCCTCGCTCAGCAGATAGTCCTGATCGGCGGGCAGTTCCAGATACCAGTGATCATCCGCCCGTTCCAGCAGCTGGCTGAAACGGGCCAGTTGCCGCGCCGGGCCGGAAAGCGGCAACACCTTCACCAGCGCCTGCCACTGTTCCGCATCATTCGGCGGTTCCAGCCCGGAAATGGGGGTGGGCGTGGTTTCCGGGGCGGCTGCCGGGGGGGCGTTGGAAGCAGCCGGTGTCGTTGCCGGCTGTGCCGCCACCGGCATGGGATTTTCAGCGTCTTCCAGCTGGAACAGCTGCATGCGCAGCAAGGCCATTTC
>WFUE01000121.1 GCA_015485125.1 Lysobacterales bacterium | reverse complement strand
GGCATAGAAATCCTTGTTGTCATCGTTGTCGCCACGGGCAATGCCATTGCCGTTGCCCACCATGAAGGCGTAGCTGTGTTCCCAGTCACCCCGCTTGAAGATGTCGAACACCTGTACGCCGATATCCCGGAATGCACCCACCGGCCCATTGGGCTTGTTCGGGTTCTGAGGATCGGAACCATCGCCATCGAAGAAGCGCTCCAGCAGCATCTGGTTGGTCACCGTGGTGAAATTGATGTAGTCGAACACATGGATGGCCTGCAACCCTTCTTCCGCGCCGGGGTACTTGAACTGACCCACGCGGATACGGGCACCCGGGATGTAGTTCAGGGTCAGGCTGGCATCAGTAATCTTTACCGTGCCGCCACTGGAGCGGGTGATGCCATTGTTACCCATCTCAGCAAGCAGAAAGTAGTTCACCCCGCGATCCAGCGGGAAACCCTGGCCACGCACGCCAAAACGGGCGCGCAGGATGTTGAATCCACCGGTGGAACGCAAGTCCGGGCGCTGCTGATTGAAAATGGCCCGCTGTCCGGCCCAGGGGCCGGCCTGGATGGGCGTGTCGTCGGTCACCTGATATTCCGGCTGGATAAAACCCCACAGCTTGGCCCTGGGAGCGGCGTTATCCGGTTCTGTCCCCTGCAAGGCCAGCCAGTTGGCAGCCTGCGCACTCGTGCCCAGGCCCATTGCGGCCACCGCCGCCAAAGCGATCTTGGAAAATTTCATGATTGACTCCCCCTTAAGGCTTGACCAGTGTGTAGCCTTCGGCCACCAGATCGAGAATGCGTACCACACCGGCACTGACAGGCACGGCATGGCCATTGAGCTGAACCGGCTCACCCAGTTTCTTGCTCATGTTGCGTATGGTGTTCTTGCAGGCGCTGAAACGTACCCCCGAGTTTTCTGCCAGCCCCTTGATCCGCCCCTTGTTGGCGTTATCCTTGAACAGCAGGCGCAGGCCGGGGCCGAAGGCGACGATTTCGATATCCACCTTGTCACGGCCATAGTGCTTGATCAGATTGCTGGCCACATTCAGAACCAGCGTCTGCTTGAATGGATCGGAATCGGAAATCTGCAACACCACCCGCTTTTCCGCAAATGGCTTGTCTTCCGCATGAACTGCCTGACCCACAACAGCCAGCAGCAACAGGGCTACCCCCATCAGTCGTTTCATCTTTTACCCTCCAAAGTGTGCTCTCATTGTTCCGGCACAGTGATACCCCGTGTGCCGTACTGCTACTGATCCAGCAACCCGAACTTTTATTCCGTTTTTTTTCACAAGCGCAGGAAATGCCCCTTTCAAAAGAGGAGATGGAATAAAACTGCCCTTGCAGGCAACATAGAGAGCATGAAAGCAAAAATTCGAGCCTTGCTGGGCTGCGGCCCATCGCTGACCGAGCGTATCTGCAACAGCCGTGCACAGCTGTATCGCATTGCCCTGTCCTGGAGCGCGGACCCGATGCTGGCCGATGATCTGGTACAGGACACCCTGAACATGGCCATCGAGAAACAGGCCAGCCTGCGTGATCCGGAAAAACTGCAAGCCTGGATTTACCGCATTCTCTACAGAAACTGGATGCAGCACTTGCGGCGACACAAGCATCATGAAGAATGGGATGACAGCTACAGCACGGGCCAGGACAGCACGGCCCGGCATGTGCGCGAGGACGAAATTTGCAATGCCGTGCGCCAGGCCGTGGCTGCCCTGCCCGAATCCCAGCGCGCGGTCATCAGCCTGGTGGACCTGCAGGGCATGAGCTACGCGGAAGTGGCCGAAGTGCTGGAAGTGCCCATGGGCACAGTGATGAGCCGGCTTTCACGCGGTCGCAAGGCCCTGTGTGCCACATTGAAAAAATTCAAGGAAAACGGGTCACAAGCGGATGATCAGCCCGTTCGTTTCCGGAGAGTGAAATGAAGATCGAACAGGTAGACGAAACCCAGCTCAACGCCCTGCTGGATGGTGAACTGGCACCCGAAGATGAAGCCTGGGTGCTGGCCCAGATGGAATTGCAGCCTGAACTGAAAACCCAGTACGAGCATCTGGCCCAGTGCAAACGCTGGCTCAAGGTGGCCTACGCAACAGAAGAACGCGATGTGGATGTCACCCCCGCTCGGCAAACCAGAAGATGGCCCGCGCTGGCAGCATCCGTGGCGGTGCTGGCCTTCCTCCTGGGGCTGCTGCTGGGCCAGCTCTGGCCCGGTGAAAATGGCCACAATGCTGTCATGGTGCATCTGGACAGCAACCGCCCGCAAGATCTGGCACATGCCATTGAAACACTGGAGTCCCTGGCTGAAAAGGCCAATGGCCGGGTCGAACTGGTGGCCAACAGCAACGGGTTGGACCTGCTACGGGAGGACCGTTCACCCTATGCAGAAAAAATCCGACAACTGATGGCGCAATATCCACAGATCCAGTTCATCGCCTGCTCCAACGCCATCAAGCGCATGCAGGAACGGGGTGAAACCGTTCATCTGATTCCCGGCACCATTCAGGGAGAAACGGCCGTGGATCATATCGTGCGGCGGATGAAGGAAGGCTGGGAATACGAACGGATCTGACGCCGGAAAAAAGTGGCGCCCCCGAGACGATTCGAACGTCCGACCTATCGCTTAGGAGGCGATGGCTCTATCCAGCTGAGCTACGGGGGCACAGGGTGCGCATTATAGCCTGATTCGCCCCCGACAAAAGCCTGCCTACTGCACGCCCAGACGTTGCATGCGCCGCCAGAGGGTGCTGCGATCGATCCCCAGAATGCGCGCGGCCATGGCCTTGGAGCCTTGCGCGCGTTTCAGGGCATCCTCGATTTCCCGGCGTTGCTCCGCATCGGAAGCCGCGGCCACCGGTTTTTCCAGTGGACGCGCGCCACGCTGGCGATATTCCCGTACTTCCGGTGGCAGGGAGTCCGGGGTAATGACCTCATCCTGCGCGCAGATCATCCCGTGTTCGATGGCATTGGCCAGCTCGCGAATATTGCCCGGCCAGGGATAGTCCATCAGCACCTTGCGCGCTTCATTGGACAACTGGATGCGGCTGGAATAGCCACGGTCCACCATGCGCTCGAGAAAATGCTGGCTAAGGCGATCGATATCCGCCGGCCGTTCGCGCAAGGGCGGTACATAGATGGG
>WFUE01000120.1 GCA_015485125.1 Lysobacterales bacterium | reverse complement strand
GTGCGGGTCTACTGGGAAGATACCGACGCCGGCGGCGTGGTCTACCATGCCAGCTACCTGCGCTTTCTCGAACGGGCACGCACGGAATGGCTGCGGGCAGCGGGTATTACCCAGTCCACCCTGGCCGAACAGAGCGGGCTGGTCTTCGTGGTCAGCCGCATGCAGCTGCATTTCCGTGCCCCCGCGCGACTGGATGATGAACTGGAGATCACCGTGAAGCCCCTGCAGGCGCGCCGGGCCTCGCTGGAGCTGGAACAACGGATTCTCTGTCGGCAGGCCTGCCTGCTGACCGCCTCGGTGCGCGCCGCCTGTGTCACCGCCGATGCCTTCAAGCCCACACCCATCCCCGAAGTCCTACTGGAGAAACTGCATACATGAACACCGAGCTGGAACTGTGGTCCCTGCTGCTGGGGGCCAGTCTGCCCGTCAAGGCCGTGATGGCAATACTGCTGCTGGCCTCCTTTGCTTCCTGGGTGGTGATCTTTCGCAAGAAGCTGTCCCTGAGCCGCAGCCGCCGGCGGGCCGATGACTTTGAAGACCGCTTCTGGTCCGGCACCGACCTCAATTCCCTCTACAGCCAGATCAGGCATGAAGGCCGTGACGAGACCGGCATGTCCGGTATCTTCGCCGCCGGTTTCCGGGAATTCGCCCGCCTGCGCCAGCGCAAGGGCGTGCAGGCGCAGGTGCTGGTGGAAGCGGCTGAACGCGGCATGCGCATTGCGCTGAACCGGGAAATCGACCGGCTGGAATCCAGCCTGGAGTTCCTGGCCACCGTCGGTTCCACCAGCCCGTATATCGGCCTGTTCGGCACGGTGTGGGGCATCATGATTTCCTTTCACGCCCTGGGCAATACCGCCCAGGCCACCATCGCCATGGTGGCGCCCGGCATCTCCGAGGCGCTGATCGCCACCGCCATGGGCCTGTTCGCGGCCATTCCCGCCGTGGTGGCCTACAACCGTTACGCCACCCAGGTGGAACGGCTGGAAAACCGCTACGAGACCTTCAAGGATGAATTCTCCAGCCTGTTGCAGCGGCAGGCTTTCATGAACGAAGAAGGCTGAATCATGGCCCGCAAGCGACGCAAGCTGCAAGCCCAGATCAATGTGGTGCCCTATATTGACGTGATGCTGGTGCTGCTGATCATCTTCATGGTCACCGCGCCCCTGCTCAATCTCGGCGTGGAAATCGAACTGCCGGAGTCCGACGCCCAGCCGCTGGATGTGCAACAGGAACCGCTGGTGGTCACCGTGGACAAGAACGGCGACTATTTTCTCAACCTGGATGGCACTGCCGAAGGGGTGGACGAGGAGACGTTGAAGAAGAAAGTCGCGGCCTTTGTCCGCCGCAACCCGGATTTGCCCGTGCTGGTGGGCGGTGACGAGCAGGTGCCCTATGGCATGGTGTTCGAACTGATGGTGCTGCTGCAACAGGCCGGCGTGCCCCGGGTGGGCCTGATGAGCGACCCGGAAAGCTGATCCATGGGCGAGCGCTGGCTGGACAATCTCAAGGCCATCGGGCTGGCGCTGCTGGTGCATGTGCTGCTGCTGGGCCTGCTGGCACTGGGGCTGAACCCGCCCAGCCGCAAGGTACAGCCCCCGCGCGCCGTGGTACAGGCCACCCTGGTGGACATGACGGCCATCCAGCAGCAACAGCAGGCGAAGCAGAAAAAGGTTCGCGAACAGAAACGCAAGGCGGAAGCGGCCAGAAAGCGCAAGCAGGCGGAAGAAAAAAAACGCAAGGAAGCAGCCTACAAGAAGGAACTGGAGAAAAAGCTGATCGAACAACGCAAGCGCAAGCAGGCCGAAGCCGAGAAGAAGCGCCGCCTGCAGGCGAAGAAAAAGGCGGAAGAAAAGAAAAGGCGCGAGCAGGAGAAAAAGCGCAAGGAAAAGGAACGCCGCCTGGCGGAGGAACGGCGCAAGCAACAGGAACGGCTGGAAGCCATCGAACGCCTGCGAAAAGCCCGTGAAAAGGCCGAACAGGCGCGTAAGCTGGAACAGGAACGCCTGAAACAGCTGCAGCAGCAACAGCAGGCGGCGGAACAGGCACGGGAACAACGGCTGGAAGAAGAACGGCGCAAGCAGCTGCTGGCCGCCGAGCAAAGCCGTCTGGACCAGGCCCGCCTGGCCACGCTGGAAGAGCAGTACATCGCCGCCATCCAGGCGCTGGTGACCCAGAACTGGATCCGGCCGCCCACGGCGGAAAAGGGGCTGAACTGCAAGGTGCGCGTGCAGCAGATTCCCGGCGGGGAAGTGGTGGGTGCTACCGTGATCACCCCCTGCAATGCCGATGAGGCCACGCGCCGGTCCATCGTCAATGCGGTGATGCGTGCCCAGCCCTTGCCCTACCGTGGCTATGAATCCGTTTTTCGTCGACAATTCACGTTCAATTTCATCTACTGAGGCAGGACCATGAACCCAATCATCCGCTCACTGAATAGCCGCAATTCAACAGCATTCTGGCTGCCGGGCCTGCTGCTGACCCTGCTGCTGGGCTGGTCCGCGGCCAGCCGGGCCGAGCTGGAAATCGACATCATCGCCGGTGTGGAAGGGGCCATACCCATTGCCGTGGTGCCCTTCGAATGGAAGGATGCCGGCCCGCCACCCAGCCAGGATATCAGCCAGATCGTGCACGATGACCTGGCCCGTTCCGGCCAGTTCAAGCCCTTGCGCACTCACGACATGGCCGACCTGCCTCATGACATGACGGAAGTGAATTTTGCCACCTGGCGGCTGTTGCAGACCGACTACCTCACCGTGGGGCGGATGCGGCCTCAGGCCGGCGGTGGCTATGAAATCCGCTTCGAGCTGCTGGATGTGCATACCGGCCAGCGCCTGCTGGGCTATGCCCTGCGCGCCCGCGAAGGGGAACTGCGGCAGACGGCACACCAGATTGCGGACATGATCTACGAAAAGATCATGGGCGTGCCGGGAGCCTTCAATACCCGCATCGCCTATGTGGTGGTCAACCAGCCGGGGCTGCGTCGTTACGCGCTGGCGGTGGCCGATGCCGATGGCTACGGGCCCCAGTACGCGGTGCAGTCCGATGAACCCATCCTGTCCCCATCCTGGTCGCCGGACGGGCAAAAACTGGCCTATGTCTCCTTTGAGGAAGGCCGTTCTTCCATCTATGTGCAGGATCTGCGTACCGGCCAGCGGGAGAAGATCGCCTCGATGAAAGGCATCAATGGTGCCCCCGCCTGGTCGCCGGACGGCAGCCAACTGGCCATGGCCCTGTCGCGCAGCGGCAATCTGGAGATTTATGTCATGGACATGGGCACCCGCAAGCTGAAACAACTGACCCACCACTGGGCCATCGACACCGAACCGGCCTGGACGCCGGACAGCAAGACCATCGTCTTCACTTCGGACCGCGCCGGCCGGCCCCGGCTCTATCGTATTCCGGCAGCGGGCGGCACGGCGGAACGGCTGAGTTTCGAAGGCGACTACAACGCCAAGGCCTCGATCTCGCCGGACGGCAAGCAGGTGGCCATGGTACTGGGGCGGGACAACGACTACCGCATCGCCGTGCAAAGCCTGGAAACCGGCATTGTGCGCATTCTTACGCCCGGTTTTCTCGACGAATCGCCCAGCTTCTCGCCCAACGGCAGCATGATCATCTATGCCGCCAGTGAAGCGGATCGCGGTGTACTGGCCGCCGTCAGTGCCGATGGACGGGTGCGCCAGCGGCTGGTCCTTTCCAATGGCGATGTGCGCGAACCGGCCTGGTCGCCCTATCGACGGTAATCCGCAGCAGACCGGCAATGGCGGGCAGAACTGGCATTCTGCCCGCCGATGGCAAAAAAAGCGGGAAAATTTCGGTTTTTTCTGCTCATGGCGTTAAACTTTATCGGTGATTTTGCTAAAGTCCCCCTGTTTCGGCAGCCGCAATGCCGTACAATCCGTGAGCAGATCATCCAACATACGAAATCAGCAGGAGTGACACCATGCAACAAAGCTTGCGCATCATTATTCTCGCCCTGGCCGTCCTGACCCTGGCCGCATGTTCCGGCAACAAGAATACCCGTGACGAAGGCGCCGCCGTGGATCAAGGCAGCTCGCAAACGGCAGACACCTCCGGTGTGGATCAGGGTGGAGCCGCCCAGATGGACCCGCTGGACGACCCGGAAAACATTCTGTCCAAGCGCGTCATCCTGTTCGACTTCGACAAGGCCGTGGTCAAGGATGAATACCGCAATCTGGTGGAAGCCCACGCCCGCTATGTGGCCGAGCATCCCAGTGCCCGCATCACCCTGGAAGGCCATGCCGACGAACGCGGCACCCGCGAATACAACCTGGGTCTGGGTGAGCGCCGTGGCAATGCGGTGGCCAAGCTGATGCAGGCCATGGGCGCTTCCGCCGGCCAGATCAATGTGGTCAGCTACGGTGAAGAACGCCCGGTGGCGCTGTGCCACGCCGAATCCTGCTGGTACCAGAACCGTCGCGTTGAAATCGTCTACACCAGCCGCTGATCAACACGCCTGAACCGACCTGCCTGCCATCACTGGCAGGCAGGTCTTTTTGTTTCTGGAGACTGCGCATGCGTACCTATCTTCCTTTCTTTCTGAGTTGCTGTTTGCTGCTGCCCGTGACGAGCCATGCAGAGCGCCTGAGCCTAGCCGAACGGGTACAGCGGCTGGAACAGCAAAAGGGTGGCAACAATCCCGCACTGGTAGATGCCCTGATGCGGCTGGACCAGCTACAGGAAGAAGTACAGACCCTGCGTGGGCTGGTGGAAGAACAGCAGCATCTGATTCAGCAGATGCGCCAGCAGCAGAAGGATCAGTACCTGGATCTGGACCGCCGTTTGCAACAGCTGGCCGGAGCACAAACAGGTGCCACGGTTCACACACCTGTTGCCGGCATGCAGCCTGCGGCCATGCCCCGGCCCGTGCAACAGACCGCGCCGGTGCGCAGCAGCCCGCAACCCGTTGCTGCTGATGCCGCCGTGCCCGCAACACCGGCGCCCGTGACCACGGCTGCGCCAGCCGTGCGTGAAAGCCTGCCGCCGCCGGCGGAAACCGTGGCCCTGGGTGCTGCGGGAACCGCCACGGCACAGGCCTTGCCGGATCCGGAACAGGAACGCCAGGCCTATGAAGACGCCTTCCGCGACCTCAAGGACGGCCACTATGCCGACGCTGCGAAAAAATTCGAGGCTTTCGTGCAGCGCTGGCCGGCCAGCGACTATGCCGACAATGCCCAGTACTGGCTGGGGGAGTCCTACTACGTCACCCGTAACTATCGCATTGCCCTGGATGCCTTCCAGCAGCTGGTGCAACGTTACCCCGACAGCAGCAAGCTGCCGGATGCATTGCTCAAGATCGGCTATACCTATTTCGAGCTGAAAGACTGGGATCAGGCCCGCAACACCCTCAAGCAGGTCAGCGAGCGTTATCCCGGCACCACGGTGGCCAAACTGGCCGAAAAGCGCCTGAAGATGCTGGCGCTGAAGCAGGGGCAGTAAGCGGGGCCATGGTTTCTGTCACTGGCCCGGCTGGCAGCCAGGGCCAGCGTCTGCGTGTTCACGAAATCTTCCATTCCATCCAGGGTGAAAGCTCGCGCGTGGGCTGGCCCACGGTCTTCATTCGTCTCACCGGTTGCCCCATGCGCTGTGTCTACTGTGATACCGAATACGCCTTCCGTGGCGGGCAGCATTACAGCCTGGAAGCCATCCTGCGGCAGGTGGCGGGCTATGGCTGCCAGCGCATCTGCGTGACCGGCGGCGAGCCGCTGGCGCAAAAAGACTGCCCAGCCCTGTTGCAGGCGCTGCTGGATGCCGGCTACAGCGTTTCACTGGAAACCGGTGGGGGCCAGCCCATCGATTGCGTTCCCGAAGGCGTTCAGGTGGTGCTGGATGTCAAAACGCCGGCTTCGGGTGAACTGGAAGCCATGCACTGGCCCAATATCCAGGCCCTGCGGCCCGGTGATGAACTCAAATTCGTACTCATGGGCCGTGAAGATTATGAATGGGCAGTCCGCTGGTTGCGGGAACATCCCTTGCCAGCGGCTAACCCGGTGCTGTTCTCACCGGTCCACCCGCAACTGGAACCGGCCAGGCTGGCCCAGTGGATACTGGAAGACCGCCTGCCGGTGCGTTTTCAACTGCAATTGCACAAGCAACTATGGGGAGATCAACCCGGACGATGAACAAGACGAAAAAAGCGGTTGTGCTGCTTTCCGGCGGGCTGGATTCCGCCACCTGTCTGGCCATGGCCAAGGCACAGGGCTTTGCCCCCCACGCCCTGAGCGTGCGCTATGGCCAGCGGCACAGCGTGGAGCTGGAAGCCGCGCAAAGACTGGCCGCGCAAATGGGCGCGGAGCACAAGATCGTGGACATGGACCTGCGCGCCATCGGTGGCTCGGCCCTGACCGACGACATCGCCGTGCCGGAAACCCGGGAAAAGGGTATTCCCGTCACCTATGTACCCGCCCGCAACACCCTGATGCTTTCCCTGGCGCTGGGCTGGGCGGAAGTGCTGGAAGCGGCGGATATCTTCATCGGCGTCAACGCCGTGGACTACTCCGGCTACCCGGATTGCAGGCCGGAATTCATCCAGGCATTCTCCCGCCTGGCCAATCTGGCCACCCGCGCCGCCGTGGAAGGCACTGAATACCGCATCCACACCCCGCTGATCGACATGACCAAGGCGGAAATCATCCAGGCTGGCCTCAAACTGGGGGTGGACTACCGCCAGACGGTCTCCTGCTATCAGGCCGATGAACTAGGCCGCGCCTGCGGCCGTTGTGATTCCTGCCACTATCGTGCCCAGGGCTTTCGCGAAGCCGGCGTGGAGGATATGACCCGCTATCGCTGAGTGGTTTGGCCGAGTTGTTTGATTTCCCGGTTGCACGGTTTGTAGCCGGCTTATGTTCTCAGACAGGCCAGTCTCCAGCACGACGATTCAGGCGGGCTGTCTGCCATAAACTGCTGCATAAGAGGAAAATCATACAGATGAATATGCGGTTTTCATTCAGGCGGATTTTTTGGGGCTCAAGCTTGACGCCATGAGTTGTCAGTGGTAGAAAGTGGGATAAGGATTTCAGCTCTACCCAGCCACGGACCAAAAGGAGGTCGGCAATGCAACCTGCAATCCCTGCCTTTTTTTCTATATTTAATCCATTTTGTAAATATCCTCAGAGCATTGAATGCTGAACTGAGGGTGTTGACTTTATTGTGTACGACAATCAAAGCAAATCTATATAAACCACCCCTGCTGTTGCGCGCTTTTCATGTATTGTTATTCCAATGGGAATCCCTGTAATGCAAACACATTTTTCAAAAGAGCAGGAGGGCTGTTGTGAGAGATATATTTTTCATTCTAGTTGTGCTCAGTGTTTTTGCTCAAGGTGCTGGAGCGTCCATGTACTCTGACAAGATACCACCCTACACACCCCCTGATCATGCAAATGCGGTCAAGCTGTTTGCCAGTCTGGTACATATAGGTACGCCACAGTCCCTTCATCGTGCAGGCGAGCTTATGGGGCACTGTGACAACCAGCGTGCCGGTTATCCCAGTACAAAATCCCGCCTGGAAAACTGCAGGGAATTGCTGGATGCGCGAGAGAAGGGCAGGCAGGCTTGGGACCAATTGGCAGCCCTGGCTGACAAAGGGGATGTGCTGGCAATGATCTATTATGCCGATTTGCCATTGTCTATTGTCGGGCGTGGCATGGATCAGATTTCATCGGCTGAATGGCTCTGCCAATGGAAGGTCAGGCAGATAAAATATCTTGAACAGGCGGTCAGCAAAGGCAGCAGAACTGCTGCCAGGATGATTATGCACTATTATCTGGATATTCTGGAGCCTGCGGATAATGTGCAAGGGGCGGCCTGGATGCGTGCATTTATGATGCGTGTTGGGGTGATGGATCAAAGTAAGGAATACCTTGACCCCTTGTACAAAAAAATGATGGATGAACAAATCTCTCGTTCCATTGCGCTGGCAAAATCCATTTACAAGGATCTGCCGGATTTGCAATACCGCTATAGCAAGCACTGATGTGTTTGCCTTGTCAGTGTAGTGGATTAAACCAGGAGGTGTTGAATATGAAAAAAATGATGTTGAGCTTGGGATGGTTCTTTGTACTGTCTTCCCTTGTCCATGCCCAGGAGATCTGGCCCTACCAGCCGCCTCAGGAAGGCGATGCAACGCAGTTGTTTCAAGCATTGCAACAGAAGGGTGATACCACCGCCATCGTCCACGCCAATCACCTGTTTGATTATTGCGCCAACCAGTTGGCTGGTACGCCGGTGGTCAAGGTGCACTTGAAACAGTGCGAGCCTCTGCTGGAACAGGCGGATGCCATGCGCAAGCTGTGGAATCAGCTCGCCGATCGTGCCCAACAGGGTGATACACAGGCCGCGGTGCTGTATTCGGAGCCTGCCCGCGTGTTGTTCGAGGGGGCAGCCGGTGGTGGCTGGATGAAACAATGGAAGTCACGAGCCTTCAAGTTGTTGCAACAGGCGGCCCTGAAAGGGCAGCCAGCGGCTGCCATGGCGCTGGCCAAGCATTACCAGATTGGGGTACTGGTTCCCGCCGACCCGGTACAGAGTCTGGCCTGGGCCATGGTGGTTTCCCGATTGATGCATGCGCCGGAGAATCCGCAAATGAAGGCCTTTATGAACCGGTTGCAGCCGGAGCAACAAGAGAAGGCACGGGCACTGACGCAAAGCTATCTGAAGCAGATTCAAGGTGGTTGAGCGCGCAGAATGACAGGCGTTTGGGAATAAACACCGTGCCTTGCTCCTCAGGGTACTGAAGAACACGGTAAAGCTTCCCATGCCCATACTGATCGGGATGCTGCTTTGGTGTTCCGTGGCCATGGCCGCGCCAGAGCAGCATCTGTTTTATTCCCACGGTGCTATTGTCGAGGGAGACAACGCCAGACCGGAACACCCCCGCTACGGGGTTTATGATTTTCCGGCCATCGTCAAGGCCTTGCAATGGCCGGGCTGGGTGGTGCATGCCCGACACCGGCCGGCGGGGCAATCGGTGGATGCGCACGCACGGCTGCTGGCCGCTGAGGTTCGCGCCTTGCTGCGACAGGGTGTCAGGCCGGAACAGATCGTACTGCTGGGTTTTTCCCGTGGTGGCGTAATCACCCTGAGAGCCAGCGAATACCTGAAACAGCCAGCTTTGCGCCTGGTACTGATGGCCAGTTGTTTTTCCGGGCTGGGCAAGCGTGATTTTCATCCGGTTGGGCGGCTCCATTCCCTGTATGAATCCTCCGATTCCGTCGGCAGTTGCAAGCCCTTGCTGCGTTCATGGCCTGAACTACATTTGCAGGATGAACGCAGCATCCATACCGGTCTGGCACATGGGGCCTTTTTCTGGCCACGGCACGAATGGTTGGACATTGTGCGAGACTGGCTGGATAATCCGGAACATGGAAACGCAAGACAACCGCATCCGCAAGCCCCGACCCGATGAACTGCCCAGGCTGGCCGCCTGGCTGGCTGAAGAAAAGCTGGTGGATGACAGTCTGGATACGCTGGATTTGCTGCAAGTGCTGGAAAGACAAGGTGAAATCGCGGCCATGGCTGGCGTAGAGTGCCACGGGGATTACGGCATCCTCCGTTCCGTGCTGGTGCGGCCGGCCTTTCGCGGGCAGGGGCTGGCACAAGCGCTGGTCAAGCGCCTGCATGCACAAAGCGAACAGCAGGGTCTGCGTCATTTGTATCTGATCACCGAGCATGCCGCCGGCTTTTTCGAGCGCCTGGGTTATGCACGCCTGCCGCTGGAGGAAACGCCCGAGGCAGTACAGGCTTTTCGTCGGCAACAGTGTCGCTGTGCGCCCTGTGCGGTGGCCATGCACTATTCATTGACTGCTCATTGAGCCGGGAACCCTCGTGAAAGATGGTGGTCTCAGGCAGAGCTTGGCTTGCGAGAGGGGAATGACACAATGAAGACCTTGGCCCACCTGTTGCAGCGGAACCGGGAATGGGCCAGTGAGCAGCTGCACCATGATCCGAAGTTCTTTTCCCGCCTGAGCCAGATTCAGCAGCCTGAATATCTGTGGATTGGCTGCTCCGATTCCCGCGTGCCCGCGAACCAGATTGTTTCTCTACCACCGGGCGAGGTGTTCGTACATCGCAATATTGCCAATGTGGTGGTGCATACGGACATGAACTGCCTGTCGGTGTTGCAGTATGCAGTAGAGGTCTTACAGGTCAAGCACATCATCGTTTGCGGCCATTATGGCTGTGGTGGCGTCAAGGCGGCCATGGATGGGCAGGAGCATGGCCAGATCGATAACTGGCTGCGCCATATTCAGGATGTTGCGCGGCTGCATCAGCAGGAACTGTTCGAAATCGAAGATGAACAGCAGCGCATCGACCGCCTGTGCGAGCTGAATGTGCTGGAGCAAGTACGCAATGTGTGCAATACCACGGTGGTGAAAAAGGCCTGGAAGGCCGGTGCCGAGCTGTCGGTGCACAGCTGGATCTATGGCATTGCCAATGGTATTTTGCACGATCTGGGTGCCTGTATATCCTCGCTGGAACAACTGGAGGCATTGGGCTGGCGCAGTGGTCGTTTCCAGCCGGAATAGCGCGATTATTTCTGCAAAAAGGTAGAATACAACCGCCGGTGCGGATCATGCGCCGGCGGTTTTTTTTTACCATCGAAAAGGAAATATTCATGTCTCGTATCCTGTTCCTGCTGTTTTTCTTACCATTCATGGCCCATGCTCTGCTACCCGTCGACCAGGGTCTGAAACTGGGTGACCCGGCACCGGAAACCCTGGGCAGTGCCAACGGCAAGCGAATTGAACTGGCGGATTATCGTGGCAAGGTGGTTGTGGTCAGCTTCTGGGCGTCGTGGTGCGCGCCCTGTCGAGAAGAATTCCCCGTGTTGGAAAAGATACAGCGCAAGCTGCCGGAACAACTCCAGGTGTTCGTGGTGAGCTATCGTGAAAGCCGCCGTCAGTTCCACAAGCTGCGCAAGGCCTTTGGTAAAGATCTGGCGCTGACCATGGTCCATGACCGCAGTGGTGCGCTGGCGCGCAAGTTTGGGGTGAAGGCCATTCCCAATCTGTTCATTTTCAGTCGTGAAGGCAAGCTGGTTGCCCATGAGATTGGCTACGGAGAAGGAGAAATCGATACATTGCTCGATACCATCAACTGCGCGCTGGCCGGGAAAAAAACCTCTTGTCAGCAAGACTTGCCGCCCTGTGTGGAAAAGGAGGTGGATGGCAAGAAGATCATGGGAGCGCCCGAGGGGCATCAGCGCTGCTGGTCGAAAATAAAGCCCGGGGATGCGGCGAAAAAATAGGCAATTACCCGCCATCGCATCGCAAAAAGCCCCGGCAAGCCGGGGCTTTTTCATGGGGGTTCAGATCATTGGCTCATTACAGGCTCGCCAGGAAGAAGTACTCGCTGCCTTCGTGGCCGGCATGGGACAGCGCCGTATACTCCGGTACCTGCCGCAGGGTGGCGGCCAGCGGGTCGCGTGCCATGATTTCGCGTACATTCTTGTAGATGCGATAGCCTTCCATCAATCCGTTGTTTTCTGCCAGTGCCGCCAGCAGCGCCTTGGCAAACAACGAGTGCTCGCCTGTACTGTTGTCAGCCACCGGTTCCAGGCCACCGGAGGTCAGCACCGTGCGAGCGCGCACGCGGGAGATGAACAGCAGATCCTGATCGGAGGCTTCCTCGGGCAGCGGGCGAATGGCCGCGCCGGAAAGAGCGCCGGAATAGCACGAATCGGCCATGACCAGTACATGCCGGGCCTTCATGGCAGCAAGGAAATCAGTGATCTGGTCGTTAGCGACCCAGGTTTCGGGCTGATTGGGCCTTGCATCCACCGGCAGCCAGTAGCCTTTTTCGCCGTTGTCGTTGAGCACGCCATGACCGGCATAGTAGATCAGCAGATTGTCGTCCGGGCCGAGCGTCTTCTGCAGGTCGGCTAACGCCTTGACCATCTGGTCCCGGTTGGCGTTGATCAAAAGCTGTACATCATAGCCATAGTGTTTTTTCAGTACATCGGCGACCGCGCGTGCGTCATTGGCGGCGGTTTTCAGGTCGTCTTCATACAGATAGTCGTTGTTGCCGATCACCAGCGCGTGGTAGCGCCCCAGATCGCTGCTCAGTCGCTTCAGGAACAGCTGGCTGGCCTTGCGTGGCTGCGCTTTCTGTTCCGGTTGCTTGCTGATGACGAAGGTCTTGCTGGTTTTTTGCCCATCCTCGGTGATGGCCTCGATTTTCACCGGGGTGTTTTCGTCAAGAATGGTGACCGGGTACTGGAACAGACCATTGGCCTTGAGCAGTTTCAGCGCATCCTGATCATTGATGCGGAAGCTGGCCAGCCGATCGGGCTGATCCACCTTGCCCACTACCTCATAGCCACTGGAAGAGGAAAGTACCACGGCCATGGGGGCACCCCGCGTCTTGATCAGTTCGGGTGCGAGGATATCGATATTGGGCTGATTGCCGGCCAGTTGCCGCCGCTCGCCACCCAGCTGCTTGAGCAGGCGGTCGGCGGAGGCCTTGTAGCGGGCGATTTCCTGTTCCTGGCGGGCGATCAGCTGGCGCAGCCGCTGCATCTGCCGGGCCTGCTGCTGTTTCTGGGTATCGCTGAGCTGGCCGTTTTGCATCTGCTTTTGCAGTTGACGCAACTTGCGTTGCTGTTCCTTGAGGGATTTCTCCCTTTGCTGCAGGATTTCCTGGGTGATGTTGAGCTGGTCGGTCAGTTGTTGCACCTGCAGGCGCAGTTTTTCGTTTTCCAATGCCATCTGTTCACGCAGGCGCTGTTCTTCCTCGCTGGTCAGTTCCAGCTTGCCTTCGGTGATGCCCGAGGCCTGGCGGTAGAGTTCCAGGGCCTTGACCGGATCGCGCTCCACACCCAGGCCCTGTTCGTACAGGTGCCCCAGGTTGATCTGGGCACGGGCGTAGTTCTGCGCGGCAGCCTTGGCATACCATTCGGCCGCTTTCGAATAGTCCGGCTGGGCACCCAGGCCTTTTTCGTAGATCTCGCCCACATGATTCTGGGCTTCTGGATCGCCTTTTTCGGCGGCGGGCAGCCAGATTTTCAGCGCGGTCTGATAGCTGGCCCGGTCATAGGCCACATATTCACCGCCACGCAGGGCGCAATCATTGGCGGAGGTGCGAATGGCGCGTCTCGGTGCCACATAGGTGAAGTTGCTGCCCAACTGGCGCACCTGGCCGGGAAGCAGGCAATCGACAATGAACAGGTCATCGGCCTTGATCCACTGGCTCTTTTCAGCCGCGGAAGCCGGGCGGGCGGGTTGAGACTGACAGCCGGCCAGCAATGTAAGGGCCAGTGGCAGGGCTGCCAGCCAGACCTTTGCCGTCAAGAGCTTGTGTGCCATGTCATCATCCTCCTGAAATCACTGTTCCCTCATTCTAGACCCAAAGCGGGGGAATTGTTACGCAAAATTGGCTGGCAGCTTGTCTAATTGCCAACCGGGGCACAGTTTTTCACGATTTTGCTGTACTTGTCCGGGTCCAGCGTCTGCAGGGCAGAGAGGGCTTCGGTGTTGTGACAGTCGAATTGGGTCAGTACTTTTTCGTAGTTGTTGATAGCCATTTCCACATTGCCCAGTTTGGACTGGGTGCGGGCAGCGGCCAGCAGGTCGTTCATGCGCACCATTTCCTGTGGGGTCAGCAGGGCTGCCGGTTTTTGCTGGATGGCAGGGCTGCCCAACCACTGCCAGAGCAGAAAGGCCAGCAGGGCCGCGGCGGCCACGCCTGCGGGCAGACCATAGCGTTTCAGTAGCGGCTTGCCGCCGCCTGTGCCATCGGCAGTCTCGTCCATCATTTGTGTGGCTGCGCCCTGCATGGCGCGGGTGGACTGGCCGCCGGCGGGCATGGCTCGGGTGGCGTTCGGGTCACCAGAAGCAACCGGCCGGGTGGCGGCGGTGGGGATCTTGCCTGGTTGTTCCAGCGCTTCCAGCAGTTCGTCTGCGGTTTGGAAACGGTCGTCCGGATCCTTGGCCAGCAGCTTGTTCAGCAGGGGCTGGTATTCGGCCAGTTCCGGTGGCAGGGGCGGAATGGGTTCATAGACATGGGCGTAGCTGATGGCGAAGGTGTCTTCCTTTTCGTAGAGTTTCTTGCCGGTGAGCATTTCGTAGAGCACCACACCCACGGCATAGAGGTCGGAACGGCCATCCACCGGGTGGCCCTGGGCACGTTCCGGGCTCATGTAGTGGGGCGTGCCCACCACGCAGCCCATGCGAGTGAATTCGCTGTCCTTGTCCGCTTCCTTGGCAATGCCGAAATCCACCAGCACGGCGCGCCCTTCCTCGTCGAAAAGGATGTTTTCCGGCTTGATGTCCCGGTGCAGCACCTGCCGCTTGTGGGCATGGGCCAGCGCGGCGGCCATCTGCCGGGTGATCTCCAGCGCTTCCTCCGGGCTGAGCCCTGCCTGGATGCGGTCAGTGAGATCTCCACCGCTGAGAATCTCCATGGCCAGAAAATAGTGCTGATCCACCACCCCACAGGCATAGACGGTAACGATGTTGCTGTGATTGAACTGGGCAACGGTATCGCCTTCCTGCTTCAGGCTTTGCATGAAGGATTCATCGTTGCCACCACCGGGAGCGACGATCTTGATGGCCACATCGCGCCTGGGTTGCAACTGCCGGGCGAGCCACACGGAGGCCATCCCACCACGACCAATTTCACGGATCAGCTCAAAATTGGGTATTTCTATGGGTCCGGCCATCCCCTGTCCCTAGTCTTCGTGGTTGAAAAGGCCCATTGTAGCGGTATCTGCCCGGTAGATGGCAAGTCCGGGTGAGCAAGGGTTATCAGTGTTTGTGAGGAGTGGACGGCGGTGGGGCTTCCGGCGTGGATCGGTGAAGATGATGTCGATGGAGGACGGGACCGTGATACCACAGTGACGGCCACCAGGGGTCGAACAGCAGGATGGTTTCTTGCTGTTGCGGCGCAGGGGGTCGCCAGAGCAGGTGCTGATCCATGCGCACCACTGGTACTTGCAGCGGATATTCGCCAACGGTTTCCTCCTTGATGGCCTCCAGTGTGCCGGTGACGGTGATGGCTCTGCCCCGGGTGTACACAGCAGGGTCGAGAAAACGATTGACGCAGGCCTCAAAGCGGCCTTGTGGTTCACTGGCCAGTCGGGGCTTGCCGCTAGGCTTCTGGGCCAGGGCGACGATGATCAGGCAGGTTTGCATTCTTTCGTTGCGAACCTGATGCAACAGCCCGGCCCAGCGTACCCGTGCGCCGTTTTGCAGGGTGGGCAGGTCGGTGAGACTGAGGCTGGCAAATTCACCTTGCAGGGCCTTGGGCGCGGTCTGGCAGGCGGTCAGCCAGGGCAGCAAGAACCACAGTGTGAGAAACAGATGCCTTTTCATGTTCATTGCTTCAGTTGGTCGGCGGCCATTTCCTGATCCACGCGGGTATCGGCCTTGGCGGTAAGCAGGATTTCCACTCGTCGGTTCTTCGCGCGGGCCTGTGGTGTCTTGGCCGGATCCAGCGGCTGGGTGTCGGCATAGGCGCGAATTTCCATCCGCTTGGGGTCGATTTTGCCACGACGCTTCATGAAGTGCACGAAGGTGGCGGCACGGGCGGCGGACAGCTCCCAGTTGGAGGGAAAACGGCGGGTGGAAATGGGAATGTCATCGGTATGGCCGGCCACCACGATGTGCCCACGGGTCTTGCCCAGAATGCGGCTGATCTTGTCGAGCGTGGGCACGAAGGCTGTCTGAATGTTGGCCCGACCGGACTTGAATGAACCCCGTTCGCGCACACGGATCATCACCTGATTGTCCTTGGACAGCACTTCCACCAGTCCCTTGCGGATTTCATCATTCAGGGCTTTTTTCAGGGCTTCCTCGATGGCTTTGGCCTCGGCACGATCGGCAAGTTGCTGGGCATCTTCCTGTGCCTGAGCTTCGGCCTCCTTCTGTTTCTGTTCGGCATCGTCGGCCAGCGTGCTGGTATCGGCCTGTTCCGGGTCCCCGCCCTCGACTTCCAGATTCTTGGTATTGGAGTCGGTGAAATCCAGATTGGGCTTGGTGTCGTCCGTGGTGATCTGCTGCACCTGCTGGATGGGGGTAGGCGTGGGCTTGCCGGGGCTGAACTCCTTGGCGATGATGGAGGTCCCCTTTGGGTTGTCGCGGGCTACGATATTTTTCTGCACGCCGAAGGCTTCTTTCATCGAGCCGGATAGCTGCTGGAACTTTTGTACTTCCATTTCGGCAAAGGACAGCAGCAACACGAAAAAGCACATCAGCAGGCTCATCAGGTCTGCAAAAGTGCCCATGTAGGCCGGTAACCCGGGTTGACACTCTTCGCATTCTTCCGACATGGCTTTACCTCGTCTACCGCCGCTTGATCAGACCGGGTACTCAGCCATCGGCTTTCGCCAGCATGGCCTCGCGCTTGTCTTCCGGTAGATAGTTGATCAGGATCTGCTCCAGCACCTTGGGGTGGGTGCCTTCCTGGATGCCTTCCACGGATTCCAGAATCAATTTCTTGGTGAGTTTGTCCTCGTTCATGTGCAGCTTGAGCTTGTTGGCCAGCGGTGTGGCAAAGCCGTTGGCAATCACCGCGCCGTAGAGGGTGGTCAACAGGGCCACGGCCATGGATGGGCCGATGGATTTGGGGTCGTCCATGTTGCCCAGCATCAATACCAGACCGATGAGGGTACCGATCATGCCCATGGCCGGCGCGGCTTCGGCGGCGGCTTCGAACACGGTGATGCCTTGTGCCTTGTGCTCGATGGAGAGGTTGATGTCGTTGGCCAGGGTGCGCTGGACGATACCGGGCTCCTGCCCGTCGATGCACATGTCGATGCCCTTTTTCAGAAAGGGGTGGGAGATTTCTTTCTCCTCCAGCGCCAGAATACCCTCCTTGCGCACGATATTGGCCAGTTCCACCGCTTCCTCGATCAGGGCCTCCGGGTCGGCGGCCTTGTGCAGCAGTGCGCTCAAGCCCACCTTGATGGAACCGATGAATTGCCCCAGGCTCACCTGGGAAAGTACGGCTGTCGCTGTGCCGCCGAAAACAATGATCACGGACGGGATGTCTATGAAAGGCGCGATACCACCACCGACGATCATGGCGCCCACAATCACCCCGGCGGTACCCAGCAAACCCAGAAGCGTGGCCAGATCCATAGTGCTTGCAACTCCTCCGCTTGGATGTCAGCGTTTGTTCATTGTACACATGGCAGGGTAACGGACCTTGCCGGCTGTTCTTGACCCGTGATGGTCCCGGACAGAATACAGCTTAGTCATGCGCAACAACCGGGAGAATACCCCATAGCGGCTTGGTGGTGCCAGAATTCCGGGCAGTTGGTATCCATGTTGCAGAAATCAGGCATGGGAAGAGGGTGGTTTGTCACAACGCCGGATCGGCGGCAGTGGTGGCAGGGGGGGGCTGCCCGCCGGGCCATAGCGCAGTTGCAGCCAGTGTTGAATCCAGCGGGCCAGTTCATCGCCGCCCTGCAAATGCAGACGCGCCCAACGGGCCAGGGCTTCCGGCCCCTGTTGCACGGGTGCTTCCGGTACCACACGCTTCAGCTGGCGTTGCAGTTGGTGCCATTGTTGCAGCAGGCGATCACGCTTTTGCCAGTGATACAGCCACCACCCCAGAGGCAACAGCCCGAGCAGGGCGAGCATCCACAGGGAGAGGTGTCTGGGCCATTGGCCAAGGTTGTGCAGCATAGAGCGTTGCAGATCATAGTTGTATTGCAGGAACCAGCGGTTCCAGCGGTAGGCCAGCCAGTCGAGTTGCTGTTTGAGCCAGATGTCGACTGTCATCATGCCTTGGTCGTGTACGGCCTGCTGGTCGCGTATTGCGGTCTGCACTCTTTCGGGGGCCACGGCAGCAGTGGGATCCACCCGCACCCAGCCTTGCCCCTTGAGCCAGACTTCCGTCCAGGCATGGGCATCGGATTTACGCACCACGATGTATTGCCCCAGCGGGTTGTACTCCCCGCCCAGATAGCCGGTGACCACCCGGGCCGGTATGCCGGCGGCACGCATGGTAAAGGCGAGGGCGGAGGCGTAGTGTTCGCAATAGCCGATTCGGGTTCTAAAGAGAAAGTCATCCACGGTGTTTTCTCCCAGCGGCTGGGGCGTCAGGCTATAGTAGAAGTTTTCCCGGTTGAAATGATTCAGTACGAATCTTAGAAAGGCGGCCGGGCTGCCATGTTTTTTCAGCTGCTGCCGGGCCCAGCTACGCGTTTGGGGATTGCCGGCAGGGGGTAGTTGCAATCCCCAGCTCAGTGCCAGTGGATGGGCACTTTCCTGTCGATCCGTGCGCGCGGAGATCAACTGATGCTCACCGGCCGGCTGCCACTGTTGCCGGCTGATCCATTGTCCATCCAGCGTGAGCTGGGCCTGGTAGTCTCCGTCTACCGGCCAGTCCAGACTGACGAGCCAGTTGCCGGCGTAGGCTTCGTTCACCAGCAGGTAGCGCAGCGTGTCATCCTTCGCTGGCTTTTGGCGGGCCTGGGCGGGTAACCAGCCGCGTTTCCAGGCTCTGCCATCGAAATGCCACAACACCATGGCACGCCAGTAAAGCTGGTCCAATGGTGGCATGGCAGGTTGAAACCGGCTGGCACGAAAAACCGGTGTGTCATCGAGGAACAGTTCGATCAGGTCTCCCGGAGATAATTTGTCCGAAAGCCCGGTTTTGCCCTGAGTGCTGTCCAGTGGCAGGCCCCACAGGGGCTGTGCCAGGCGAGGAAAGAGCAGGAACAGGGCAACCGTGAGGGGTAGGGCTTGCAGCGCAAGTCTTAGAATGGGGCTGGCATGGCGCAGACAGTCGGGCAGACGATCCCTGGCTTTGTTCTGGGTCAGCAGCCACAGCAGAGCCAGCATGCCCAAGGCCAAAAACAGTACATAAAGCCCCATCCACCAGCTGTCGTTGTGAAATAGCAGACTGAGCTGCATGAAGAACAGGCCAACCATGGCGCTGTAGAAATCCCGCTCCGTACGGATTTCCAGGGATTTCATCAGTAACATGACCGCCAGCAGCGCGCTGCCACCCCGCAGGCCCAGTAGGACAGCTTGCTGGCCCAGTACGGCGGCGGCAACGATCAGGGTAAGGACCACCTTGCTCCAGGGGTTGGGCAGCGGCAGGTAACCGGTTTTCCATGCCAGGCCCCAGCTCCATAGAAGCAGTAGCAACAAAAGGGTGAGTGGGTCAAGCCAGAAAGTCTGTGGCAGCAGGGCCAGTATGTTCAGTGCCAGTAACAGGCTGTAGGCAGGATGGTTGCGCCAGGGGTTCTTCATGCCAGGGCCAGCCTTTCCAGACAGCAGGTCAGGTGAGCTTCCCCCAGTGCCGGGGCAATGGATGGCTGGCCCCGCAGTTCGAGACCATAGGGGATGCTGAGGCGCTCAGCCTCCAGTATCCAGGCGGTCAGACGGGAGATGGCCGCTTCCCTGTCCCGCAAGCCGGTATCCTCCTCCCGCAAGAGCAGCGGGCCGTGAGATTCATTTTCTCCTTCCGGATGGCGGGACAGCCATTGCCCGTGTCGGGCGAGGATCTTCCAGGCTACCCGGCTCATGGGGTCGCCTGCCTGCCAACGTTGCAGCTCTGTAAGATCACCTTGGGAGAATGGGTAGTTGCTTTTTGCCGGTACAGTCTGCAACCGGGGCAGTGGTGGCGGCTGGATTTCCACGGCCGGCCAGATCAGCAGTTTTCTCGAGTAGCGCCACCAGCTCCAGGCCACGAACAGGCCCAACGGGTAGCGGCTGGTCAGTTTCAGTGGGGGTAGCTTCAGCCAGCCTCTGTGGTGGGTAGGCAGTAGCAGGTCAATATGATTGTCATGACGTGCTACTTGCAGGTTCAGCCCCTGGATTTCAGGCAGGTAGCTTGTTTCGGGCGGTTGCCAGAACAGGCGTATTTTCAAGCTCTCTCCCGCATGAACGGGCAGTGCCTGCAATTCCAGCAATCGGCAATCTTGCAGGTGGCGGTGGGTCCAGATGGCGCTGACCAGCAGGCAGGAGGTCATGAAGAACGTCAGGGCAATGGCCAGGTTGTTGTTGTAGTTGAGCGAGCCCAACAACATGAACAACAGGGCAATGCCCAGAATGATCCCGCCCCGGGTGGGCAGAATGAACAGTTGCCGACGATCCGGTTGCCAGGGCAGGGTTTTGCCGGCTCTTTTCATCGTCAGGCGGTCCATGCGCCCACTGGGGGCAATCGAGTCGAGATTCATGCGGTCGTGGGCAGTGCGAGGGCCATTTCTTCCAGGTTTTGTTGTACATCCTGCTCCATGCTGGCGGCAATCAGCCGGTGCCCGGCAACGGCGGGGAACACCTGTTGCAAGTCTTCCGGGATGACAAAATCCCGTGTCTGCCACCAGGCCCGGGCCTGCGCGGCCCGCAGCAGTTGCTGGCCCGCGCGGGGTGAAAGGCCGTGTACAAAACGACCCGGTTCCCGCGTTTGCCGCAGCAGTTGCTGCACCAGATCCAGCACGGTATCGCTGACATGGATTTCACGGGTTTGTTGCTGGATTTCCAGCAGTTTTTCCGGGCTGCCCAGGGTTTGAACCTCGGGGTCGCGATGCTTGCGCTCCAGCAGGGCGCGTTCGGCCTCCGGTGCCGGATAACCCAGAGGGATGCGCATCATGAAGCGATCCATCTGCGATTCCGGCAGAGGGTAGGTGCCGGCCATTTCCAGCGGATTCTGGGTGGCAATCACCGAGAACGGTGGTTCCAGCCGATGGGATTGCCCATCCACCGTGACCTGCAACTCTTCCATGGCTTCCAGCAGGGCGCTCTGGGTTTTCGGTGGCGCGCGGTTGATTTCATCCGCCAGCAAAATCTGGCTGAACACCGGGCCGGGATGAAAGCGAAAAGCCTGGGTGGTCGTGTCGAACACATTCATCCCGGTGATGTCGGCCGGTAGCAGATCGTTGGTGAATTGCACCCGCTTGAAGGCCAGCCCGAAGACTTTGGCCAGCGTTTTGGCCAGCGTGGTCTTGCCCATGCCGGGAATGTCCTCGATCAGCAAATGGCCCGCGGAAGCGAGGCAAATCAAGGCTTGTTCGACTTGTTGGCTTTTGCCCAAGACAACCCGGTTGATTTCCGATATGATGTGCCGCTGAAAATTTTCGCCTGGCATGCCTGTCTCTTTCCTTCTGGGGGGAATGGAATCAGACTAGCGCATCTTGCGTCAAATGGCAGCGGCCGGTTGCGCTTTTTTGGGGTTACAGCCTTTGCGTGAGGGGTAAAGCAGATCGGATGAGTGCAGATTCCCGTAGCATGAAAGCCATGTCGGTCTTGTGGCCACATCTTCAGGATCTGGTGGCCCTGGTGGACGAGCAGATGCGGATTGCCCAGATCAGCCCGGCTCTGCGGCAACTGTTGTTCCTGGAGCAATCACCGCCTGAGGCGGTGCGGCTATCGGCATTGCTGCTGAACTGCGAGATGCCGCTGTCTCTTCACGAGGAACGCTGGCAGCCATGCCAGTGCCGGGATGTGCAGGGCCATCTCCACGATCTGGAATGGCAGATGACGCCCTTGAAAGAACAACCGGGACTGTATCTGGCCCGTTTCCGCAAGCCTGCTCCGGATGCCGCCTTGCAACAGGCCCTGCAGCACATCTATCAACACACGGCCCGCGATACCGGCCAGGCCTTTCTCGACGCACTGGTGCGGCAGCTCTGCCGTGAACTGGTGGTGGAAGGGGCCTTGGTGGCGCAATGGGATGACCGGCGGCATTTTCACTTGCGGGCGGGTTATTTCCCCACCGGTCTGGCGGTGGATGTCCAGTGGCTGGAGGCCATGAGCCAGCCCTTGCTGAAACACTGCATGCGGCTGGATGGGGAGATGGTGCCGGAACTGGCCGGAATTGGCGTGGATGTGCTCAAGAGCGTGCCGCTGCGCAGCGCCGACGGTGTGGTCTGGGGCGTGCTGGCCGTGCTGGATGGCGATCGCCGTTCACTGCCTGCATGGACCGAGGATCTGCTGGTTTGGGTTTCCAGCCGTTGTGTTTCCGAAATGGAACGGGTGCAGGCCGAGCGGCGCATGGAACAGCTGGCCTACTACGATACCTTGACGGAATTGCCCAACCGCCAGCGCTTCACCGAATGGGTGAATACCTTGCTGGCCGAGCCGGAACAATGCCGCGACCGGGCGCTGGTCTTTCTGGATCTGGATCGCTTCAAGCTGATCAATGACACGCTGGGCCACCTGATGGGTGATCGCCTGATCCAGTTGGCGGCCCGCCGTCTCAAGCGGTGCCTCGATGCGGGTAGTGAGGTGTTTCGCATCAGTGGTGACGAATTTGCCATTCTCACCAGTGGCGCCAGCGAGTTGAACCGTTTGCTGGAGCGGCTGGTGCTGGCTTTTGATCGCCCCTTCCAGCTGGAGGGTCATACCGTCAGCACCACGGCCAGCATCGGGGTGGCGAGCTGGCGGGTGGAATACCGGCAGGCGCACGACTGGCTGCGGGACGCGGATCAGGCCATGTATGCCGCCAAGAAGGATACGCACCAGCGTATTCGCCATTTCGATGAGGAACTGTGGGCCCGCATGCGTGCCCGTACACAGGTACAGAAGCAAATTGAACAGGCGCGGGAAAACGATGAGCTGTTTTTGCAGTTTCAGCCGGTGTTTGCCCTGCAGGAGTCGCGCCTGCGCGGTTTCGAGGCCCTGATTCGCTGGCAGCATCCGGAAGAAGGCATGATCGGGCCGGATCGCTTCATTCCCTATTGCGAGGAGAGCGGTCGCATCCTGAAACTGGATCGCTGGGTCTATCGCCAGGTCTGCCAGCAGCTGGTGGAATGGCGGGAGCGCTATGGCGCGGATCAGCTGCTGCCGGTGAACGTCAATGTTTCCGCCAGTCAGGTCTGTCAGCCGGACTTTGTCGATTACTATCTGGCCCTGCTTACCCGCTTCGAACTGGAGCCGGAGCTGATCCATCTGGAAATCACCGAGACGGCCCTGATGGAGGAGCGTGGCGCGGGTGCCCGGCACCTGGAACAACTGCGCAGCGAAGGCATGCGTATCGTGGTGGATGATTTTGGCATGGGCTATTCCTCGCTGGGTCGCCTGCGTCATTTGCCGGTGGACGTGCTCAAGATCGACCGCAGTTTCATTCAGGACATGCTGGAAAGCGAGGAGGCCATGGAAGTGGTTTGGGCCATCGTCACCCTGGCGCACAACATGGGCAAGCGCATCGTTGCCGAAGGTATCGAGAACACCCAGCAGAAGGATCTGCTACAGACCATGCGCTGCGACTTTGGTCAGGGCTTCTTGCTGGGCCGCCCGCGTTCTGCCGGGGAGGCCGCCGAACTGCTGTCGAATGCGGGAGAGGCCGCGGCCTCGGGGATCCGCCAGCTCGCCGGTTGATCCATCCGCCAGCTAGGGCGTGGTGTGCCGGCAACCGGCCAGCCCTTCGGGGATGGGCAGATGCAGTTCGTGAATTAGCCAGGGGCCGGACAAGGTCCATACACCGAAAACCATCAGGCTGATACCTGCCCAGCGGCGCATCTTTTCCCGCGAGACATGCTGCTGTACCCAGCCCGCGGCCAGACCC
>WFUE01000119.1 GCA_015485125.1 Lysobacterales bacterium | reverse complement strand
GTGCTGGCCCAGGCCATTCTGCGCGAAGGCATGAAGGCCGTGGCCGCCGGCATGAACCCCATGGACCTCAAGCGCGGCATCGACAAGGCCGTGGGCGTGGCCGTGGACAAGCTGCACGAACTGTCCGTGCCCTGCAGCGACAACAACGCCATTGCCCAGGTGGGCACCATTTCCGCCAACTCCGACAGCTCCATCGGCCAGATCATCGCCGATGCCATGGCCAAGGTGGGCAAGGAAGGCGTGATCACCGTGGAAGAAGGCTCCGGCCTGCAGAACGAGCTGGATGTGGTGGAAGGCATGCAGTTCGACCGCGGTTACCTCTCCCCGTACTTTGTCAACAATCAGGACAACATGAGCGTGGAGCTGGAAAACCCGCTGATCCTGCTGCACGACAAGAAAGTCTCCAATGTGCGTGACCTGCTGCCCGTGCTGGAAGGCGCCGCCAAGAGCAGCCGTCCGCTGCTGATCATCGCCGAGGACGTGGAAGGCGAAGCCCTGGCCACCCTGGTGGTGAACAACATGCGCGGCATCGTCAAGGTCGCCGCCGTCAAGGCCCCCGGCTTCGGTGATCGCCGCAAGGCCATGCTGGAAGACATCGCCATCCTCACCGGTGGCACCGTGATTTCCGAGGAAGTGGGCCTGTCGCTGGAGAAAGCCACGGTGGAAGACCTGGGCTCCGCCAAGCGCGTGGTCATCACCAAGGAAAACACCACCATCATCGATGGTGCCGGCCAGGCGGCCGACATCGAGGCCCGCGTCAAGCAGATTCGCGCCCAGATGGAAGAAACCACTTCCGACTATGACCGCGAGAAGATGCAGGAACGCGTGGCCAAGCTGGCCGGTGGCGTGGCCGTGATCAAGGTCGGTGCCGCCACCGAAGTGGAAATGAAAGAGAAGAAGGCCCGCGTGGAAGATGCCCTGCACGCTACCCGCGCCGCCGTGGAAGAAGGCGTGGTGCCCGGTGGTGGTATCGCCCTGGTGCGTGTCCTGGGTCAGCTGGGTGACCTCAAGGGCGACAACGACGATCAGGATGCCGGTATCCGCATCGCCCTGCGCGCCATGGAAGAGCCGCTGCGCCAGATCGTCAGCAACGCCGGTGGCGAAGGCTCCGTGGTGCTGAACAAGGTGCGTGAAGGCGAAGGCAACTTCGGCTACAACGCCGCCACGGGCGAGTACGGCGACATGGTGGAAATGGGTATTCTCGACCCCACCAAGGTCACCCGTACCGCGCTGCAGAACGCCGCTTCCGTCTCCGGGCTGATGATCACCACCGAAGCCATGGTGGCCGAGCAGCCCAAGGACGAAGCCGCACCGGCGGCACCGGGCATGGATGCCATGGGAGGCATGGGCGGCATGATGTAATCGCCCCTGCACTTTCCGTGCCCGAAAAGCCCCGGCAGGTCTCGCACCCGCCGGGGTTTTTTCATGCCTGCTGCCAGTCCTTCCCCCGAAGTGTTATTGTGCAAAGGCGGGTGGTCAGCCATGATTTTGCGGTTTTCACCAAGCGCTGGCCCGACCCATGCCCATCAGCAACCAACGACTGGAATTCCCGGAAAAAGACCAACCCCTGCGCGAGGATGTGCGCATGCTGGGCGCCCTGGTGGGCGAGCTGGTGCGCGAGCAGGAAGGGCAGGAAATGCTCGATCTGGTGGAATCGGTACGCCGGACTTCCATCGCCCGCCGGCTGGAAGAACCCGGCGCGGACGAAAAGCTCACCCAGCTGCTTTCCCACCGCTCCACCGACACCGCCGAAATTCTGGTACGCGCCTTTTCCGTCTGGTTCCAGCTGGTCAATCTGGCCGAGCGGGTACATCGCATTCGCCGCAAGCGGGATTACCTGCGCGAGCAGGACAAGGTGCAGGCCGGCAGCCTGGAAGACGCCCTGCAACTGCTGAAGGAACAGGGCGTCAGCCTGGAGGCGGTGGAGCGTTTTCTGCCCAGCCTGCGCATTGAACCGGTATTCACCGCCCATCCCACCGAATCCACCCGCCGGACCATTCTGGAGAAGGAACAGCGCATTGCCCGCCGGCTGGTGGACCGCCTCAACCTGGGCATGACCCCGGCGGAACTGCGTTCGGGCATGGAGCAGATTCGCGCGGAAGTAACCGCCCGCTGGCAGACACGCGAGCATTCCAACATCCGCCCCACGGTGGAAGTGGAAATGGAGCATGTGCATTTCTATCTCACCGATGTGATCTATCACTACATTCCCCGTTTCTACGAAAATCTGGCCACCGCCCTGGAGGCGGTCTACGGCGAGGAAGCGCGCGGAGTGAGCATTCCGGCCTTCCTGCGCTTTGCCAGCTGGGTGGGCGGAGACATGGACGGCAACCCCAATGTCACCGCCGACACCGTGCGCATGGCCCTGCGCAAGCAACGGCAGGAAGTGCTGGAGCTCTACCAGCGGGATGTGCTTTCGCTGTCATCCCGCCTGAGCCAGAGCACCCATCTGGTGGATGTGGACAAGACCGTGCTGCTGCGGCTGGACGAATACCGCCAGCGCTTCCCCGAAGCCGCCGCCCGCATTCCCAGCCGCTACGAGGACATGCCCTACCGCTGCCTGCTCAAACTGATCCACGAGCGTCTGCGCCATACGCTGGAAGACAGCCCGGACGGCTATGCCAGCCTGGATGAATTTCTCGATGATCTGGAGCACATCCGCCTCAGCCTGCAGCACAACAAGGGTGAACATGCCGGCCTGTTCTACCTGCAACGGGAAATCTGGCGCGTGCGTACCTTCGGCTTCCATCTGGCCACGCTGGACATCCGCCAGGACAGCATGGTGCACCGCAAGGTGCTGGCCCAGTGCCTGCAACGGCCGGACTGGCTGGAACTGCCCGCCGAGGAGCGGGAACAGCAGCTGAACGAGGTGCTGCAGGGTGAAACCCCGCGCTTTGGCTGCGACGACCACGAAGTGGAACGCATCGCCGATGTGATGCGTGCCATCCGCGACTGCCAGAAACGCTACGGGCCGGAAGCCATCCGTACCTATATCATCAGCATGACCCAGGGTGCCGACGATGTGCTCTCTGTGCTGCTGCTGGCACGTATGGGCCAGGTAGTGGATGCCCGGGGCGCGGTCAATCTGGACATTGCCCCGCTGCTGGAGACCGTGGAAGACCTGCAGGCCGGCCCGGCCATTCTCCAGGCCCTGTTCAACAATCCCGTCTACCGCCAGCATTTGCAGGCGCGCGGCATGCGCCAGATGGTGATGCTGGGCTATTCCGACAGCAACAAGGACGGTGGCATCGCCGCTGCGCGCTGGGCCTTGCAGCAGGCCCAGCAGGCCCTGCTGGAACTGGCCAGCGAGCATGGCGTGCAGCTGGTGTTCTTCCACGGCCGCGGTGGCACCATCAGCCG
>WFUE01000118.1 GCA_015485125.1 Lysobacterales bacterium | reverse complement strand
GTGCAATACGCTGGCGCTATTGCACCCTACGGTTTTGGGCGGCTTGTTTTGCGAATCTCTAGGTGGCTGCCGTCTCGCTCACTTCCCGGAGAAAAAAACCCGGCCGAAGCCGGGTTGAAGTGCCCTGGGGGGCTCGTCATTTCATGGAGGTTTATTTCAGTCGCTTGATGCCCAGTGCCTTGAGCACGTATTTTTCGTATAACGGCTCGGTGGAGCCGGTCTTCATCTTGCGCATAAAGTATTTCTCGAAGGCGATCTTGGCGTAGTGCACCCATTTGCCGACCTTGGTCCAGGTCACATTGCGGGGCGGGATCTGTGGCAGGGCGACGAAGGCCGCGCCGGTATCGCCCATGTCGGCCAGGCAGATGGCATTCCAGGTACCCACGGTTTCCGGTGCCTGCCCTTCCAGATCGTGCTTGATGTTGTGCACCAGGGTGGTGACCATGGTTTCGATCATGAAACCGGTCTTGGGCGCGCCGGTGGGCACGGGGGTGGCTTCTACCGGCGGAATGGCGATGCAGACACCGGCGGCGTAGATGTTGGGATAGGTGGGGTTGCGCTGGTGCTTGTCCACGAGCACGAAACCGCGTGGATTGCACAGCCCTTCCACATTGGCCACCGGATCCACACCCTTGAAGGCGGGCAGCATCATGGCGAACTTGTGTTCCAGTTCATGCTCCTGGATGACTTCGCCCTGAGCGTTGTGTTCGGCGACCTTGACCTTGTCTTCAGTCACTTCCAGTACCTTGGCGTTGCAGATCCACTTGATGTGACGATTGCGCAATTCCGACTCCATCAGGCCCTTGGAATCACCGACGCCGCCCAGGCCGAGATGGCCGATATAGGGTTCGGAGGTGACGAAGGTGATGGGCACCTGGTCGCGAATCTTGCGTTTGCGCAGGTCGGTATCGAGAATGGTGGCAAACTCATAGGCCGGGCCGAAGCAGGAGGCCAGCTGAACGGCACCCACCACGATGGGTCCGGGATCCTGCACGAACTTTTCATAGGCTTCCAGTGCCTTGGCGGCGTGGGGTGTGGTACAAATGGACTGGGTGTGACCGGCGGGGCCCAGGCCGGGTACTTCCTCGAAGGCCAGCTTGGGACCCGTGGTGATGACCAGATAGTCGTAGTCTTCCACCCGGCCGGAGGCCAGAACCAGCTTGTTTCCCTTGGCCTGGATTTCCACCACCGGGTCGACGATGAACTCGATGTTTTTCCTTTCCAGATACTTGCGTACTGGCACGGTGATGGCATCGGGCGTGCGCCAGCCCACGGCCAGCCAGGGATTGGACGGGGTGAATTGAAACTCTTCCACCGGGTTGATGACGGTGATCTGATGTTCACGCCCCAGGGTGGCGCGCAGCTCATAGGCAGCGCTCATGCCACCTACGCCGGCACCCATTACGATGATTCTAGCCATGTGTTTCCCCCATGTCAGTCAAGGTTGCTTGAAACCCGCAAATGCAGGATGGAGTCATTCTGCCAAGTCCCGCATGGCCAGCCCTTGACATTTGTCAATGCTCCCCCTTTAGAGGGAAATAATTAGAAAACAATAATTTAGAAAAGGCTTGTGCGTTGTGCTGGTCCTGGCTCATGGACGGGGAAGATTGAGCCCTTGCAGGCTCCAGCGCCCCTGCTGGTATTGCAGTGTGGTGAAGTGCGCGGTTTGAACTTCAATCTGGTACAGCGAACCCGGAGGCAGAGACAGACAGTGGGCCAGTGCGGCGCGGATGACACCGGCGTGAACCAGCAGCAGATAATGGCCATCCGGCCCGGTTTGTCGCAGCCGTTCCAGTGTCTGGCCAACGCGGCTGACAAAGGCTGCCAGCGGTTCCGCGCCGGGAGGTCGGTGCTGCACCGGGTCTGCGAGAAAAGCCGCCAGGGCTTCGGGCTGTTCCTGTTCCAGTTGCGCCCGGCTCAAGCCTTCCCACTGGCCAAAGCCCACTTCTCGCAGGTCGTTTTCAATGGAAAGGGGCAAGGCGGTCTGTTCGGCCAGTGTCTGGGCGAAACGGGCACAGCGGGTCATCGGTGAGCTGACGATATGGGTCCAGCCGGGGTTGTGGGCACAGGCCGTTTCCAGTTGTTGCCAGCCCTGTTCGGACAGGGGGTCATCAATGCCGTGGCCACGGTATTTGCGCCCGCCCTGTACCTGGCCGTGGCGCAGCAGGTCGATACGCATCAGTCCAGTTCGGACTTGGGCTCGCGGGACAGCAGGGCATCCAGCGCTTCTGCGGGTGTGCGCTGACCGGCCACCACGGCGGCAACCTGCTCGGAAATGGGCATTTCCACTCCGGCCCGGCGGGCCAGACGCAGCACTTCGGCTGCGTTGCGCACGCCTTCCACATGCTGGCCAATCTCCTGCTGGGCCTGGGCGACATTCAGGCCCTTGCCCAGAGCCAGCCCCATGCGCCGGTTGCGGGAGAGGTTGGCGGTGCAGGTCAGCACCAGATCCCCCAGCCCGGCCAGGCCCATCAGGGTTTCCGGCAGGGCACCCAGTGCCAGACCCAGGCGCATGATCTCCGCCAGCCCGCGGGTGATGATGGCCGCCTGGGCGTTGTGACCCAGCTGCATGCCGTCGGCAAGGCCGGTGGCAATGGCCATGACATTCTTGACCGCTCCGCCCAGTTCCGCGCCGATGATGTCTGGCGAGGTGTAGACACGCATGCGATGGTGGTGCAGCCAGCCGGCCCATTGCTCCGCCCCTTGGGTCTGGGTGCAGGCTACGGTCATGGCGGTGGGCAGACCCTGGGCCACTTCCTTGGCGAAAGAAGGCCCGGTGACCACGGCCAGCGTGGCTTCCGGGCCCAGATGCGCTTGTGCCACTTCATGCAGCAGGCGGCCGGTACCCTGCTCAAAACCCTTGCAGGCCCAGGCAAAGGGCTTGCCTTGCAGTGCGGGTGCCATGCGTTGCAGCATGTCGGCGAAACTGTCACTGGGCGTGACCAGCAGCACGGCATCGGCCCAGTCCAGGCCCTGGTCGAGGTTTGGCTCGTAGCCCAGTTTTGGGCTGAGAGGGATGCCAGGCAGGTAACGCGCATTCTCGCCGCTTTCGGCCATGGACGAGAGTTGTTCGTGGTTGCGGCCCCACAGGCGCACCTGCGCTGGACCTTCAGCCAGGTGGGTGGCCAGTGCCGTGCCCCAGGAGCCGGCACCCAGCACCAGAATGCGTGCCTGCGTAGACATGCGGGGATCAGTTGGGCTTCTGGTCCTGCTGCTTCTGCATCTGCTCGGCGTAGATGGCCTCGAAATTCACATGTTGCAGTACCAGCGGCGGGAAACCACCCAGAGAAACCATTTCGGAAATGGCCTGACGGGCATAGGGGTAGAGCGTGTTGGGGCAGAAAATGCCCAGGGCGGCGTGTGTCTGCGGCTGCTCCAGCCCGCGAATGCCGAAGATGCCGGCCTGTTGCACTTCCACCAGATAGGCGGTCTTGTCGCCCACCTTGGTGGTCACGGTGACGGTCAGCACCACTTCATAGTGGTCATCGCCCACCGGTTGCGCTTTCTGGGACAGATTCAGATTGACATCCATCTGGCCCTGTTCCTGATAAATGCCGGGTGCGCCGGGCACTTCAAAGGAAGCATCCTTGATGTAGATTTTCTGGATGACAATCTGGCCGCCTTCCGGTGCCTGACCATTGCCTGCAGCTTGTTCGTTTTCACTCATGTTGATTCACTCCGCTTGTTAGTACGATGGGACCGTCCGGCCCCGGATTCAGTGTTTGTCCGCTTTCTTTTTTCGCTTGCCGCTTTTCTTGCGGCCGGTTTCAACGGGCAGGTTTTCTCCCTGCCAGCTGCCGAAGCCGCCTTGCAGGCTGTAGATGTTGTCCCGGCCGCTGTTGGCCAGGGCAGCGGCGGCACGCTGCGAGGACATGCCGCTGTAGCAATAGAATATGACGGGCCGCTCGGGATCGCTCAGCTTCGGGTGTTCCGGCGTGACCTGGTTCAGGGGAATGTGAATGGCGTTGACCGCGTGGGCCTGGGCATAGTCCTTGGCGTCACGTACATCCACCAGCAGGGCATCCTGCTGGTTGAGCAGGCGGGTGGCTTCCAGGGTGTCCACTTCCTTGTACTTGCGGGTCAGGCGGCGAAACTCGCCCACCAGCAGCATGGCCAGCAGGGCCAGCCAGACCAGCACCAGCACGGTGTGGTTGCCTACGAACGTTGCGATATCCGACATGCGTCGCGGTTCCTGCAATGAAATCAAGCGGCGAATTATCCAACAGAATGGCCGGCAGTACCAGTGCCACACGCGCAGCACGCCCGGTGGTCCATGGCAACTGCAAGGAAATAAATGCCACGCCGTGGTTGAACTGCGCGGGAAGATCCCCTAGAATTACCGCCCTTTCGCATAGACACGCTCGGAGCACGAGTTTAGAAATGAAGACGTTCAGCGCCAAAGCACATGAAGTCACGCGCGATTGGTATGTCATCGACGCCGAGGGCAAGACCCTGGGCCGCCTGGCCACCGAAATCGCCCATCGCCTGCGTGGCAAGCACAAGCCGGTGTTCACCACGCATGTGGATACCGGTGACTATATCGTGGTCATCAATGCCGAGAAGATTCACGTCACCGGCAACAAGATGCAGGACAAGTTCTATCACCGGCACACCGGTTATATCGGCAATCTGAAATCCGTTCCGCTGGGCAAGTTGCTGGAAAAGCACCCCGAGCGCGTGATCGAGAATGCCGTCAAAGGCATGCTGCCCAAGAATCCGCTGGGCCGTGCCATGTTCAAGAAACTGAAGGTCTATGCCGGTGCCGAGCATCCCCATGCCGCCCAGCAACCGCAGCCACTGGAAATCTGAGGGTAGTCACACATGGCAACAGAACAATTTTACGGAACCGGTCGCCGCAAGACCTCTGTGGCACGCGTTTTCCTGCGCCCCGGCAAGGGCGAGATCAAGGTCAACCAGCGCCCGCTGGAAGAGTTCTTTGGTCGCGAAACCGCACGCATGATCGTCAAGCAGCCGCTGGATCTGACGGAAATGGGCGACAAGTTCGATGCCTATATCACCGTTACCGGTGGCGGGATTTCCGGTCAGGCCGGTGCCATTCGCCTGGGCATTACCCGCGCGTTGATGGCCTATGACGAATCCCTGCGCCAGCCGCTGCGCAAGGCCGGCTTCGTGACCCGTGACGCCCGTGAGGTGGAACGCAAGAAAGTGGGTCTGCACAAGGCGCGCAAGGCCACACAGTACTCCAAGCGTTAAAGACAAGCGCAACCGCCTGTCATGCGAAAGAGCCCGCCGCTGCGCGGGCTTTTTCTTGCCCGTAATTCGCGCCGGCTTTGCTACACTGCCCGGAACGGATCGCTGACAGATTCTCCCATGCGCACAAAACGCCCGGTTAAACTGCATCCCCAGTGGCTGGACTGGCTGGCGGATGAATTCGATCAGCCCTACATGCAACAGCTGCGTGCCTTCCTGTTGCAGGAAAAGCAGCGCGGCAAGGTCATCTACCCGCCCGGCCCGCAGATCTTCAATGCGCTTAACACGACGCCACCGGCATCGGTCAAGGTGGTGATTCTGGGCCAGGACCCCTACCACGGTCCCGGACAGGCGCATGGTTTGTGTTTTTCCGTACGGCCGGGCGTGGCGCCACCGCCTTCCCTGCAGAACATATTCAAGGAACTGCATGCGGATCTGGGCCTGCCTATCCCTTCACATGGTTGCCTGCAACACTGGGCCGAGCAGGGGGTATTGCTGCTCAATGCCGTATTGACCGTGGAGCGTGGCCGGGCCGGCAGTCATCAGGGCAAGGGGTGGGAACACTTTACCGACCGGGTGATTGCCGAAATCAATCAGCGGCTGGATGGGGTGGTCTTTCTGCTGTGGGGCTCGCAGGCTCAGAAAAAGGCGGCACAGGTGGATACATCCCGTCATCGGGTGCTCAAGGCACCGCATCCGTCGCCATTGTCGGCTCACCGGGGTTTTTTTGGCTGTCGCCACTTCTCCCAGGCCAATGACTGGCTGAAAGCCCAGGGACGCCCGCCCGTGGACTGGTCTCTGCCGGATCTGCCTTGAGCCACCACCAACCATGGTCCGCGGGCTTCAGTTGCCATTCGTTTGGCATGGCTAGACGCAGTGCATTCACCGATGGTGGCTGAAAGCGTGGCCAGACCAGCAGATTCATCAGGGGCTGCATGTGTACACGGGTAGCCTGCATCACATACCATGGACTGCCGTCAGCCTGGAGCCAGTGGGTGGGCCAGGCTCTTAGCAGCCAGATACCGTGATCCGTGGGCTTGCGCCATTCCGCCGCCACGACATGGCCGTACAGACCCCGTGGTGGCAAGGGCAGTCCCATGGGATCGGCTTCTGGATTCAACCAGAAAAACATGCCCTTGAGAGAGCGTGCCGGCCCGTCCTGCCAGCCCGTCTCTTTCAGCTTGGAAGCCAGGTTCTCCGGTCGCTGATTTGTCAGGAGCCACAGGCCCCGGTGGTCAGGTACCGGAACGGTATGCTGCTCGATCGAGAGGATAACCGGCTCAGGTGATGTCGCATGCAATTGGCGGGCTGTGTGCAGGCCCAGCCCGCCTATGAGCAGGGCCGCGAGCGCAAAACCCAGCAACAGCCAGCGATGGGGAAAACGCTCGCGGCTGCGGATTCGCCAGGCCAGGCCCAGGCCAAACCCCCAGAGATACCCCAGCCACCAGCCGGCCAGCACATCGGAAAACCAGTGCAGGCCCAGATACAGCCGGGCCACGCTGCTGAGCAGGAGTATGGCTGTGGCGGCCATGTAGGGCCAGGCGGGACGTCGGCCAGGCAGTTCCCGTGCCAGCAGCACGGCCAGGTAGCTGTAGACCGCGGCCGATACGCTGATGTCCATGCCCGGAAAGGCAAATACATTTGGATTGGCGTGTATGGGCAGGGGGACGGACAGTACCTGACCCAGCGTCCAACTCACCACCACTCCGAATGCGGCACTGGCCAGCAGATGCAGGGCGGCCATGCGCCCTTTCATCCGCCAGAGCATGGCGGCAATGAGAACGACCAGTATCAGAACATGGCCCACCTGTGTCCATGCCGCCAGCCACGCGGCCAACCAATCCGCCCAGGGGGAACGGATCTGCTGAAACCATTGCCAGATCTGTTCATCCAGCAACAGCCAGTGGCCCTGGGCCGTGACAGTCAGCAACAGGGCGAAGAACAGCCAGGCCAGCACGAACAGCCCGAGCGCCAGCCAGATGAGGGAGGCGGATTCCTTTTTCCTCGGGTCCACCAGCGCGGCGGCCCAGCGGCCCAGCACGGGATGGCGGTTGACCCATTGTTCCATCTTGTCCAGCCAGAGGTTGGCCCTGGGGGTGACAAAGCGGTATACGCGCAGCACCAGCCAGCCACTGCCCCACAGCGCGGCGGCCACCAGCCCGGCCAATATGGCCAGCCGGCCCGCGGCGGCGGATGCCAGATCCAGCGAGGCGCCAAAAACGACGCCCGGCAAGATGTAGAAGGGAGACCAGAGAATGCTGGCGACCAGATTAATGGGCAGGTATTTCCACCAGGACATGCCCATCATGCCGCCGATCAGCGGGATGGCGGAACGAATGGGGCCGACGAAGCGGCCAATGAATACGCTTTTGCCACCGTGACGGTGAAAATAGTTTTCTGCCCGTTGCATGACTTCGCTGTGACGGGCAATCCACGGGTGATTGCGGATGGACGCCTTGTATTTCCAGCCCAGCCAGAAACTGAGACCGTCTCCGAGAAAGGCGCCGACGGATGCGGCCACCCAGGCGGTGGTCAGGTCGATATAGCCCAGACCCACCAGCGCGCCCACGCCGAACAGCACCGTGGCACCCGGCATGAGGAAGCCCACCATGGCCAGCCCCTCGAAAAAGGCGGCCAGACCAATGAGCCAGCCGGCCCATTCCGGATGGTTCCTGATCCAGTCAAACAGCCATTGCAGGGAGGAGAGGTCCATGGGCCACCCGGATTTTGCCTGGCGGCAAGTATACACCGCCAGGCAAGAAGGCCGGTGACAGAATGCTGGCGATCAGCTTGGTCAGGCCGGGTCGTTGGGGCGCATCAGCCAGCGCACCAGCGCGGGCAGGAGCACGATGGCTCCGATCATGTTCACCAGGAACATGAAGGCCAGCAGCACGCCCATGTCGGCCTGGAATTGCAGATCGGAAAACAGCCAGGTACCCACACCCACCGCCAGCGTGATACCGGTGAAGATCACCGGCTTGCCGGTCGTCTGCAAGGCGTGGAAATAGGCCTCGGTCAACGGCATGTCGGCATCGAGGTATTCCTTCAGCCGGCTGTAGATATAGATGCCGTAATCCACCCCGATACCCACGCCCAGGGCCACCACGGGCAGCGTGTTGACCTTGAGGCCGATACCCATCAGTGCCATCAGGGCATAGGCCAGTACCGATACCAGCATCAGCGGCAGCACGATGCACAGGGTCGCCGCCAGCGAACGGAAGGTGAGCAGGCACAAGGCAATGATGGCACCGTAGACGTACATGAGCATGGGCATCTGCGCCGCCTTCACATCCTCGTTGGTGGCGGCCATCACGCCCACATTGCCGGTGGCCAGGCGAAAGTCCACCTGCTCGGGTGTGATGGGTTGCTGTTCCGGGTCCAGTTTCTCCAGCTTGGGGTTGGACAGTTTCAGGTTCACCTGGCTGTCGTGCAGGGCCTTCTGGAAGACCTTGACGGCGTTGACAACCCGCGCGACGGTTTCCGCCCGGTGATCCTGGGTGAAAATGAGAATGGGAATGGCGCTGCAATCGCTGTTGAGCAGGCCGGTATCGGTTTCCACATTGGCCAGCGCCTGCCGCATGACATAGTGGTTGCGCGACAGCACGCGCCACTTGATGTTGCCCTCGTTCCAGCCGGCGTTGATGATCTTGGCCACCATGGGCAGGGTGATGACCTTCTGCACACCCGGTACATTCTGGATATGCCAGGCAAAGCGATCGATGGTTTCCATCACTTCGTAGTTTTCGGTACAGGCATTGGGCTCGGTTTCGGCGATCACCGTCATCAGGTCCACGCCCAGGGCGAAGCGGGAGCTGATCATGCGGGCGTCCGTGTTGTAGCGGGAATCCGGCCGCAGTTCCGGCACGCCGGTCTGGGAATCACCGATTTCCATGTCCTGTGCCTTCCATTGCCCCACGGCAAACAGGCCCACGGCCACCAGCAGGGCCACGCCGCCGGCCATCGGTTTGCTGAAAGCGGCCAGATGCCGCCACAACGGGCTGGGATGGGCCATGGCCTGCTGCTGTCGCCGGCGAATTTTCTCCAGCTTTTCGCCCTTGCCGAAGGAAAGCAGCACGGGCAACAGCACCAGGTTGGTGAGAATGATCATGGCCACGCCCAGACTGGCGGTAATGGCCATTTCCTGAATGATGCGGATCTGGATCAGCAGCAGGGTGAGAAAGCCGATGGTGTCGCTGAGCAGGGCGATGGTGCCGGGCACCAGCAAGGTGGCGAAGGCCTTTCGTGAAGCCTGCAGTGGCGCGTCGTCTCCTTCCACCCGGGCCACGGCGGTGGTCCAGGCATTGATCATCTGCACCCCGTGGCTGACGGCGATGGCAAAGACCAGAAAGGGCGTGAGCATGTTCATTGGGTCGATGCCGTAACCCAGTAGCTTGAGGATGCCCAGTTGCCAGATCACCGCCACCGAGGAAACCAGCAGCGGCCAGAAGGTCAGGCGGAAGGAGCGGGAATAGAGGAACAGCAGCACGGCGGTAATGCCGATGGCCACGAAAAAGTACAGGATGACGGATTTGGCCCCTTCGGCGATATCGCCGACGATCTTGGCAAAGCCGATGATATGTACGGAAAGCTGGTCGTTTTCATACTTGCTGCGAATTTCTTCCAGCTGGCGGGCCACTTCCTGATAGTCGATTTTTTCACCGGTGGCCGGATTGACCTCCAGCAGATCGGCCCAGATCATCGCGCCGGAGAAATCCTCCGCCACTAGCCGGCCCACGGTGCCGGATTTGATGATATTGCCCTTGACCTTCTCGAACATCTCGGGGGTGGGCTTGAAGTCGGTGGGAATGACATTGCCGCCGGCGAACCCGTCCTCGACGATTTCCACGAAGCGGACATTGGGGGTGAAGATGGAACGGACACTGGAACGGTTTACGCCGGGGATGAAAAAGACATCATTGGTCATTTTCTCCAGCGTATCGAAAAACGCCGGCGTGAACATGTTGCCATCCCGGGCGATCAGGGCCACCAGCAGCCGGTTGGCGCCACCGAATTCCTTTTCGTACTTGAGGAAGGTCTGCATGTATTCATGCTTGAGTGGCAATTGCTTCTTGAAGCCGGCATCCACACGCAATTGCGCGGCCTGGGTGAACATGAACACGGTCAGGGCGGTGAACAGGAACAGCCACAGCTTGCGATGATTGAAGAAGAGGTTTTCCAGCCAGTTTTTCATTATTCCTGCCCCGCTTGCTTACCCGTGTTGATGGCTTGTACACCGCGCTCGCCCACCACGATCAGTTGACCACCCCCCAGATTGATCACCCCGGCCAGATCGCCCAGGGCGTCCATTTCGTGCAGGGTGAAATCCACGGCATCGGCCTGGCGAAGCAGTACCGTGCCCTTGGCCCCGACGATGGCCAGGGAACCGTCCGGCCCCAGGCTGCCGCCGAAGAGATTGGCCTTGCTGCCGGTCTTGTCCTGATACCAGGTTTCACCGTGGTCCACGCTTTCCAGCACATGGCCTCTGAGGCCCATGGCTACCAGGCGATCACCCGGCAGTGCCAGCACACCGAACATGGAGCCCGGATAGGGCAGTTCCAGAAGGCTCCATGCCTCGTCACCGGGACGCTTGCGCCAGGCATTGCCGGCTTCGGCAATGATGATGCGCGTGCCATCGGACAGGCGGGCCATGCCATTGAGGTGGAAGTCGAACTCGTCGCTGAGCAGAATTTCTTCCCAATGCGCGCCGCCATCGGTGGTTTTCAATAGCAGGCCATAGGCACCCATGGCCCAGCCCTGTGTGGGGGTGTCGAAATAGACATCCAGCAGCGGTTGTTCGCGCTCCGGGTCAAAGAACTGTCGTTCCCAGTGCTGGCCCCCGTCACTGGAATGAATGATGACCGAATCATGCCCCACGGCCCAGAGCTGCCGTCCCTTTGCGGTGACCGCCGTCAGCGTGGCGCGGGTGGGCACGGTCTTTTCCGCAGGCTGCTTCCATTGCTTGCCATCCCTGGAAAGCAGCACATGACCACGTTCGCCCACCGCGACAAAACCGTCGTCCGTGGCCGTGATGTCCAGTAACAGGCTGTGGCTGGCCAGGGGCAGGTTTTCCGCATACTGCACGGGTGGGGATTGTGCCAGTAGCGGGCTGGCGGCCAACAGAAGCAGGAGCAGCAGTTTTTTCATCAATGCACCTCAAAATGAAAATCGGCACAGGGGTTGCCTGTGCCGATGGATGCCGTTCAAGCGTGGAAAATCAACGCTTGCCGCGCTTGCGCAGCGCTGAAGGGCGGTAGTTTTTGGTGGTGAAATGCTGGTTGAAGTCGATGGGCTTGTCGTGGTTGTCCAGCCCGTTGACCAGATAGCGACCGTTCTGGGTGTCGTAGTGGACTTCCAGCGTGGTCCAGAGCATGGGTACTTCGTAGTAGACGATGGGGTGGGCTTCAGAATAGCGCCACAACTGGCCACGGGCATCGTAGTGATCCACCATGAGAATCTGCCAGCTGTCCTCGTCCACATAGAAGGTGCGTCGCTTGTTGATATGGCGCATGCCTTCCTTCAGTGTGGCTTCCACCACCCAGACCCGGTGCAGCTCGTAGCGGATGTAATCCTGGTTCAGATGACCGGGCTGGATCAGGTCGTCGAAATCCACATCCGCGCCGTGCACCTTGTAGCTGTTGTAGGGCACGTACATTTCCTTCTTGCCCACCAGCTTCCAGTTGAAGCGATCCATGGCGCCGTTGAACATGTCGGACATGTCATTGGTGCGCAGGCCGTCGGAGGCGGTACCGGGGTTGTCGTAGGCCACGTTGGGCGCACGCCGTACCCGCCGCTGGCCGGGGTTGTAGACCCAGGCCTGACGCTTTTGCACATCCTGATTCAGGGTCTCATGCACCAGCAGCACATTGCCGGCCAGACGCGCCGGGGCTTCCACTTCCTGGAAGAAGTACAGCAGGATGTTGTTGATGTCGGCGATGGTCTTGCCCTTTTCAAAATAGGGTGCGTAGGTGTCTTCCCGCAGCTTGATCAGGGTGTAGGCGCCACTGGCCGTAGGTGCGACCTGGTTGTTGTAGCGGCGGGCGCTGACACCCTTGAACTTGAGCTTGTGGTTCCAGATGACTTCATAGCCATTCTTGGGAATGGGGAAGGGAAAGCCTT
>WFUE01000117.1 GCA_015485125.1 Lysobacterales bacterium | reverse complement strand
GCGCGCGCCTTCCGGCGTGGCCTTGGTGAGAATGGGGGTTTCGATCTCGTTGAATTCGCGGTCTTCCAGATAGCGGCGCAGGGCGCGAACCAGTTGCGCGCGCATGCGCAGGGTCTGCTGCATCTGCGGGCGGCGCATGTCGAGATAGCGGTAGCGCAGGCGGATTTCCTCGCCGGCTTCCTCGTCCAGCTGGAAGGGCAGCGGGCGGGCGGGGTTGAGCACTTCCATTTCCTGCACCACCACTTCGACGAAACCGGAGACCAGGTTTTCGTTTTCCTGCCCTTCGGGGCGGCGACGCACGGTGCCGCGCACGCGCAGGCAGAATTCGTAGCGGATGGTCTGGGCAATATCGAAGGCTTCGGCCTGATCCGGCTCGGTGACAATCTGCACGATGCCCTTGTGGTCACGCAGGTCCACGAAGACCACGCCACCATGGTCGCGGCGGGTATCGGCCCAGCCACAGAGCTCGACGGTTTCGCCGATGAGTTTTTCGTCCACTTCTCCGCAGAAATGACTGCGCATGTTGTTTACCCCTTAACTATCGATTCAGACAAAAAAGCCGCACCTGACGGGTGCGGCTTTGAGCCGGAGAAGGTCCTCCGGCTAGGCGTTGGTATTGGCACAGGCTCCACCGGCGCAGCAACTGCCACCGGACCCGCTGCTGTCGGACTTGGCCACATTCTTCTGCCCGGAGGATTTGAAATCAGTCTCGTACCAGCCGCCGCCCTTGAGACGGAAACCGGCGGCGGAGATCTGCTTCTCCAGCGCGGGCTGGCCACATTCCGGACAATCGGTCAGCGGCGCGTCGCTCATTTTCTGCAGTTTTTCCAGCGAGTGACCGCAGGATGTGCATTGATATTCGTAAATGGGCATGTCAATTCACCTGTATTCTTCTGTCAGCAATCTCGATGATTACAAGGAGACGCCGCACAAAACTGCACCATTGTACAGGATTTGCGCGGCGTGCAAGACTCCCGGAAGAGAGATCAGGCGGCTTTTTTCAGGCCGAAGACGATCTCTTCCCCGTTCATGGTGACGGTGATGACGTCACCCGGCGCATAGCTGCCCTTGAGCAGTTCGCGGGCCAGCGGGTTTTCCAGCTCGTGCTGTACGGCCCGCTTCAGCGGTCTTGCGCCATAGACCGGGTCGAAGCCGACCCTAGCCAGATGCGCCAGTACCGCATCGTCCACCTGCAGATGCAGGTCGCGATCCGCCAGCCGCTGCTCCAGACGCTGTACCTGGATGCGGGCAATCTCGCGGATTTCTCCTTCATCCAGCGGATGGAAGACCACGGTTTCGTCCACCCGGTTGATGAATTCGGGGCGGAAATGCTGCCCCACCACTTCCATCACGGCGGTCTTCATCGCCTGGTAGTCCGCGGTTTTCGCCATCTCCTGAATGAGCTGCGAGCCCAGGTTGGAGGTCATGACGATGACCGTGTTGCGGAAGTCCACCGTCCGGCCCTGGCCATCGGTCAGGCGACCATCGTCCAGCACTTGCAGCAGGATGTTGAACACATCCGGGTGGGCCTTTTCCACCTCGTCCAGCAGAATCACGCTGTAGGGGCGGCGGCGCACGGCCTCGGTGAGATAGCCGCCTTCCTCATAGCCCACATAGCCCGGCGGCGCGCCGATGAGCCGGGCCACGGAGTGCTTCTCCATGAACTCGGACATATCGATGCGCACCATGGCATCCTCGGTGTCGAAGAGGAAATCCGCCAGCGCCTTGGTCAGCTCGGTCTTGCCCACGCCGGTGGGGCCCAGGAACAGGAACGAACCATTGGGCCGGTTGGGGTCGGCAATGCCGGCCCGGGAACGGCGAATGGCGTCGGCCACCAGCCGCACGGCTTCATCCTGCCCAATGACCCGGCTGTGCAGTGCCTCTTCCATGTGCAGCAGTTTTTCCTTTTCGCCCTCCAGCATCTTGGAAACGGGGATGCCGGTCCAGCGGGAGACCACTTCGGCGATTTCTTCGTCAGTCACCTTGTTGCGCAACAGCTGGAACTGCTGGCCGTCCTGCTCGCGGGCTTCGGCTTCCTTCAGTTTCTGTTCCAGCTCGGGTATGCGGCCGTACTGGATCTCGGACACACGGGTCAGGTCGCCGGCACGCATGGCCGCTTCCAGTTCCGCGCGGGCCTGCTCCAGTTCTTCCTTGATGTGGCTGGCACCCTGTACCGCCGCCTTCTCCGCCTTCCAGATTTCTTCCAGGTCGGAGAACTCGCGTTCCATTTCGGCAATGCGTTCTTCCAGCTCGGCCAGCCGCTTGCGCGAGGCATCGTCCTTTTCCTTCTTCAGCGCTTCCCGCTGGATTTTCAGCTGAATGAGCTGGCGTTCCAGCCGATCAAGCGCCTCGGGCTTGGAGTCGATTTCCATGCGGATGCGGCTGGCGGCCTCGTCCATCAGGTCGATGGCCTTGTCCGGCAGTTGCCGATCCGGAATGTAGCGGTGCGACAGGGTGGCCGCCGCCACGATGGCCGGGTCGGTGATCTCCACGCTGTGATGGATTTCGTACCGTTCCTTCAGCCCCCGCAGGATGGCGATGGTGTCTTCCACCGAAGGCTCGTCCACCAGCACTTTCTGGAAGCGGCGCTCCAGCGCGGCATCCTTTTCGATGTACTGGCGGTATTCGTCCAGGGTGGTGGCGCCAATACAATGCAGCTCACCCCGCGCCAGCGCCGGCTTGAGCATGTTGCCGGCATCCATGGAGCCTTCGGCCTTGCCGGCACCCACCATGGTGTGGATCTCGTCGATGAACAGGATCACCCGCCCTTCCTGCTTGGAAAGATCCTTGAGCACGGCTTTCAGGCGTTCCTCGAACTCGCCACGGAACTTGGCCCCGGCGATGAGCGCGCCCATGTCCAGCGACAACACACGCTTGTTCTGCAGCCCTTCGGGCACTTCGCCATTGACGATGCGCTGGGCCAGCCCTTCCACGATGGCGGTCTTGCCCACCCCCGGCTCGCCGATGAGTACCGGGTTGTTCTTGGTGCGACGCTGCAACACCTGTATGGTGCGGCGGATTTCCTCGTCACGGCCAATGACCGGGTCCAGCTTCTGCTGTTCGGCCCGGGCGGTGAGGTCGATGGTGTACTTTTCCAGCGCCTGGCGGTTTTCTTCCGCGTTGGGATCCTGCACGGTTTCTCCTCCTCGCATACGTTCAATGGCCTGGTTCAGGCGGTCTTCGGTCAGGCCCAGTTCCTTGAGCAGACGACCCAGGTCACTACGGTCGTCCTGTGCCAGGGCCAGCAGGAACATTTCCGAGGCGATGAACTGATCACCCCGCTGTTGCGCCAGCTTGTCCGCCACATTCAACAGGCGGTTGAGGTCGTTGGAAATGCCGATATCGCCGGCATTGCCACTGACCTTGGGCAGCCGGTCCAGCAGCTCGGCCACGCGGGTACGCAACAGCGGCAGGTTGACACCCGCTTGCCCCAGCAGGGCCTCGGCGGAACCGCCCTGCTGCTCCAGCATGGCCTGCAATACATGTACCGGCTCGATCATGTTGTTGTCCCGGCCCACAGCCAGGCTTTGCGCCTGTCCCAGCGCTTCCTGGAACTGGCTGGTCAATTGGTCCATTCTCATGGGTTTACCTCCACAATTCGGTGTTCATGCAGGCGGCTTGCGACGCGGGCATGAAATATTCTCGACTGCCTTTCAGATGGGGGTAAACGATGAAAAATCAAGTAAATGCCCCGGTTTTACCGGCGAAACAATGCAAAAGGCCGCCTGCCCGCGCAAAAACGGACAAGCGGCCTGGAATTTCGGCAGGGCAAGGCTCAGTAGTCGAGCACAAACTCCACGCGGCGGTTTTTCGCCCGCCCTTCCTCGGTGGCATTGTCGGCCACCGGCTGGCCTTCACCGGCGGAAATGGCCTTGATCTGGCCGGCATCCACCCCCTGGGCCTGCAGGTAGCGGGCCACGGCCTGTGCCCGCTTCAATCCCAGTTTCATGTTGTAGCGCGCACTGCCCTTGCTGTCGGTATGGCCGATCAGGGTCAGTTTCATCGCCGGGTTCTGCTTCATGCGCATGGCCAGATGATGCAGATCGTGACTGTAGTCCGGGCGAATCACCGCCTGATCGAAACCGAACAACACCGAAGGCATGGTGAAATGCTCCATCTGGTGCGGCTTGGCGGGCTTCTCAACCCGAGGCGGTGCTGGCTGTGCTGGCGGCTTCGGTTTGTCAGCCACCTTTTCCGGGAACAGTTGCGGGTCACAGGCACGGATGGCATTGTCCTTGCTCCACTGGCTGGTACGCCAGCATTCGCCATAGCTGTTGTGAATCAATGTGCCATTGGAGGAATACCAGTAACCGGGGCTGGATTCATCGTGGGCAACGGCCTGGGAAAGTGGCAGCAGGGCCGCCAACAGTAATAACAGGGTTTTGCGAAACATGTCTGGCTCCTCGATTCATCTGTGCGAAAACTGGCGAACACTATACAATAGGCCGAAGCACGGCGGAACGCGTGAACGTGTTTTTCCCCCGGGCTGCCCGCAATGTTCCGTTTTTGCCCGGAGACTGCCTTGAACGACCCCTTGCCCCACATCCCCGCCCTGCTGGAAGACATGGCCGGCCGGATTGCCGCTCTGCCCCGCTTTCAGGCCACCGCCCCGCTGCTGGTGGGCATACAGACCGGCGGCCTGTGGCTGGCGGAAGCCCTGCACCAGCGGCTGGCACTGCAAGAACCGCTGGGCAAACTGGATATCAGCTTCTACCGGGACGACTTCAGCCGTATCGGCATCAACCCCTCGGTGCAGCCCAGCCACCTGCCCTGGGCGGTGGATGGGCGGCACCTGTTGCTGGTGGATGACATCCTCTACACCGGCCGCACCATTCGCGCCGCCATGAACGAATTGTTCGACTATGGCCGCCCGGCCAGCATCACCCTGGCCATCGCCGTGGATCGCGGCGGGCGCGAGCTGCCCATACAGGCAGACATTCTCGGTTGCCGGCTGGAGGTGCCCGCCGGGCAGCAAGTCAAATTGAGCGGCCCGGAGCCGCTGCAGCTGGAGTGGGTCACGCATGAATGATCTGCAACTGAACCCGGATGGCAGCCTGCGCCATTTTCTCAGCATCGAGGGGCTGAAACCGGCCCTGCTGGAGCAGATCATCGAAACCGCCGCCTCGCTGGAGCAGGTGGCGAAGCGGGCGGTGAAAAAGGTGCCGGTACTGCGCGGCAAGACGGTGATGAACCTGTTTTTCGAGCCCAGCACCCGCACCCGCACCACCTTCGAAATCGCCGCCCAGCGCCTGTCGGCCGATGTCATCAACCTGGATGTGCAAACCTCCTCCACCACCAAGGGCGAAAGCCTGCTGGACACGCTCAAGACCCTGGAGGCCATGCATGCGGACATGTTCGTCATCCGCCATCACGAAAGCGGCGCGGCCACCTTCTTCGCCCGTCATGCCGCGCCCGGCGTCAGTGTGCTCAACGCCGGCGACGGTTGGCACGCGCACCCCACCCAGGCCATGCTGGACATGTTCACCATCTGGAAGCACAAGCCCCGCTTCGACCGGCTGAAGGTGGCCATCGTCGGTGACATCCTCCATTCCCGCGTGGCCCGTTCACAGATCCACGCCCTCAACCTGCTGGGCGCCATGGAAGTGCGCCTGATCGCGCCGCAAACCCTGTTGCCGGAACAGCCGGAGTCGCTGGGTGTGCATGTCTATCACAACATGGAAGAGGGCCTGCGGGATTGTGATGTCGTCATCATGCTGCGCCTGCAAAAGGAACGCATGCAAGGCGCGCACCTGCCGGGCGGGGACGAGTATTTTCGCTGCTATGGCCTGACCGAGGCACGGCTGCAGCACGCACGACCGGATTGCATCGTCATGCACCCCGGCCCCATGAACCGCGGGGTGGAAATCGCCTCCAGCGTGGCGGATGGACCACAGTCGGTCATTCTGGAGCAGGTCAGCAACGGGCTTGCGGTGCGCATGGCCATCATGGCCATGGTGCTGGGTGGCCAGCACGAGGTGCGGCCATGAGCAGGACCATGATCGAAGGCCAGTGGATCGACGCTCAGGGCCAAGGCTGGGGCGGTGTGGCTGTGGAAGACGGGCGCATCACCGATCTGCTGCCGGCCCGGGATGGAAACCCGCACTGGCTGCTGCCCGCGCCGGTGGATCTGGCCTGGCACCCCGGCGCGCTGGAAGGCCAGGGCGCGGACACACTACGGGCGGAACTGACCGCTGCCATACGCTGCGGTGTGGCCGATGTAGCCGTCGAACCCGATACCCGCCCCGTACTGGACGACCCGGCCGCCGTCGCCCTGCTACCCCGGGGCGCGGGCATGGCCCGGGCGCACCCCATCGGCGCGTTGAGCGAGCAACTGGAAGGCCAGGCGCTGAGCCGCATGGCCAGCCTGAAGGAAGCTGGCGTGCGCTGCGTGGGCATGGCGCTGGCACCGGTGCGTGACAGCAATGTGCTGCGCCGGGCACTGCAATATGCCCGCTCCATGGATCTCACCGTCATGCTGCATCCGCAGGATGCCAGCCTCACCCATGGCGGCGTCGCCCATGCCGGCAAGGTGGCCACCCGCCTGGGGCTGAAAGGTATCCCCGTGGCGGCGGAAACGGCCGGACTGGCCCGTGACCTGGCCCTGGTGGCCGATACCGGCTGCCGAGTGCATTTCTGCCGCATCTCCTCCGCCCGGGCCGTTGAAATGATCGCCCAGGCCAAGGCCGATGGCCTGCCCATCACCGCCGATGCGGCCATCGCGCATCTGTTTCTCACCGACCATGACCTCATGGGCTTCAACCCCAACCTGCATTTGCGCCCGCCCCTGCGCGACCAGAGCGACCGGGATGCCCTGCGCCAGGGCCTGGCCGACGGCACGCTGGATGCCATCGTCTCCCAGCACACACCACTGGGCCGGGGCGCCAAGACCGCGCCCTTCCCCATGAGTACACCGGGCGCGGCCACGCTGGATGCCTGGTTGCCACTCTGTGCCAAGCTGGTGCAGGAAGGCATCCTGACCCAGGCCCGGCTGCATGCGCTCATCGCGGAAAATCCGGCGCGGATTCTCGGGCTGGAACCGCGTGGCCTGAAACCGGGCCAACAGGCCGATTGCCTGCTGTTCGATCCACGGGCGGAATGGCTGCACGAACCGGAACACTGCCATTCCCACGCCGGCAACCCGGCCTTTCACCAGTGGCCGATGACCGGGCGGGTCCGCCAGCTGTGGCTGGCCGGTCAGGCCGTTCTGTGACGGGTTTAACATCCTGTTGGCCGTTCAGGTGTAGACTTGTATACAAGCGATCTGGCGGAGAACCAAGATGCAAATCGGCAATGCCACCCAAAGCGCCCTGCAGGGCCTGCAGAACAGTCAACGGCAATTGAATGAGCAGGCGAATACCATCGCCCGTGGTGTGGAACGTGATCGCAGCCCCGGTGACGAAACCAGCGAGGCGCTGGTGAAGGTCAAATCTGCCAGCAATACCGCGCAGGCCAATACCCGCGTGCTGAAGGCGGCGGACGAGATGCTGGGCAATCTGCTGGATATTCAGGCCTGAGCAAACGCCTGGCCGATCCGGCCTTTCACCAAGCCCCTGCCAGAACGGCATGGGCTTTTCTGATGAACTTCTATATCAAACCGTTTCCGCACCGCGCTTGCGCACAATCAGCATGGCCATTTCCAGTGCCTGTTCATAGTTGAGGCGCGGGTCCACGCCAGTCTTGTAGGCGCGGGACAGGTCCACATCCGCCAGTGCGCGGGCACCTCCGGTACACTCGGTGACATTTTCACCCGTCAACTCCAGATGCACCCCACCCAGCCGGCTGCCCAGCGCCTCATGCACATCGAAGCTTTCTTCCAGCTCGCTGCGTATCTTGTCGAAACGGCGCGTCTTGTAGCCATTGCTGCTGGTTTCGGTGTTGCCATGCATGGGGTCGGAAATCCACAGCACGCGGCGGCCGGTACGCTGTACCGCACGAATCATGTCCGGCAGTTGCGCTTCCACCTGACCGGCACCCAGCCGGTGAATCAGTACCAGCTTGCCGGCTTCGTCATCGGGGTTCAGCACCTCGATCACCCGTGAAAGCCAGTCGGGATCGTATCCAGGCCCGATTTTCAGGCCGATGGGGTTGCGAATTCCCCGGCAGTATTCCACATGCGCGCCATCCAGCTGGGCGGTACGCATGCCGATCCAGGGCAGATGGGTGGACAGGTTGAACCAGCCCCACTGATGCGGCACCTGCCGGGTTTGCGCCTGTTCGTAATGCAGGTGCAGGGCTTCATGGGAAGTGAAGAAATCCACCCGCTGGAAATCACTGATCCGGCGGCCGGCCAGGGTTTCCATGAAACGCAGGGAATCGCCGATGGATTTGACCATGGCCTGGTATTCTTCCGCCAGCGGCGAGTGTTCCACCCAGGACAGATCCCAGTATTCGGGATGATGCAGGTCGGCAAAACCGCCCTCGATGAGGCCGCGAACAAAATTGAGCGTCAGCGCGGCGCGGGAATAACCCTCGATCAACCGCTGTGGGTCGGGGATGCGAGCCTTTTCCGTGAATTCGCTGCCGTTGATCAGATCGCCCCGGTAGGAAGGCAGTTCCACACCATCCCGCGCTTCGATATCCGAGGAACGGGGCTTGGCGTACTGGCCGGCAAAACGGCCCAGACGAATGACCGGCATCTTCAACCCGTGCACCAGTACCAGACTCATCTGCAACAGCACTTTCAACCGGTTGGAGATGGTGTCGGCACGGCATTCGCTGAAGCGTTCCGCACAGTCACCGCCCTGCAGCAGAAAACGCTTGCCGGCCTGTGCCTCGGCCAGTTGCTTCTTCAGGGCGTTCACCTCCCAGGATGTGACCAAAGGCGGCAGGGATGACAGCTCATCCACGGCCCGCTGCAGGGCCTCGGTATCCGGATAGGTAGCCTGTTGCAGCGCTTTCTTCTGTTGCCAGGAATCCGGCCGCCAGGCCTGGTCGAAATGGGCGGGGGCTTGTGCTTCAGCGTTCATGGTCGGTCTCTTGCGTCAAGCCGGCTATTCTCACACGACACCGCTTCAAACGCCAATATCTCATCGGGCCGAATCTGCGCGTACAAACAAGACAATGGACGAGAGCATCATCGCCACGAACATCAGCAGCGACCAGGTCGGCATGCTCAGGCCCAGAAAGGTCCAAACGATATCCGCGCATTCACCGGAGCCTTGAAAGACCTCTTTCATCACATGCCACAGCGGCAGGTTTTCCAGCATATAGTCCAGCCCCGGGCCGCAATCGGGCACCTTGTCAGGCGGCAAGTGCTGCAGACGCACATGCCAGGCGGCAATGCCTGCACCGATACCCGCGGAAAGCCCATATAAGCTCGCCCATACCCGTTGCCAAGTTCCCGTTGCACCCTGAATCAAGCCAACCAGTGCAAGTGCCGCTGCTGCAAGATAGGCCACTCTTTGCAAGATACACAAGGGACAGGGGTCGAGAAATTCCACATGTTGCATGTACAGGGCATAGGAAACCAGCCCAACAGGCCAGAGAAAAAGCAACAAGTACCAGAGACGCGATTTCATTTGCCTCACCATTTTTGTAATCATCAACGGATGCATCCGACTGGGACGCATCTTGTGTCAGTCACCATGCTTTGGATATTTCAGACCGCCAAGCGTTCAACCCTTCATAAAAAAAGCCCGCCAAAGCGGGCTTTTCCATGCGATAGAACAGGATTACTCCAGTTCTACCGCACCACGGGTACGATCACGACGGCGACGTTCCTTGGCATTGTATTCGGCCATGCAGTCATCCTTGTCCACCATCACACAGGCCAGGTAGTCGGTAATCTCGATAAGTACCGCGCGAATGGCCTTGCCGGCAGGAGTCTTCTTTTCCTTGGACAAAGCACCACCGAAGCCCCCCTTGTACAGACCGATGGACATACCGCCCGATTTGGCCTTGGCCTCCACGGTTCGCACAAACTCCACTTCACCGGTTGTCGTGTCCACCACTCTGACATCCACGGCAATATAGGCTTCCTTTTTCTTGCCACCCAGGGAGATGCCCTTGAAGCTCAAACCTCCACCGGTGCTGGCAGTGTTTTCTTCATACGCGGTGACAGTGCCCATGACCAGATATTGCGCGCCGGTCAACTTGCCAATTTTTGCACCCGTGCCCGGACGAATGCGACCGGAGGCCGCCAGATTTTGCTCTTCCAGCACGTTTTGCAATTTCTTGCGCTCCACCACCTTGAATGCACCGGTTGCCGCCAGTTCATTGGTGAGCATGCCGGCCAGTTCCCAGCCCACGCCACCACGCCACCAGCCAGCTGCCGATTGATTCTTGAACTCGGCTACGCCTAGAACCGGTTTTTTGGCCCAGACGGGCGCACTGAGCAACGCCAACAACAAAAACAACCCCAAACGTTTCATGTCCTTCCCCTTGTCTGTTGATCGGAGAAGCTATTGTGCTACGAATGACACATAATGGCAAAGCGCGGGCAGAGCGCAACCATTTTTCGGCAGTAAACTGTGGCATAACGCACAGGAATTTGTGCATAAAAAAACCGCCCGAGGGCGGTTTTTTTTCGATGAGGTGCTGAATCAAGCCTCAGCCGTAACTTCCTCGGCTTCTTCCTCCACCACAGGCAGGGGACGATCCACCAATTCCACATAGGCCATGGGCGCGCTGTCACCGGCGCGGTAACCACACTTGAGTATGCGCAGATAGCCACCCGGGCGATCCTGATAGCGTGGCCCCAGTTCCGCAAACAGCTTGGCTACCATTTCCTTGTCCCGCAGGCGGGCAAAGGCCAGGCGGCGGTTGGCCACACTGTCTGTCTTCGCCAGGGTGATCATCGGTTCGGCAAAGCGGCGCAGCTCTTTGGCCTTGGGCAAGGTGGTCTTGATGATTTCATGACGGAACAGCGAGTTCATCATATTCTTGAACATGGCCTTGCGGTGGCTGCTGTTCCGGTTCAGTTTTCTTCCAGACTTCTGATGTCTCATGATTTTTTACTCTATTCGTATTCGACTGTTGGTGGGTACTACGCCATCAATCCAGATCTGCAGGCGGCCAGTTTTCCAGTTTCATGCCCAGTTGCAGGCCATGCTCGGCCAGCACATCCTTGATTTCAGTCAGCGACTTTTTGCCCAGATTCGGTGTCTTGAGCAGTTCGACTTCCGTGCACTGAACCAGATCACCGATGTAATTGATATTTTCAGCTTTCAGGCAGTTGGCGGAACGCACGGTCAGTTCCAGCTCGTCAATCTTCTTCAGGTAAACCGGATTGATGGCCGGCTGATCGTTATCAGGCTGATCGGTCGGCACCTGAGACAGGTCGACGAACACACCCAGTTGTTCCACCAGAATGCGCGCCGCTTCCTGTACAACCTCTTCCGGATCCACGGTACCATCGGTGTCGATATCCAGCACCAGACGATCCAGATTGGTCCGCTGGGCCACACGCGCCTGTTCCACGGAATAGGACACGCGCTTGACCGGACAGAAGGAAGCATCCAGCTGCAAGCGGCCAATGGGACGGGTATCCTCATCATCCGTATTGCGCTGAACCGCAGGCTGGTAGCCAATACCACGCGCCACCTTCAGACGCATGTTCAGGGTGGTATCACTGGTCAGCGTACAGATGACATGGTCGGGATTCATGATTTCCACATCATGATCCACCTGAATGTCACCGGCGGTGACCACGCCCGGGCCCTGCTTGGTCAGGGTCAGCAGTTTTTCATCCTGCACATTCATGCGAATGGCCACATCCTTGAGATTCAGCAACACATCAATGATGTCTTCCTGCAGCCCTTCCATGGTGGTGTATTCGTGCAGCACGCCATCGATCTCCGCTTCCACGATGGCACAGCCAGGGATGGAGGACAGCAGCACGCGACGCAATGCATTGCCAAGTGTATGACCAAAACCGCGTTCCAGCGGCTCCAGCGCAATCCGGGCATTCATGTACTTGCCGGATGTGATATCGACCGTATTTGGTTTGAGCAGTGTAATGCCGTTGCCTGACATCAGAGTCCTCCGGGATTATTTGGAGTAAAGTTCCACAACCAGGTTTTCGTTGATATCTGCAGGCAGATCCAGACGATCCGGCACACGCTTGAAGACCCCTTCGAACTTGTCGAAGTTCACTTCCACCCAGTCGGGCACGGTGTCCATTTCCTTGGCGATATTGATGGATTCGGCCACGCGCAGTTGCTTTCTGGCCTTTTCACGCACGGCAACCACGTCATCCACGGAAACCTGGAATGAAGGGATGTTTACCACCTGACCATTGACGGTAATCAGCTTGTGGCTGACCATCTGCCGCGCCTGGGCGCGCGTGACGGCAAAGCCCATGCGGTAGACCACATTGTCCAGACGGCATTCCAGCAGTTGCAGCAGGTTTTCACCCGTGGAACCCTTTTTCTGGGATGCACGCTTGTAGTAGTTGCGAAACTGCTTTTCCAGCACGCCATAGATACGACGCAGCTTCTGCTTTTCGCGCAGCTGCAAGGCGTAATCGGAATGCCGCGGACGAGCCGTCGGGCCATGCACGCCCGGCAGTTGCTCCAGCTTGCACTTGCTTTGTACGTCACGGGCGGGGCTGGTCAGGAACAGATCTGCACCTTCACGACGAGCCAGTTTCAGACGAGGTCCGGTATATCTTGCCATGTTGAATATCCTAAAAAATCAGACGCGACGCTTTTTGGGCGGACGACATCCATTGTGGGGAATGGGTGTCACATCAATGATGCTGGTGATTTTGTATCCCAGCGCATTCAGCGAACGAACCGACGATTCACGGCCGGGGCCTGGGCCCTTGACACGCACTTCCAGGTTCTTGACACCATAATCCTGCGCATCCTTGCCAGCTTTTTCCGCAGCCACCTGAGCCGCGAAGGGCGTGCTCTTGCGGGAGCCGCGAAAACCGGCACCGCCCGCAGTCGCCCAGGCAAGGGCATTGCCCTGACGGTCGGTAATGGTGATGATGGTGTTATTGAAGGAAGCGTGGATGTGGGCGATACCGTCCACAACCGTCTTTTTGACTTTCTTCTTCGACTTTTGACTTGGTTTGGCCATGTTCGTCTTCTTTCCTGGTCAGGATCGTTTACAGATCAACGCTTGATGGGACGGCGCGGACCCTTGCGGGTACGTGCATTGGTCTTGGTGCGTTGCCCGCGCAAGGGCAGGCCGCGACGATGTCGAATGCCGCGATAACATCCCAGATCCATCAGGCGCTTGATATTCATGCCAACTTCACGACGAAGGTCACCTTCCACCGTGAACTTGGCCACTTCGGTACGAATCTTTTCGAGGTCAGCCTCGTCCAGGTCACGCACTTTCTTGTCGCTGGGCACACCAGCAGCTTCGCAAATCTGGAATGCACGAGTCTTGCCAATGCCATAAATGGAGGTCAGGGCAATCCAGGTATGCTTGTGGTCCGGGATGTTCACCCCTGCAATACGTGCCATCTCGTCAATACTCCTGCTTCTGTTCGGCCGACGGAAAGCCGACCATTCTATCACTAAAATTTCGTATGGTGAAGAGCATCAGCCCTGTCTTTGCTTGTGACGCTTGTCCTTGCAGATCACCAGCACCTTGCGGTTGCGGCGAACGATCTTGCAATTGCGGCAGATCTTCTTCACAGATGCTTGTACTTTCATCGTTCTTCTCCGTTGGGGCGTCGTCTGCCCACTGTGTTACTTGACCAGACCTGAACGGCCATGCTTGTTCAAATGTGCCTTTTTCATCAGGCTGTCGTACTGGTGTGACATCAGGTGCGTCTGTACCTGCGCCATGAAGTCCATCACCACCACCACGATGATGAGCAGCGATGTGCCACCGAAGTAGAAAGGCACCTTCCAGAAAACGATCAGGAAATCCGGCAGCAGGCAAACAGCCACCAGATACAGGGCGCCGAAGCTGGTCAGACGGGTAATCACCTTGTCGATGTATTCCGCTGTCTGTCTTCCAGGACGGATGCCGGGAATCAAGGCACCGGACTTCTTCAGATTATCGGCCGTTTCCTTGGAATCAAAAACCAGTGCCGTATAGAAGAAGCTGAAACCAATGATCAGCAGGGAATACAGCAGAATGTATACTGGCTCACCGGGTGACATGTAGGTTGCCACTTCTCGCAACCAGCTCATGCTGGGGTTGGTGCCAAACCAGTCGGCAACCGTCGCCGGGAACAGAATGAGGCTGGATGCGAAAATGGCCGGGATCACGCCTGCCATATTCAGCTTGAGCGGCAGGTGGGAGCTGACACTCTTGTAGGCAGTACGGCCCTGTCGTTGGGCATAGTTGACGGTGATCTTGCGTTGCCCGCGTTCCACGAACACCACAAATGCCGTCACCGCCACGGCCATGGCCAGCAAGAGCAGCACTTCAATCAGATTCATCGAACCGTTGCTCACGGATTCCAGCGTGGCTGCTATGGCACTGGGCAGCCCGGCCACGATTCCGGCAAAAATCAGGATGGAAATCCCGTTGCCAATGCCCCTTTCCGTGACCTGTTCTCCCAACCACATCAGAAACAGCGTGCCTGCCGTAAGGGTCACCACAGCGGTAAAAAGAAAGCCCGGCCCGGGATTCATCACCACCTGATACCCAGCCACGGCTCCTTGCTGTTGCAGTGCCGTGGCAATACCAGCTGCCTGGAACGCCGCCAGCACCACCGTAAAATAGCGCGTGTACTGTGTGAGCTTTCTACGCCCGGATTCGCCTTCCTTTTTCAGTTCCTTCAGTGCTGGCATGGTTGATCCCAGCAGCTGAATGATGATGGAGGCGGAAATATAGGGCATGACGCCGAGAGCAAACAGGCTGAAACGGCCCAACGCACCACCGGAAAACATGTTGAACATGTCGATGATGGTGCCTTTTTGCTGTTCCATCAGCTGGATCAGCGCCAGCGGGTTCACACCAGGCACGGGAATGAAGGTACCCAGGCGGAAAACCACCAGCGCACCCAGAACAAACAAAATCCTCTGAGCCAGCTCAGAGGATTTGCCCATGCCGGACGATTGGGCCATTGCGCCTTTTGCCATGGTTATTCTACCTTTCCACCCTGCTCTTCAATGACCTTGCGCGCACCCTTGGTGACGGCAAGCCCCTTGACGGTAATCGGACGGGTCAGTTCGCCCTGCATGATGATCTTGGCCTTCTTCACCCAGGGAGAGATCACTTTCTTCTCCTTGAGCAGTTCCAGGGTGATCTCATCGGCATCCAGATTGTTGATCTGGTACAGGCGCACCTCTGCACTGTAGCGTGCCATGCGGGAGTTGAAGCCGATCTTGGGCAGACGGCGCTGCAAGGGCATCTGTCCACCCTCGAAGCCCACCTTGTGGTAGCCACCGGAACGGGACTTCTGCCCCTTGTGGCCACGACCGCAGGTCTTGCCCAGGCCGGAACCGACGCCCCGACCCACGCGCTTGGCTTCTTTCTTGCTGCCTTCCGCAGGCTTGATGGTATTCAGTTTCATCTGCTTGTCCTGTTATTCAGCCACTTCTTCGACTTTCAGCATGTAGTAGGCGCGATTGATCATGCCCCGGTTCTCCGGCGTATCGGCGACGACTACGGATTGATGCATCTTGCGCAGTCCCAGCCCACGCACGGACAGGCGGTGGTTTTCGGGTGTGCCGATGGGGCTGCGCACCAGTGTGACTTTCAGATTCTTGTTAGCCATGGTTGCTCATAATCTCTTCAACGGGTTTACCACGCTTGCTGGCCACATCTTCCGGAGAAGTCATCTGGGTCAGCGCCTTGATGGTTGCACGCACCAGGTTGATGGGATTGCGCGATCCGATGCTCTTGGCCAGCACGTTCTGCACGCCAACCGCCTCGAACACGGCACGCATGGCGCCACCGGCAATCACACCGGTACCATCCGATGCGGGTTGCATGTAGACCTTGGAACCCGCGTGCTTGGCACGCGTGGGGTACCACAGGGTGCCCCCGTTCAGGCTGACGGTCTGCATGTCGGCACGGGCACGATCCATTGCCTTCTGGATGGCCAGGGGCACTTCACGGGCCTTGCCGTAGCCAAAGCCGACCTTGCCGTTGCCATCACCCACCACACACAGGGCGGTGAAACCGAACTGCCGGCCACCCTTGACCACCTTGGCCACACGGTTGACGGCAACCAGTTTCTCGATCAGGCCGTCGCTGTTCTCTCTGTCATTTCTTGCCATTGCTTTGCATATCCCGTATTGAAATCAGAACTGAAGACCGGCTTCGCGCGCGGCGTCGGCCAATGCCTTGATCCGACCGTGGTACTTGAACCCGGAACGGTCAAAAGCGACTTTCTCGATTCCGGCGGCCTTGGCACGCTCACCAATCACCTGACCCACCCGTGCAGCCGCTTCACGGTTGCTGGTGTTGGACAGGCCATCAGCCACATCCTTCTGCAGGGTGTTGGCCACGACCAGCACCTTGTTTTCGACGCTGTCGATGATCTGGGCATAAACGTGCTGGCCGGTACGGTGTACCGTGAGTCGCGGCACCCGCAGCTGGCGAATCTTCGCCCGGGTTTTTCTTGCACGGCGAATTCGTGCGGTCTTCTTGTCCATTTCAATAACCTCTTATCTCTGGCCTGATCAGGCTTTCTTGGTTTCTTTGAGGGAGATTTCTTCACCGGCATAACGCACGCCCTTGCCCTTGTAAGGCTCCGGCGGACGGAATGCACGAATTTCTGCTGCCACCTGGCCCACCTGTTGTTTGTTGGTGCCCTTGATGACGATTTCAGTCTGGCTCGGTGTTTCTGCGGATACTCCATCCGGCAGCTGGTACTCAACCGGATGGGAGAAACCGAGGCTGAGATTCAGTTTGTTGCCCTGGGCCTGGGCACGATAACCCACGCCTTTCAGCTCCAGCTTCTTCTCAAAGCCTTGCGAGGCACCAATGACCATGCTGTTGAGAATGGAACGCATGGTACCGGCCATGGCCCGGTCCTGATCAGTGACTGGCTTGACCTGCAACTGGCCATCTTCCTGCTCCACGGTCACCGTGGGGTGCAAGTCAAACTCTTCAGTGCCCTTGCTGCCCTTGACGATGACATGCTGGCCCTGGATGGTGACTTCCGTACCCTTGGGTACGACAATGGGCTGTTTTGCGATTCTTGACATTTCGTATTACCTCAAGCCACGTAGCAGATGATTTCACCACCCTGGCCGGCAGCACGGGCCTGGGCGTCCGTCATCAAGCCACTGGATGTGGAAACAATGGCAATGCCGAAGCCACCACGCACGCGTGGCAGTTCGTTCTTGCCCTTGTAGGTGCGCAAACCCGGGCGGCTGACGCGTTCCAGTCGATCGATCACCGGTTTGCCGTCATGGTATTTCAGCTCGATGGTCAACTGCGGATGCGCTTCATCGCTGATACTGTAGTCCTTGATATAACCTTCGTTCTTCAATACTTCAGCAATGCCGGCCTTCTGTTTGGAGGCTGGCATGCTTACGCTCAGCTTCTTGGTGGCCTGCGCGTTGCGAATACGCGTCAGCATGTCCGCAATGGGGTCTGTCATTGTCATGGGTCTTATCCTCTTAAACTATCCGCGTGCCACTTACCAGCTGGCTTTCTTCAAGCCGGGCACATCCCCGCGCATGGTAGCCTCGCGCAGCTTGTTTCGACACAGGCCAAACTTGCGGTATACCGCATGCGGGCGACCGGAAACCTGGCAACGGCGTGTGATGCGAGATGGGCTGGAGTCCCGCGGCAGCTTCTGCAGCTTGACCTGAGCCTCCATGATTTCATCGAAGGAGCTTTCGGGGTTGTTGATGATTGCTTTCAGCGCTGCCCGCTTGGCGGCGTACTTGGCTGCCAGCTTCTGACGCTTGAGTTCGCGCTGTACCATGCTTTTCTTGGCCATTTTGGTTCTCCAAGCCTCAGTTCTTGAACGGGAAGTTGAAAGCGCTCAGCAAGGCGCGCGCTTCTTCGTCGTTTTTCGCTGTCGTGGTGATGGCAATATCCATGCCGCGAATGGCGTCAACTTCGTCGAAGTTGATTTCAGGGAACATGATCTGCTCCTTGACGCCCATGTTGTAGTTGCCCATGCCATCAAAGGATTTACCACTGACCCCGCGAAAGTCGCGGATACGCGGCATGGCGATGTTGATCAGGCGATCCAGGAATTCCAACATGCGTTCACGGCGCAGCGTCACCTTGCAGCCGATGGGCCAACCATCACGAATCTTGAAACCGGCAATGGATTTGCGCGAGTAGGTAGGCACGGCTTTCTGGCCGGCGATCTGGGTCATTTCCTGGATGGCATTCTCCAGCACCTTCTTGTTACCCACGGCTTCCCCCAGCCCCATATTCAGGGTGATCTTGGTCAGTCTGGGCACTTCCATCACGCTTTTGTAACCGAACTGATCCATCAATTTCTGGACCACTTCTTCCTGATAGTATTTCTGCAGACGAGTCATCGTAATTTCCTCAAGCATCCACGACTTCGCCGGTACTGCGGTATACGCGTACCTTGCGGCCGTCTTCAAGCACCTTGTAGCCCACGCGTTCACCCTTTCCGGTGGCCGGGTTGTACAACATCACATTACTGACATGCAGTGGCGCTTCCTTTTCGATGATGCCACCGGCAAAACCGCGGGAAGGATCCGGTTTGGTGTGGCGCTTGACCATGTTCAGGCCTTCCACCAGCACGCGATCATTTTTCAGCACACGCAGCACGGTGCCTCGCTGACCCTTGTTTTTTCCAGTAATGGCGATGACTTCATCACCTTTTTTTATACGTTGCATTTCTTCAACCTCGAAACGGTCAGAGCACTTCGGGTGCCAGGGAAACAATCTTCATGAAGCGTTCGCCACGCAACTCGCGCGTCACCGGGCCAAAGATACGGGTACCAATGGGCTCCAGCTTGTTGTTGAGCAAGACGGCAGCATTGCCGTCGAAACGGATGACCGAACCGTCGGGACGACGCACACCCTTGGCGGTACGCACCACCACGGCGTTGTACACTTCACCTTTCTTCACTTTCCCGCGTGGGATGGCATCCTTGACGGTGACCTTGATCACATCACCGATATTGGCATAACGACGCTTCGAACCGCCCAGTACCTTGATGCACATGACCTGGCGGGCACCACTGTTGTCAGCAGCAGCCAACATTGTTTGCATCTGAATCATGTCATGTCACTCCAGTCAGTATCCTGCACATGCAGAATCATCAGGCCCATTACTGGGCGCGTTCTACAATTTCCACAACCTTCCAAGTCTTGCTCTTGGAATAGGGGCGGCTTTCCACGATTTTCACGCGGTCGCCCTCGTTGCAGCTGTTTTCTTCATCGTGGGCGTGCACCTTGGTGCTCCGCTGGATGATCTTGCCGTACAACGGATGCTTGACGCTCCGTTCCAGCAGGACGGTTACGGTCTTGTCCATCTTGTTACTGACCACCTTGCCCTGCAGGGTGCGCTTGATCTTGCTTTCGTTGCTCATGCTTGCGCTCTCTTCATCTCGTTCAGCACAGTTTTTACGCGTGCAATGTCACGGCGAACAGCCTTGACCTTGTGGGTCTCGGTCAGTTGTCCCACACCCTTCTGCATGCGCAGGGAAAACTGCTCCTTGAGCAGGTTTTCCAGCATTTCCTTCAGTTCGCTTTCGCTCTTGCCACGCAATTCGCTTGCCTTGCTCATAGCACGCCTCTCGTCACAAATGTGGTCTTCACGGCCAGTTTTGCAGACGCCAGACGGAATGCCTCACGCGCAACGTCTTCCGCTACACCTTCAATTTCATAGATCACCCGACCTGGTTTGATCACGGCAACCCAGTACTCCACATTACCCTTACCTTTGCCCATCCGAACCTCGACCGGCTTCTTGGTGATGGGCTTGTCGGGGAACACCCGGATCCACAACTTGCCACCCCGCTTTACATGACGGGTGATGGCACGACGACCTGCTTCGATCTGACGTGCGGTGATGAAACCGCGCGTGGTGGACTTGAGACCATACTCTCCAAAGCTCACCTTGTTGCCAGCCTGGGCCAGACCGCGGTTGCGACCTTTCTGCTGTTTTCTGAATTTTGTTCTCTTCGGCTGTAACATTTCAGCTTACTCCTTACCGTCTGCTGGCACGTTCTTGGGTCTTGGGTTCTTCCTGCTCGGCGTACAGATCGAACACTTCACCCTTGTAGATCCAGACCTTGATACCAATGATGCCGTAGGTGGTCAGGGCTTCAGCAAAACCGTAATCGATATCCGCGCGCAGGGTGTGCAGGGGCACGCGACCTTCGCGATACCATTCGGTACGAGCAATGTCGGCGCCATTCAGGCGGCCGGCCACACTGACCTTGATGCCACCGGCACCCAGGCGCATGGCATTGCCCACGGCCCGCTTCATCGCGCGGCGGAACATGATACGACGTTCCAGCTGCGATGCAATGCTTTCGGCCACCAGCTGTGCATCCAGCTCCGGCTTGCGCACCACTTCCACATTGATATGCACCGGCAGGCCGGCAATCTTGCTCACCGCCTGACGCAGTTTTTCAATGTCTTCACCTTTCTTGCCGATCACGATGCCCGGACGTGCGGTATGAATGGTGATGCGCATGCTCTTGGCGGGGCGCTCGATCTTGATCTTGCTGATGCCCGCTTCATACAAGCGCTTCTTCAAGTATTCACGCACCTTCAGGTCGGTATTGAGGTATGCGGAATAGTCCTTGCTATTGGCAAACCACTTGGAATTCCAGTCCTTGGCGATGCCCAGGCGCATTCCGATTGGATGTACTTTCTGACCCATAATTCTGCCTTTATCAGTTCGCTATCTTTACAACCCGCCTCAGTCGCCCACGGTCACGGTAATGTGACTGGTACGCTTGAGGATACGAGTACCACGGCCCTTGGCGCGTGCTCTTCCCCGTTTCAGGGTCGGGCCTTCGTCCACATAGACAGCGGTCACTTTCAATTCATCGATGTCCGCGCCTTCGTTATGCTCGGCATTGGCCACGGCGGAGAGCAGCACTTTGCGCATCAGATGCGCGGCCTTCTTGGTGCTGAATGAAAGCAGCTGCTCGGCCTTGTCCACCGGGAGACCACGGATCTGGTCGGCCACCAGGCGTACTTTCTGGGCGGAAATGGCTGCACGCTTGTGTTTTGCTGAAACTTGCATGATTTTCGCCTCTTATCGCTTGGACTTCTTGTCAGCCGCGTGACCACGATAGGTACGGGTCAGGGCGAATTCGCCCAGCTTGTGGCCGACCATGTTTTCATTGATCAAGACCGGCACATGCTGACGACCGTTGTGCACGGCAATGGTCAGACCTACCATTTCCGGCATGATCATGGAGCGGCGCGACCAGGTCTTGATCGGACGCTTGTTGTTGCTTTCAATGGCGGCCTCGACTTTCTTCATCAGATGATGATCGACGAACGGCCCTTTCTTAATTGAACGTGGCATTTGCTTGTCCCACCTTATTTGCGACGACGCACAATGTATTGATCAGTACGCTTGTTCTTACGAGTCTTGTAGCCCTTGGTCGGCATACCCCACGGGCTGACCGGATGACGGCCTCCGGAAGTACGCCCTTCACCACCACCGTGCGGGTGATCCACCGGGTTCATGGCCACACCACGAACGGTCGGGCGGATACCGCGCCAGCGATTGGCGCCTGCCTTGCCCAGTTTGCGCAGGGAATGTTCACCGTGGCTGACTTCGCCGATGGTGGCACGACAATCGGCCAGCACCTTGCGCATTTCACCGGAACGCAGTCGCAGCGTGGCATAGGTGCCTTCACGGGCCACCAACTGCGCCATGCCGCCGGCACTGCGTACGATTTGCGCACCCTTGCCGGGTTTCAGCTCGACACAGTGAACGACGGTACCCAACGGAATATTGCGTAGCGGCAGACAGTTGCCAGCCTTGATGGGCGCCTCGCGACCGGACATCAGCTCGTCGCCGGCTTTTACGCCCTTGGGCGCAATGATGTAACGACGTTCCCCATCCAGGTATTTCAGCAACGCGATATGTGCGGTGCGATTGGGATCGTGCTCAATCCGCTCGACAATGGCCGGAATACCATCCTTGCGTCGCTTGAAGTCGATGACGCGGTATTTCTGCTTGTGACCACCGCCACGATGACGTGTAGTGATCCGGCCATTGTTGTTACGCCCGCCGGTCTTGGTCTTCTTTTCCACCAGGGGTGCATAAGGCTTGCCCTTGTGCAGACCCGGCGTCTTGACCTCGACTACGCCGCGGCGTCCGGGTGATGTGGGTTTCGCTTTTACGACTGCCATGACAGTACCCTTTATTCAGTGCCGTAGAAGTCAATGCTCTGGCCTTCGGCCAGGCTGACATACGCTTTTTTCCAGTCGGCACGCTTGCCGGAACGGAAACGGAAGGTTTTGCTCTTGCCCTTCATGTTCACCGTGCGTACCTGCTGCACGTTGACATCGAACAGGGATTCAACAGCTTCCTTGATCTGCTGCTTGGTTGCCGTCTTGACCACCTTGAAGGTGTACTGGTTGGCAGCCTCGCCTACACGCGTGGTCTTTTCGGAAACGTGTGGTGACAGCAGCACCTTGTAGATATGTTCTTTCATCAGCCCAGCCACTCCTCAATCTTCTTGGCCGCTTCCACGGTCATGACGACCTTGTCGGCAGCTACCAGGGTCACGGGATCCAGACCATCCACATCAATCACGGCCACACCCGGCACATTGCGGGCGGAGAGCATGGTTTCCACATCCGGGGAGGCCACAACCACCACCCCCCTGGTCAGATCCAGTTCCTTCGCCTTGGCAACGAAATCCCGGGTCTTGCCGCTTTCCACCTGGAAGGCATCTACCAGCACCAGACGTTCCTGACGCACCAGCTCGGAAAGGATGGTCTGCATGGCCGCCCGATACATTTTCTTGTTGACCTTCTGGGAGTGATCCCGGGGCGTGGCCGCAAAAGTCTTGCCACCACCGCGCCACAGGGGGCTGCGAATGGTGCCGGCACGGGCGTGGCCGGTACCTTTCTGCCGCCAGGGCTTCTTGCCACCGCCACTGACGGCGGAACGGCTCTTCTGCGCCTTGGTGCCGGCACGGGCACCCGCCAGATAGGCGGTAACCACCTGGTGCACCAATGCTTCGGAGAAGGGCCGGGCAAAGGTATTGTCGGAGAGGCTGACGCTTTGGCCACCTTGTACATTCAGATCCATGGTTCTTTCCTCTCTCAGCGTGCCTTGACGGCCGGTTTGACCACCACGCTGCCACCGGTCGCACCGGGAACAGCACCCTTGACCAGCAGCAGGCCCCGCTCAGCATCCACCTGAACCACTTCCAGGTTATGCGTGGTGACCTGCTCGTCACCCATGTGACCGGCCATTTTCTTGCCCTTGAACACACGGCCTGGTGTCTGACACTGACCGATGGAGCCCGGCGCACGGTGAGACAGCGAGTTGCCGTGCGTGGCATCCTGTGTACGGAAGTTGTGACGCTTGACGGCACCGGCAAAGCCCTTGCCCTTGCTCACGCCCGTCACATCGACCTTTTGGCCATTTTCAAACAGCTCCACCGTCAGGGTCTTGCCCGGCTCGTATTCAGCAGCCTGGTCGGCACTGATGCGAAACTCACGCAGCACCCGCGCAGGTTCAACGCCCGCCTTGGCAAAATGGCCGGCCATGGGCTTGTTCACCCGGTTCGGCTTTACCGGCTCGGCCGCCACCTGCAGGGCAAAGTAGCCGTCGGTCTCTTCGGTTTTCACCTGGGTCACCTGGTTGTTCACAACCTCGATCACAGTCACCGGCACGGATTGCCCGGTCTCCGTGAATACGCGGGTCATGCCACGCTTGCGCCCAATCAGTCCAATCGTCATGGTTCTATGCCTTGTTCTTTTGATCAAAACAGCTTGATCTGCACGTCCACACCGGCGGGCAGGTCAAGTTTCATCAATGCATCCACAGTCTTGTCGTTGGGATCGACAATATCCATCAACCGCTTGTGGGTACGCAGTTCGTACTGGTCACGCGCGTCCTTGTTGACATGCGGTGAAATCAGCACGGTGTAGCGCTCCTTCTTGGTTGGAAGCGGGATCGGACCACGGATCTGCGCACCCGTACGGATCGCCGTTTCCACGATTTCGCTGGCCGAGCGATCGATCAGACGATGATCGAAAGCCTTCAAGCGAATTCTGATTTTCTGGTCAGCCATTTCTATTTGCCTTTCACTGTTGAACTGCGCTTGCAGTCGGAATCACTCGATGATCTTGGACACCACGCCCGCGCCCACGGTGCGGCCGCCTTCACGGATGGCGAAGCGCAGGCCTTCTTCCATGGCGATGGGCGCAATCAGCTGCACCTTCATCTGCACATTGTCGCCAGGCATCACCATTTCCACGCCTTC
>WFUE01000116.1 GCA_015485125.1 Lysobacterales bacterium | reverse complement strand
TCCGTGGCCGGACCGAGCAGGCGGTCGTATTCGATCCAGTGCGTAACGAAATGTTCAGCGCCGTACACGGCAAGGGCGCCTTTCTCAATGACACCCGCATTCGTGCCAACCAGCGCAAGCAATTGGCCGGTAGCCTGGTATTGACCGCCCTGCCCTTTGCCAACCGTGCTTTGACCCAGGCCAGCCTGCAGGTGCTGGAAGCGCTCTACAACCAGGTACAGGATGTGCGCATGTCCGGCAGTGCCGCCCTGGATCTGGCCTGGGTAGCCGCTGGCCGGGCGGACTGGTATTTTGAAACCGGTCTCCAGCCCTGGGACATGGCCGCTGGCGCCCTGCTGGTACGAGAGGCGGGTGGACTGGTGACGGATCTCTCCGGCGGCGAGCGCTGGTATCAGGAAGGCGCGCTGCTGGCCGGCAATCTGAAGCTCAACGCACAGGCCGCGCAGGCCATCCGGCCACTGGCCCAGGCGCTGGCACAATCCCGCCGGTTGGCCGATAGCTGAGAACGGCACCTCCCCGCGAAATACCTCGTGTGGCACGGCGTGTGCCACCCGCGCAGAGCCATCAATCCCATTGCCGAATCAGCCCCTCCTGGGCGGTAGAGGCCACCAGCCGCCCCTGCTGGTCATAGAACATGCCCCGTGCCAGACCCAGCGAGTGGCTGCTGGAAGGGCTGTCACAGGCATAGAGCAGCCATTCATCCATGCGGAACTCGCGGTGAAACCACATGGCATGATCCAGACTGGCCATTTGCACATTGCCCTTGAGAAAGGAAAGGCCGTGCGGCAGGGCGGCGGTCCAGATCAGGTAGAAATCCGAGGCATAGGCCAGCAGGCAACGATGCAACAGCGGGTCGTCGGGCAGCTCCCCCCGGCAGCGCATCCAGATGTACTGCTGTGGCGGCTGTTTCGGCGGGTTGATTGGGTCCAGCTGCAACACCGGACGGAACTCGATAGGTGTTTCGCGGGTAATCCAGCGACGCATCTTTTCCGGAATCTCTTTCAGCACGGCATCGGAAACCGGCTTGGGCTTGCCGATATCCTCCGGCGTGGGCACCACCGGCATGGGTAACTGATGTTCCAGGCCAGCCTCCTCCACATGAAAGGATGCCGACATGTTGAAAATGGGCCGCCCATGCTGAATGGCCACCACCCGCCGGGTGGAGAAGGAACGCCCGTCACGCGCGCGATCCACGTCATAGACAATGGGCGCGTCCGGATCACCGGCGCGAAGAAAATAGGCGTGCAGGGAATGTGCCTTGCGTTCCGGCTCCACCGTACCAGACGCGGCTCGCAGTGACTGGCCCAGTACCTGGCCACCAAAGACGCGCGTGGAGCCGATATCCCGGCTTTCTCCACGAAACAGGTTATCCTCCAGACGCTCCAGGCTGAGATGTTCCAGCAACTCCTTCAGGGAATCATGCATCAATGGGCTCCATTGCCTCGCTACAGGGAGGCGCTAGCGTATCACTGTATGCAAGCAGGTCAAGCAACGCCTTTCACAAAGAGCACCATAATGACGCAAACCCGCCATCCAGAACGCCCTTTTTTGGTGCAGCTGAAGATTCGCCCGGATGAGCTCATCTGACACGCTATTCTATCCATTTGTTTTTATTTGCATTTTATCAATATCCGCTTGATGGCATGAAGCCTGCATTGAATTGAGCGCCAACTCAAAAAAGCGGAGGATGAACACAGTGGAAGCACTGACTCAATTGAGCTACGCGCTCGATACTTTCTACTTCCTGGTATCAGGGGTACTGGTCATGTGGATGGCCGCCGGATTTACCATGCTCGAATCCGGACTGGTACGCAGCAAGAACACTACCGAAATTCTCGCCAAGAACGTAATCCTGTTCGCGGTGGCCTGTCTGATGTACATGCTCATGGGCTACGGCATCATGTATGGTGACGGCAGCGGCTGGATGCCCTCGTTCGGTGGCATCCTGGGCAGCAGCGACAATGCTGTCGATGCCGTACTGGCCGGTGGTGATGACGCACCGTATTACTCCGGTCTGGCCGATTTCTTCTTCCAGGTCGTGTTCGTGGCCACCGCCATGTCGGTGGTATCCGGCGCCGTGGCCGAGCGGATGAAACTCACCTCCTTCCTGATCTTTGCAGTGGTGCTCACCGGCTTCATCTACCCGGTGGAGGGCTTCTGGAAATGGGGTGGCGGTGCACTGGATGAAGCCGGCTTCCTCGATTTTGCCGGTTCCGGCATCGTGCACATGTGCGGTGCTGTAGCCGCCCTGATGGGCGTCATTCTGCTGGGTCCGCGCAAGGGCAAGTACGGCCCCAATGGTGAGGTACGCGCCATGCCTGGTGCCAATTTGCCGCTGGCCGCGCTGGGTACCCTGATCCTGTGGATGGGCTGGTTCGGCTTCAACGGCGGCTCCGAACTGAAGATTTCCAATGTGGAAGAAGCCAATGCGGTGTCCCTGGTCTTCGTCAACACCAACATGGCTGCCGTCGGTGGCGTGCTGGCCGCGCTGATCTTCGAAAAGATTCGCTGGGGGAAAGTGGACCTGACCATGGTACTCAACGGCGCATTGGCTGGCCTTGTGGCCATCACCGCAGAGCCGCTGACTCCGACTCCGCTGAGTGCCACTCTGATCGGTGCCGTGGGTGGTGTACTGGTGATTCTCTCCATCCTGGTCATGGACAAGCTCAAGATCGACGACCCTGTGGGTGCCATCTCCGTACACGGCGTGGTTGGCGTCTGGGGGCTTCTGGCCGTACCATTGACCAATCCGGACGGCAGCTTCATGGCCCAGATCAAGGGTATCGTGGTCATCGGTGGCTGGGTGGCTGTCACCAGCTTCATCACCTGGATGATCATCAAGGTTATCATGGGCCTGCGGATCAGCGAGGAAGAGGAAATGGCTGGTGCCGACTATGCCGAATGCGGCCTGGAGGCTTACCCCGAATTCGTCAAGAGCTCCAATCTCTGAGCCTTGGCCTGACTGAAATCTGGAGGAATCAACATGAAAATGATCATGGCCATTATCAAGCCTTTCAAGCTCGACGACGTGCGCGAGGCATTGGCTGAAGTGGGTGTGCAAGGCATCACCGCATCCGAAGTCAAGGGCTTTGGCCGGCAGAAAGGTCATACGGAGCTCTACCGTGGCGCCGAGTATGTGGTGGATTTTCTGCCCAAGGTCAAGCTGGAAATCGCCGTTACCGACGATATGGTGGACACCGCCGTGGAAGCCATCCAGAAAGCGGCCGGTACCGGAAGGATCGGTGACGGCAAGATCTTCGTGCTCAACCTGGAATCCGCGGTACGTATCCGTACCGGGGAAACCGGTGACGAAGCCATCTGAGCCGTTGCCCAGCCCCGACAGAAAAAACCCGGCGCTTGCCGGGTTTTTTCCTGGTCAAAATCCGGGAACCACAATGATATAATTCCCGGCCCTGCCAACCGGCAGGGTCTGCGGCATCCCATCCCGCAGATACAACCCATCCGAAAGTCGAGGACGAGTATGGAAATCATCAAGCAAACCAAAGAATTCACCATCTACAAGAAGCGCAATGGCCGCCACGCAGTTCGCGGTGCCAACAAGCAATGGCTCAATGGCGAGGAAAAAGTCCAAATCCTGCTCAAGGAAGGGCTGATCAAGCTCTCCGAGCCACGCCCGGAAGAAGCCCCTGCAGACGAAGGTGGAGAGGCTTCCGAAGAAAATACCGAAGCCGAAAGCGAGTAAGCCATGGGCCATCGCCTGTCCAAAATTTATACGCGTACCGGCGATGACGGTACCACCGGGCTGGGCGATGGCACCCGCGTGCGCAAGGATGCGCCACGCGTTCAGGCCTACGGCGATGTCGATGAGCTCAACAGCGTCATTGGCATCGTACTGGCTCATCAGCCCCTGCAAGCCATCCGCAGTGCATTGCAGACCATCCAGCACCATCTTTTCGATCTCGGCGGCGAATTGAGTGTGCCCGGCATGACGCTGATACAGAATACGGATATCCACTGGCTGGAGGAAACGCTCGATACCCTCAATGCCGAACTGCCCATGCTCAAGGAATTCGTCCTCCCCGGCGGTTCCCCCACCGCCGCCTTTCTTCACCAGGCTCGCACGGTCTGCCGTCGTGCCGAGCGCCAGTGCATTCAGGCCGGGCAGAGTGAAAGCATTCGCCCGGAAACCATCCGCTACCTCAACCGCCTGTCCGACCTGCTATTCGTCATGGCCCGTCTGCAATGCCGTCATGAACAGGGTCGGGAAATTTTGTGGAATAAAAGGCACCGCTGAGTACGACTAACGGCGGGCAACCCGGATTGCCAATCCGCTTCCATAGCGGTATGGTGGATAAGGCTGTCGCCATCTCAATACTTCATGGGGAGGGGAATTGAATGCGTCATCTCTGGCTGACCTTGCTGCTGCTTGCCGCAGCACTCCAATCCGCGGCGGAGGATGCGCCCGCACCTGCTACCGAAAAGGAACAGGCTACCATCCTCCACTGGGTGGGTTGCGGCATCACCCGCAAGGCTTTCATGACCGCACTGGCGGATGCCTACCAGGAAAAATACGGCATTCCCATTCAAGTGGAGGGTGGTGGCGCCACGCGTGGAATCCGTGATGTACTGAGTGGCCAGGCCAGCCTGGGCGGTTCCTGCCGCAGTCCCTTACCCACCAATGCGCTGGAGTCGGCTATCAGTCTCTATCCCATTGCCTGGGATGCACTGGTAGTCATCGTGCATCCGGATAATCCACTGGAGGACATCAGCCTGCAGCAGCTGCATGATCTCTACGCGGGCAAGCTCAAGTATTGGGACGAGCTCAACTCGAACATGCCGCACAAGCCCATCCGGCTGTTTACGCGAAAGGGCAAGATCTCCGGGGTGGGTTATACCCTGCGGCAGAAGCTGTTCGCCGATACCAGCGTGGATTTCCCGGATGCACATGTATTCAAATCATCGGGGCCGCTGGAGAAGACACTGGAGAAAGACCCCTGGGCCATCGCTGTCACCGGTATCAGCAGCGCGCGCAAGCGCAACCTGAAAATCGTCAGTCTCAACGGCCTGCAGCCTACTTACGAGAATATCCAGTCAGGCGATTACCTGATGTACCGTCCGTTGTATCTGACCTTCAACCCCACCTTGCCCGCATACCGCGAAGTCAAGAAGTTCATTCGCTTTGCCCACAGCCGGGAAGGCCGCGAGATCGTGCGCGCCAACGGCGTGGTGCCCTACCTGGATGCCATTGACTTGTTGCAGATCCAGACCAGCGAACGCAACAATCTGCTGGAGAAAATCCGCCAATAGTGTTCAGCCAGACACAGCCTGCCGCTGCAATGGCATGGTCATGCAGCGGCAGCCGCCACCACCGCGGCTCAATTCCGAGCCTTCGATGCCGACCACCACCCTGCCCTGGTGATCTACGGCACGAAAATCCTTCGCCATGACCACCGTATAACCGGCCTGTGACAGTGCCTCCATGGTATGGGTATTCTGGGCGTAGCCCACGATCTGCCCAGGCGCAAAAGTGAAGAAATTGGCGCCACTGGCCCATTGCTCCCGTTCCTGATTCAGCCGGTCTTCGCCACCGCATTTCAGCGGCTCCAGATCCACGCCAACGGCCTTGAGCGCCCCCAGCACACTGTCGAATTCCTGGATATGGTAATCACAAGGGCGATCCAGACGTACCAGCCAGGCACGGCAACGGTCACGGCCCAGAATCAGCGGTGGAAAGACCATGCACTGATCCCGGTCCAGCAGAGTGAAAATCATGTCCAGATGAATGGTGGCCCGGCTCTTTGGCATCTCAACAACGACCACATGCCGTATCGGCCCTTCGTCGCGGGCAAAGGCAGCCATCAACCGGTCGATACCCTCAATGGAGGTACGCTCGCTGTAACCGATCAGGGCCACATCCCTGCGCACCATCAGCAGATCACCACCCTCGATGGTGATCCCTTCCGGCTTCTTGTTTCGCTTGGTGCCATCGAAATAGAAACCACCATTCTCCAGCCTGGGATGATGACGAAACAGCACCTTGAGCAGCATGGCTTCCGCCACCCGTACCCGATGTGCCATGGAACCGATGATGACCCGGTCGTTCGCACACATGGTGGCATCGCGGGTGAAGAAGGCATTGGGCAGCGGCGGCAGAATATAGGGCACCGGGTCCAGATAACGGCTCAGGGTATTGCGCGGGCGCTCCGTGCCTTCGAACAACTGCCGTACCAGCGTATCCACCGGCAATTGCATCAGGGTGTCCAGCATGTCGCGGCAATGAAACATCTTGGTCAGACGGGACAACAGCTTGTAGCGTATCCGTTCTTCCCGCAGGACCTCGGCCAGCAGATCGGAAAAGGCCAGCACCTCCGCCACCTGGCCCAGTACATGGGTCAGCTGGTCATGCTCACGAACGGCCAGCTCAAGATTGAGAATATCGTCGTACAGTACTTCCGGCGCCATGCTGGGCGTCATGTTCTCGATTTCACGCCCGGGACGGTGAACCAGCACGGCATCGAGGCGGCCGATTTCTGAATCAACCTGGATCATCTGGATTCCTTGCGACAAATCGTGAGACCGGGTGGTGCCCGAGGCCGGAATCGAACCGGCACGGCCTGTTACAGCCGGCGGATTTTAAGTCCGCTGCGTCTACCAATTTCGCCACCCGGGCGGCACGGAAAAAAATGGAGGCTGGGGTCGGAATCGAACCGGCGTCCACGGATTTGCAATCCGCTGCATAACCACTCTGCCACCCAGCCATGAGCTGTGCATTGTAAGGGCTGTGGCAAAAAAGTACAGCCCCGGTGCTGATACAAGAAAGCCCGGCAGAACCGGGCTTTGAAGAAACTGGAGCGGGAAACGAGACTCGAACTCGCGACCCCAACCTTGGCAAGGTTGTGCTCTACCAACTGAGCTATTCCCGCAAAAGAGAGTGCGCATTTTAGGCACTTTCACGAAACTGTCAAGCCCGGAAGAAGAAAAATTTTCATCCGGTCAAATCGCCGGCCTGCCCGGCCCACAGCCGGCGCGGAGTTCATGGTATAGCCATCGGCGATCGCTTGCCGGCACCCTTCACAGGGCTGAACCTTGATGCCGGTCAGCAACGGAACGATCCCTGCTTGCACTTTCGCCCAAAATGGTTTCTGATAAAAAAATGTTGCACTTCATGCGTCATCCAGGCCTGCAAAACCGGTTGCTTCGGCTACTGGCCGCGTTGTTGTTGTATTCGGCCCTGTTCCCCGCGCTGGCCATGCAGGCCTATGCCCAGCGGGATGCTGAACTGGATGGCGTACTGGGTGAATCCATCACCATCTGTACCGATCAGGGCATGGTGCAGATGGGGCTGGACGAATACCGAACCCGGCTGCAACTGGATCACTCCCTGGCCTGGACCGACGCCATTCATGCCTGGGAGCAACCCCTGTTGCCCACAGCCCGGCCTGCAACCGTCATTCTCCCTCTTGCTCCGGTTACTCCGGTATGGGCACAGACCTGCGATTTGCACGCCCACACCCACGCCACCCCCCTGCTGGCGCGCGCGCCGCCGACATACATCTGATCTCGACCACAACCCTTTTTGCCATTGATACGACTTGCGGGCCAGGTGGCCTGCGGTTGCTTGCAGGAGATTCAGATGTTCAAGAAAGAAGCCATATTCATGGTTGCAGCACTGCTGCATCCATGGACACCAAGCCATGCCGATGAAACCCATGACGCCACTGACACAGACAACGAACCAGCCAGACTGGGCACCCTGGTCATCAAGGACACAACCGGCGAGGCAAACAACCAACTGCTATTGCCCAAGGACCAGGCTCCCAGCCCCAGTGATCTGGCCGAGTGGCTGAGAAACGCTCCAGGCGTACAGGCAACCCGCATGGGTGGCCAAGGGCTGGACCTGATCATTCGCGGGCAAAGCCAGGAACGCATTCGCGTGCTCAATGACGGCATGTCCATTCACGGCGGTTGCCCCAACCGCATGGACCCACCCACGCTGTACATGCCCGGCAATGCCTCGGACCGCATCACCCTGCTGCCGGGCCTGCAAACCTTTGAATGGGGTTCGGCCAGCAGTGCCGGCACCCTGCTGGTGGAACAGGACAACTGGGCACTGCCCGAAGGCATGAGCAGTGATGTTCGCCTGCAAGGCAGCTCCAACGGGCAACACAGCCAGCTCAGCGCAGATAGCAGCTGGCAGGACGGTCAGCACTACTTGCGCCTCACCGCGGATCGCAGCCAGCAGGGGAATTACAAGGACGGCCAGTCCCGTACCGTTCGCGCCGCTTTCAAGAAACGCAATGTCGGCCTTTCCGCCGGGCTGGAGCGCGGTGCACACCGGCTGGAAATCAAGCTGAATCAGACGCGGGACCGGGACACCCTCTACGCCGGTGCCGGCATGGACAGCCCTCAGGCGGATCTCGACCAGTGGCAATGGAAATACCAGTGGCAACCCGAGCAAGGACGGATAGACCGCCTGGAACTGACCGATGGCGAAGCCGAGGTTGTGCACGTCATGGATAACTACAGCCTGCGGCCCCGTACCGCGCCCATGGCCATGCGTGTGGAAAGCCATGCCACCACCCATACCAGCCGGGCAAAACTCGGGCTGGATGCCTGGGCTGGCCAATGGCTGCTGGGCATGGATCGTACCGCCAGCCGTTGGCTGGCCCCCCGCATGACCGGCATGATGGACAACCGGCTCAACCTGCTACAGTCCAACTTGTGGCCGGATGTACACCAGTCGGAACAAGGGCTGTACCTGCAAGGTATCTGGCCACAGGGTCCACGACAGCTCAAACTGGGCCTGCGTGTGGATACTTTTCACAGTAGCGCCCGCAGCGCCGGGCAGGCACTCGGCAAGCCCACGCTGCCCACACCCGCACAGCTGTACACACGCTATTATGGTGCTTTCACGCCCAGCTGGCGCGAGCGCCATGTGTCCGGTTTTGGCCGTCTGGAACAAGATCTGAACGCGCGGTGGTCGGTATTCATCAACGCGGGCCGTAGCTGGCGCATGCCCGATGCCACCGAACGCTATATGGCAGCCAATGCCAGCATGCCGATGATGCGTTGGGTAGGTAATCCGAATCTGACCGCCGAACAACATCAGTCCCTGGATCTGGGCCTGGTTTTTGCTCAACCCGCCCTGCATTTCAATGCAACCTTCTGGCTGGATCAGGTGAAGGACTACATCCTGAGAGATCGAGCCCATGGCCAGGCAGGCATTCTGCAAACAGACGGTGCCAGCATTTATCGCAATGTGGATGCGCGACTCTATGGCCTGAACCTGTCTGGCCACCTGGAGGTGAATACCCGTTGGAGTGTGCGTTTCCAGGCCGATTACACCCATGGCCAGAATGAAACCGATCAGCGGCCCCTGGCCCGAATCCCTCCCCTGTCCGGTCTGCTGGGGCTGGATTACCGGCAGGCAGGCGGTCGTCTGGGGCTGGATTTGCGCTGGGCCAGCGCACAGACCCGGGTGGATGACAATCCCATGTACGGTGCCGGGCTGGATGCCGGCCCTGGCGACGGCTGGGTGGTTGCGGATCTGTTCGCGGAAAAGCCCCTGGCCCATGGCTGGACCCTCAGCGCGCGCATAGACAACCTGTTCGACAAAACCTACGCCTACCATGTGAACCGGGCCAACAGCGATCCCTTCAACCCGCTACCCGTGCGGGTGAATGAACCGGGCCGTACCTTCTGGCTCAGCTTGAGGTGGGATAACCGGCACTGACGATCAACCGCTTTCGGGCTGGAACTGCCAGGGAAGGCACTTCGGGAAGCCCGGACCTCTTCGCTGACTTGCAGTGGGGATTTCGGGCTTCCTGTTATTTTTTGCGCTGGGTGAATTTCTTCAACCGCTTGCGTTTCTGGATCTGGCGGGCAGTGAGCTTGTTCTTGCGCCCCTTGAAGGGGTTGTCACTGGTGCGGAATTCCAGAATCAGCGGCGTGCCCACCAGCTTGAAGGCCTTGCGGAAATGGTTGCTCAGGTAACGGATATAGGAAGGCGGCAGGGTTTCCGTGCGATTGCCATGCACAATGATGCGCGGTGGATGCACTCCACCGGAATGCGCGTAACGCAAACGGGCCGCCCGCCCCTGGCGAATGGGCGGCGTATGCGCCTGCACCGCCTGTTGCAGCAGTTCGGTCAGGGCATGGGTGGAAAAATTGCGTCCGGCGGAATCATAGGCTTCTTCCACCGCCTTCATCAGTTCCTTGAGCCCCGAGCCATGCAGGGCGGAAATGGTCACCCGGCGGGCGTAATCACAGAATGCCAGCTTGCGGTCCAATTCGCGCTTGACCTGCTGGCGCGCGTCCTGGTCCATGCCATCCCACTTGTTGACCGCGATGACCAGTGCGCGGCCGGCGTCGACGATATGCCCCAGCAGATGCAAATCCTGTTCGGTAACGCCTTCACGGGCATCGATGACCAGTACCACGGCGCGAGCCTGTTCCACCGCCTGTAACGCCTTGATGACGGAAAACTTTTCCACCTTCTCGTCGATACGCGCCCGCCGGCGCACACCGGCGGTATCGATCAGTGTGTAGTCCCGGCCTTCCCAGTGCGCCTCGGCTTCCACCGTGTCACGGGTCGTACCCGGCAGGTCCATGGTGACCATGCGCTCCTCGCCCAACAAGCGATTGATCAGGGTGGATTTGCCCACATTGGGCCGGCCCAGCACGGCCAGGCGGATATGAGCATCGGGCAGCGGTGGCTCCTCTTCCACCCGGGGAAAACGCGCCTCACCCAGGGTAGCGACCGCCTCCTCCATGAGTGCATGAATGCCACGGCGATGGGCGGCGGCCATCCCCACCAGCGGCATGCCCAGGGCGTAGAAATCGGCCAGTACCGTGCGTTCATCCAGGCCATCGACCTTGTTCACCACCGCCAGCACCGGTTTTCCGCACCGACGCAGGCGCTCGAGAATCTCCTCGTCGGCCGGTGTCAGACCATCACGCGCATCCAGCAGAAACAGCACCAGGTCGGCTTCCTCCACCGCCAGCCAGACCTGTTTCTGCATGGAGAGATTGACGGCATCCTGTGCGTCTGCCAGGCCACCGGTATCCACCACCAGAAATTGCCGTTCTTCCCATTCGGCCCGGCCATACTTGCGATCACGGGTCAGCCCCGGATAGTCCGCCACCAGGGCATCCCGACTGCGGGTCAGCGCATTGAACAGGGTGGACTTGCCGACATTGGGCCGGCCCACCAGGGCAATGACCGGCAGCGATTGCTGTGTTGTCATCGCTCCAATTGGTAGGCCGCTGCCTTGCCGTCTCCATTTAATACGAACAGCACGCCGCGATCCTGAATGATGTTTTTCTCGATCTTGCTGCTGCCCAGACGAACACGGGCGATGAATTGACCGCTATCTTCATCCACCCAGTGCAGATAACCCAGCTTGTCGCCCACCACGATGGCGCCTTGCTGGAAGGCGGGCGCGGTCAGTTCCCGATGGAGCAGCTTGTCCAGCGACCAGCGGGTTTCGCCGGTGGCACGATCGAGCAACAGGAGCTTGCCATCCGCGGCACTGACCGCCAGATGCTTGCGCCCGGCTGTCAGACCCGCGATGGAAGACATGGGTTTTTTCCAGAGAAACTGGCCGGTGGTCAGCTGTATGGCCGCCGCATTGCCCTGAAAGCCGGCCACATACAGGTCCGTGGCAATCAAAGCCATCTGGCCATCAATATCCACCAGCCGTTCCAGCTCGGTCTTGCCACGTGGAACCGAAAGGGTTTCTTCCCACAGCGGCACACCGTCTTCCGAGCGCAAAGCCACCAGCTTGCCATCGTCAAAACCGAGCACCACCGTTCCGGCCAGTGCCAGCGGTGAGCCATTGCCACGCAGTGACAGCAGCGGTACCGATGTATCGTAGACCCAGATTCGGTGTCCGCTGCGCAGGTCGAAACCGAATACCCTTCCGTCTTGCGCACGGGCGATGACGCGGTCTCCATCGATGACCGGCAGGGACAGGACTTCGGAAGAAAGCTCGTTACGCCATTGCTCTTCGCCCGTGGCCGCATCCAGCAGAACCAGCTCCCCATCCATGCCACCGATAAGCAAATAACCATCCTGTACCACCGGCCCTGAGGAAGCATTCAGCTTGAGGTCATGTGACCAGATTTTTCGCCCGGTATCCCTTTGCAGGGCTGTCAGTTTTCCGCGAGCGTCAACGAGGTAGGCCCGCTCACCATCCAGCCCCACTTGCAGATTGCGAATCAGGCGGCCCGTGCCCTTGCCGGCGTCATGCTCCCATAGCCGGATGACCTTGGCACTGGGTGTGAAATCCACCAGTTCCATGGGCTGATCCACATTATCCTTGCCACCCAGGCTGCCAAAAACTTTCTGAAAAGTGGCACATCCTGACAGGGAAAGGAAAAGCAGCGCAATCGCCGCCAGCTGGCCCCAATGCTTCAAGATTTCTGCTCCTCTGCAGCCGAGTCACTGGCTGTGGCCTGTTCAGCCTTGCCCAGATTGTCCAGCTTCAGTTCCAGCAGGGGGCGGCTGCCGGCCTGGGTCGGGTCCAGGCTGTTCAGCGCTTCCTGATAGGCCGTGCGGGCCGCATCCGTCTTGCCGGTTTCCGAATAGATATCACCCCGGGTTTCCGCCACCATGGAAGCATAAGCCGGGCTTTCGATACCCGCCAGTGTTTGCAGGGCCGCTTCGCTGTCTCCTGTCTGCCATTGCAGGCGCGCGATTCGGTAAGCCAGCAGATTGGACAGGGTTTCATCCACAGATTTGTTCTGAAGCGACTGTAAGGTCTTCAGGGCCGCAGCCGGATCCTGATCCATTTGCAGCCGGGCAAACTCCATCGTGGCCATGCTGGTATAGAGCGAACGGGGGAAATCCTGGCTCAGAGACGCCAAGGCCGCCTCAGCCTGAGCATTGTCCTTCTTCTCAAAAGCCTGTTCGAAGTGATAGAAAGCTTCGCCTGCCGCCTGTTGCTGCTCGGCCTGCCATTGCTGGAAGAACTGCCAGCCATACAGCAGGGCCAAACCACCGGCCACACCCGTCACCAGGGTCTGCAGATTGTCCTTCAGCCATTGGCGAACTTCTTCACTCTGTTCGTATTCTTCGCGCTTGTGATCACTCATTTCCGTTTCTCTTGCTCTGGTTTACGGTATTCAGGCCAGCAGTGCCTGAAAGAAAATTCAGGTTCAGGTCCAGCGTTCCAGCAGTGGCGGCAATTCGGCCAGGGGAATACGCTGCTGCTCACCCTGCCCACGCAGGGGCTTGACGGTCAATTCACCGGTGGCCAGTTCATCCTCGCCCAGCACCAGCGCCACTTTGGCTCCAGAGCGGTCAGCCCGCTTGAACTGGGCCTTGAAGCTGCCGCCAGACAAATTCATTTCCATCCGCAGACCCGGCATCTGGTCACGCAGTTGTTCAGCAATGGCCAACACCTGTGTTTCCGCCACGCCCGGCGCGACCAGATAGGCATCCAGAGTCTGCTGACCGGATGCGCTCTCTTGCATGCGCAGCAGTTCAATTACCCGTTCCATGCCCATGGCAAAGCCGGTGGCGGGTACGGGCTTGCTGCCAAAGCGCTCCACCAGCCCGTCATAACGGCCACCGGAACAGATGGCGCTTTGGGCTCCCAGCTGATCCGTGGTCCATTCGTACACCGTATGGTTGTAGTAGTCCAGGCCCCGCACCAGTCTCGGATTGTGGGTCCAGGCAATGCCAGCGGCGTCGAGCATGCCACAGAGCTGGTTAAAATGACGCAAGGAAAGCTCATCCATGGCATCCATCATCCGCGGGGCCTTTTCAATCAACGCCTGCATGGCCGGATTCTTGCTGTCGAGTATACGCAACGGGTTGATTTCCAGCCGGCGGCGCGAATCCTCGTCCAGCGCATCTTCATGTGCGCGGAAATAGGCCACCAGCTGTTCACGATAGGCCGCACGGGATTCGGCATTGCCCAGGGTGTTGATTTCCAGAGTCAGGCCATCCAGCAGGCCCAGACGCTTCCACAACCGCGCCGCCAGTGCAATCAATTCGGCATCAGCATCGGCGCCAGCAGGGCCAAACAGTTCGACCCCCGTCTGATGGAACTGGCGGGAACGGCCCTTTTGCGGGCGTTCATAACGAAACATGGGCCCCATGTACCAGACCCGGGCCGCGTGGCCCTGCAACAAGCCGTGCTGAACCATGGCACGCACACAACCAGCCGTGCCCTCCGGGCGCAAGGTGAGGCTGTCACCATTGCGATCGGCAAAGGTGTACATCTCCTTTTCCACCACATCCGTGCCTTCACCGATGGAGGTGGTGAACACACCGGTCTTTTCCAGTACGGGGAGACGAATTTCCTCGAAATGGTATGCACCAAGAACCTGGCGAATTTCCGCTTCCAGATACTGCCAGAGCGGAGTCTGCTGCGGGAGAATGTCGTGCATGCCGCGCACGGCCTGAAGGCGTTGACTCATGATTTGGCTTGGATGGCAATCGGCAAAGGTAGCGGATTATAGCCCCTCTACCCCCATTTGTCTGCCCGCCGCAATTGCGCCTTCTTCAGGGAGCTGTCACATCCGTGACAGCCTGTGGATCACGCTGGTGATCGGATGATGAAGTTTCATGATTTACCCGGCCACCTTGCAGGGATGCGGTATTGATGCGAACAACCTTGCCACGGGCGAATGCGCTCAAGTCCACAGCCTGGCCATCCATGCGCAGACGCGCCTGGGTATGATCACCAATCAGCAAGTCATACGGGGGCTTCCCCTTCAATGGGAGGGATTCACCGGCATGAAACAGGCGATAGGCCAGGCGCTGACCGCTGGCATCCCGCACTTCCACCCAGGATTCCCCGGAAAACTGCAAGAGATAATGTTCTGCGGTTTGTTCCGGCTCTTCCCTTACCGACTCTGTCTGAATATCGGCATGGGCTTCCCGTATGGGAGAAAGGTTGCGAATGGAGGTTTGAGAAGGTGACTGTACGAATTCCGCCTTTCTGGATGACTGCTCCATGCTGGCCCGCAAAACAACCTCCGTGGCCTGCCTCTTGTGAGTAAATGTCGGCAGTTGCTGGCGGGATGTCGAGTATGAAAGCGAGGTTTTCGATGGCGATTGCTCAGGCGTGGAAAACCGATACCAGAGACCGGCCACCAGCACGACAACAGCAAAAACAGACGCCATCCAGGCTGGAAATCGGGGCTTTTTGCGCGGTAACAGGTCGGTCACAGCCGGAACGATCACCTCATTATCTCCCTGATGACCGGCCTCCCAATCCATGCCCAACAGACGAGCATAGCGCTTCAGGTAACCGCGCTGGTAGACATCAGCGCTTTTGAGATCTTCAAGCGCTTCCAGTTTCCGCAGCGTCTGTTTTGGCAGTTTCAGTTCCGAAGCCACCTGCTGGATAGACAGGCCACGCTCGTTGCGTGCCTGCGCGAACAACTTGCCTGTCGCGGGTTCTTCCATGGTGGAACCGGGTTCAATCATGTTTGTCCACCTTGTTCAACAACTGGGTCTCACGGGCGTCGGGAAACTGGCTTCGCAACCTGGCCGCATAGGCCTGGCTGGCCTTCAGGTCTCCAAGGGCGTATTCGATACGGTACCCCAGCCAGTAGGCATCCGGTCGCACCTGGCCCGTGGCCTCGTATCGCTGCAAGAACGCCCGTGCCTTGAAATGATTACCCTGTTCATGCATGAGGCGCGCAAGCAGAAATAGCGCATCCGGATAATTGCCATCAATTTGTATAGCCTGTCTCAGATAACCTTCGGCTACTGTAGACCTCCCCGCTTTCATTGCACAGGATCCCGCATTGGTCAATGCCACGGCCGGTGTCTTGTAGAAGGGGTTTTCCCAGGCCTTGCGAAAGTGCATTTCCGCTTGATCGTACTTCTGTTGTCTGCACAAAAAGGTTCCAAGATTGTTCTGGGCATCCCCATTATCCGGCTGCAATTCCACAGCCTTGCGGTAATGCTGTTCTGCCAGTTCGGGCTTGCGGATGCGTTCGTAGAGTACAGCCAGCACCGTATGCGCATCCGCAGAAGCCGGATCATATTTCAAAGCCTTGTTCAAGCGATCCAGCGCTACTTCATACCGCCCTTCCCGCATATATCCCGAACCCAGCTGGACATTGAGTACAGCCAGTTTTTTCTGTTGCGCGGCCTGCTCGTCCTCGCTGCGCTCCGGGTTGGAAACGCAGCCCGCCAACCCCATGAACAACAACAGAAACAGGAGAATACGCATCTTCAACCTCCCAGGGGTAGCGTCTTCAATTTCTGGCTGCGTCGCGTTCGGTCAGCGACCTGCCCAACCAGCTGGCCACAGGCTGCATCAATATCGTCTCCGCGTGTCTTGCGCAGGGTGGCCACCTTGTCATGATTAAGTAGCAGCGTCTGGAAACGACGTATGCTTTCCTCGCTGGGCCGCTTGAAATCGGAACCCGGGAAGGGATTGAAGGGAATCAGATTCACCTTGCTGGGCACATTGGCCAGCAAACGGATCAAGGCCCGGGCATGTTCCGGCTGATCGTTTACCCCCTCGATCAGGGTGTATTCCATGGTCACCCGCTCCCCACGACGCCCTGCCACATAGCGCTTGCAGGCCGCCATCAGCTCGGCAATGGGATAGCGCTTGTTCAGCGGAACCAGCTGATCACGCAAGGCGTCGTTGGGCGCATGCAGGGATACCGCCAGGCTGATGTCGGTCACTTCACGCATGCGATCGATCATGGGCACCATGCCGGCGGTTGAAAGCGTAATACGCTTGCCGGCCAGTCCGAAACCGAAATCATCCCGCATCAGCGAGACGGCCTGCATGACATGATCGAAATTGAGCAGCGGTTCGCCCATGCCCATGAACACCACATTGGTGATGCGACGCTGATCCGGCGTTTGCCCCAGCGAGCGGGCGGCCACCCAGACCTGGCCGATGATTTCGGCCGTGGTCAGGTTGCGGTTGAAGCCCTGACGGGCCGTGGAGCAGAAGGTGCAATTGAGCCCGCAGCCAATCTGCGAGGATATGCACAACGTACCGCGCTTGCCCTCGGGAATGAAAACGGTTTCGATGGCACTGCCGCCGGGCATGGCCATCACCCACTTGCGGGTACCGTCAGCGGAATCCTTTTCCAGCAGCACTTCCGGCGGCTGGATTTCCGCAATGGCCGCCAGCCGGGCACGGAAGGCCTTGCTGATATCGGTCATGGCGGAGAAATCGCTTTCCAGCCGATGAAACATCCATTTCATCAGCTGCTGGGCACGAAAAGGCTTTTCGCCCAGATCGACGACCCACTGGCGCAGGGCCTCGTTGCCCATGCCCAGCAGGTTGACCTTTTCGTGCCCGGTGTCCATCAGCGGCTGTAGACCTCGGAAGCCGGGAAAAAGTAGGCAATTTCCTGGGCAGCCGTCTCCGGCGCATCGGAGCCATGCACGGCATTGGCATCAATGCTCTCGGCAAAATCGGCACGGATGGTGCCCGGCTCGGCTTCCTTGGGGTTGGTGGCACCCATCAGTTCCCGGTTTTTGGCAATGGCGTTCTCGCCTTCCAGCACCTGGATCATCACCGGGCCGGAGATCATGAACTCCACCAGATCATTGAAAAAAGGGCGCTCACGGTGGACTGCGTAGAAGCCTTCGGCCTCGGCACGGCTCAAGTGCTTCATCTTGGCTGCGGCAATTTTCAGGCCGGCGTCCTCGAAACGCTGGTAGATCTTGCCGATCACATTCTTGGCGACTGCATCGGGCTTGATGATGGAGAGTGTTCTTTCAATGGCCATGAGATTATTCCTGTGTCAGATTTAACAAAAATGACCACTCGTCGCTAAAACGGTGGCAATATACCATAAAAATCAATAAAAAACGTGGAGTTGCAAAAGTTTCTTTATACAAAAAGTTAACATCTGCAATCCAGCGGAAGGCGGCGCATTGTACCCGAGTGCACCCCCCCATCCAAGGCTGGAGGAATTGCAGGCTGGAACTGGAAAAAAAAATCCCCCTGCCCCATTATCTGCAAGCTCGTGAACAGGCAGACACAGGCTACAATGAGCTCCAAGGATCAGCACACTCCCATGATGCGGCAATATCTGCAGATCAAGGCCGAGTATCCGGACTTGCTTCTGTTTTACCGCATGGGGGATTTCTACGAACTGTTCTACGAGGACGCCCGCAAGGCCGCGGCACTGCTGGACATTACCCTGACCCATCGTGGCCATTCCGCCGGACAGCCCATTCCCATGGCCGGCGTCCCCTATCACGCAGCGGAAGCCTACCTGGCGCGGCTGGTCAGGCAGGGGCAATCCGTCGCCATCTGCGAACAGATCGGTGACCCGGCTGCAAGCAAGGGGCCGGTCAAGCGGGAAGTGGTACGCATCGTCACGCCGGGCACGGTCACCGACGATGCCTTGCTGGACCAGCGCCGGGACCAGCGCCTGCTGGCCATCGTGCAAGTCCAAAAACAATGGGGTCTGGCATGGATGAATCTGGCCGCGGGAGATTTTGCCGTTCAGGAGCCCACGGACGAAATGGTATTGCTGGCCGAAATCGAGCGCCTGGACCCGGCGGAACTGCTCTATCCCGATGGTCTGACCCTGCCTGCCGCACTGGAGAAACGAAACGGCCTGAAACGCTACCCGCCCTGGCATTTCGAGCGGGACAGCGCCCATCGCCTGCTTTGCGAACAGTTCGGCGTGCACGACCTCTCCGGTTTCGACTGCGAAGCGCTGGATGCCGGCATTGCGGCGGCCGGCGCCCTGCTCAGCTATGCCCAGGAAACCCAGAAACGCCAGCTGGGTCACATCATCGGCCTGCGACACGAACGGCTGCGGGACAGCATCATTCTCGATGCCGCCACCCGCAGGAACCTGGAAATCGAATTCCACAGCAGCGGCCAGCACCAATGGACGCTGGCCGGTGTGCTCGACCATTGCATGACCGCCATGGGCAGCCGCCTGCTGCGCCGCTGGCTCAACCAGCCCCTGCGTGACCAGCAGACCTTGCGCCTCCGTCACGACGCCATCGACAAGATCCAGACCCGGATCGAGCTGGAGCCATTGCAGGATATCCTGCGTGGTATTGGCGATGTGGAACGCATCCACAGCCGCATTGCCCTCGGCACGGCACGGCCCCGTGATCTCTCCACCCTGCGCGATACCCTGAAACAACTGCCATTGATCCAGCAAAGCCTGAAAACATGCGACAGCCCGTTGCTGCAACAACTGCTGGCCGAAGCCCAGCCCCAACCCGCCTTGCTGGAAGAGCTGGAAAAGGCCCTGGAGGAAACCCCGGCGGTGATGATTCGAGATGGCGGCGTGTTCCGGGAAGGGTATGACGAGGAACTGGATCATCTGCGCGGGCTTTCCCGCAATGCCGACGGCTTCTTGCAGGCACTGGAAGAACGGGAACGGGCACGCACCGGCATCGCCAGCCTCAAGGTAGGTTACAACCGGGTCCATGGCTACTATATCGAAATCTCCAAGGCGCAGCAGGCGGAGATTCCCGCGGAATACACCCGCCGGCAAACCTTGAAAAATGCCGAGCGCTATATCACCGAGGAACTGAAAAAATTCGAAGATCAGGTACTCAGCAGTCGTGAACGCGCGCTGGCGCGGGAGAAGTGGCTCTACGAACGCCTGCTGGAGACCTTGCAACAGACAAGCCCGGCACTGAAACGCATGGCCGCCGCCCTCAGCCAGATCGATGTACTGGCCTGTTTCGCCGAGCGCGCCCTGGCACTGGATTATTGCCAGCCCACATTGGCCGACACACCGGGCATCCATATTCAACAGGGACGACACCCGGTGGTGGAACAGGTACTGGACGAGCCCTTCATTGCCAACGACTGCCACCTGGAAGAACGCATGCGCATGCAGATGATCACCGGCCCCAACATGGGTGGCAAATCCACCTACATGCGCCAGGTGGCACTGATCGTGCTCATGGCCTACGCCGGCAGTTTTGTACCGGCCAAAAGCGCGCAACTGGGGCCCATCGACCGCATCTTCACCCGTATCGGGGCCGGCGACGATCTGGCACGCGGGCAATCCACCTTCATGGTGGAAATGACAGAGACGGCGAATATTCTCCATCACGCCACGCCGGAATCCCTGGTATTGATGGACGAGGTAGGCCGTGGCACCAGCACCTACGACGGGCTTTCCCTGGCCTGGGCCGCCGCCCGCTATCTGCACGATCACAACCGGGCCTTCACGCTGTTCGCCACCCACTATTTCGAACTGACCCAACTGGCGCGTGAGGCACAGGCCATGCGCAATGTGCATCTGGATGCCATCGAACATGACGATCGCATCATCTTCCTGCACAGTGTCAAGGATGGACCGGCGGATCGCTCCTACGGTCTGCAGGTGGCGGCACTGGCCGGCCTGCCCGCCAAGGTCATCCAGGCGGCGCAGGCCTATCTGGAAAAACTGGAACAACAAAGCACTCCAGCCACCGTGGATCAGCCCCAGCTGGAGCTGTTCACGCCCGAACCACAATGGGAAGCGCATCCGGCGCTGGAAATCCTGCAGGAAACCGACCCGGACGAACTCACGCCCCGGCAGGCGCTGGAACTGCTGTACCGTCTGAAGAAACTGAGCCACACGGCATGAGTGGAAAACGGGAATACTGCCACCATCGCCCGGCCGCATATTGGCAGCCGGGCCGGCAATCTGCAATACTGCCGCACACTGTCCAATGGAGTGACCCCGGCGCATGCTAGCAGCACCATCCTGGCTCATCCTGTCCGTTCAAGGCGGCATCATTCTGACCCTGATCCTGCTGGCACATGCCCTGCGTCATCGCCACTCGCTGGCCCCCTTTTTCACGGTCATGGGCGCACTGACCCTGCTGGGCTGGTTCTCCAGCCTGCTGGCGCAGCAAGGCGGGTTCTGGCCTGCGCCACAAATGATCATCACCACCCTGATCCCCGCGCTGATTGCCGCTGTGCTGCTCACCTATGTACTGGACGGGCCCAAGCCGGCGAGAGTGCTGATGTTCTCCATTGTCCTGCTCATTCTGGCCGGGCCGGTGATCGGCCTGTTTCTGCAGGAAGCCATCGGCAAGGTTTCGACCAAGTCCATGGTGGATTTTGCCACCCACCTGAAAATGGCTCTGGGCAGCGCAGCCACCCTTTCACTGGATTTCCTCCTCCTGGGCATGCTCTACGAAAGTCTGAGACGCCTGCTGAAAGCCCTGCCGAGGGGGTTGATTTTCCTGCTGGTCCTCCTGTTCATCGGCTCCGCGGATCACCTGATTTTTTCCACACTGTTCAGCCTGCTGGGTGACATTCCCCACAATCCGGACTGGACCCGCATCTGGCACCAGCGCCTGCTGATCAGCCTGCTCTACGGGCTGGCCATGCTGCCCTATCTCTGGTACCAGAAAAGGCAGCAGCCGGCTGAAGAAAAACAGCGCCCCCTGCTGGCTTCCCTGCGCCAGGAAGACATGCTGCAGAAGGAAATCAGCTCCATCCGCGAGGAAATGGCCCGCCGGGCCGATCTGGTGCAGGATCTGCATCAGCGCAGCGCCCTGTTCCAGTCCCTGTTCGAAATCGCCCCGGCCGGCATTCTTATCTGTGACCTGAATGGCCGGATTCTGGAAGCGAACCCGGCCGCCGAAACCCTGCTGAACAGGAAGGGCGGCGAGGACGGCAATAAAAAAATCCGGAGTATCCAGGAACTGCTGCCTTCCGGCATCATCGCCACACTGATGTCCAGCCTGCGCCAACAGCGACAATCCCAGCCGGTACTGGAAAACATTGAAGAACAGGAATACAGCATCCGCGCCGTGCCGGTCAGTCTGGAACAGCACCGGCAGGGTATGGCCGTGTTGCTGCAAAACCTGAACGAAAAGGAGCAGATGGAGGATGAGCTGATCCGCCATGACCGGCTGGAATCCCTCAGTGTGCTGGCCGGCGGAATCGCCCATGACTTCAACAACCTGCTTACAGGCATTCTCGCCGGCCTGTCGCTGGCACGCATGCAACTGGCGGAGGCGGAACCGCTGGAGTCGATGAAGACCCTGGAAGAGGTGGAAGAGCAGGTCAAGGTTGCCTCCCGCCTCACCCATCAGCTACTCACCTTCAGCAAGGGGGGCGAGCCCGCGCTCAAGACCTTGCGCATGGAGGATTTTCTCGACGAATCCGTACGCTTCGGTCTGCGCGGCTCCTCGGTGGTCGCCAGTTTTGACATGGAAAAGGGACTGTGGCCGGTCCAGGGTGATCAGGGGCAATTGCACCAGGTCATCAACAATCTGACCATCAATGCCGTGCAAGCCATGAACGGCAAGGGACAGATCCGGGTTCATGCAAAGAACCTGTTGCTGAACCATCCCTACAAAACCTTGCCACCGGGACGCTATGTTCGCATTGACATCTGCGATAACGGCCCCGGCGTGCCAACGGAACTGCTGGACCGTATTTTCGACCCCTTCTTCACCACCAAGAAAAGCGGTCACGGGCTCGGGCTGGCCTCATCCTTTTCCATCCTCAAGCGGCATGGCGGCCTGCTGGAAGTGGACAATCTGCCCGAAGGCGGTGCCTGTTTCCGCTTGTACCTGCCACCGGGCAATCCGGAAGATCAGCCGCAGACACGCACGGTCACCGTGGCCCAGTATCGTGCCCGCGTGCTGGTCATGGATGACCAGGACACCATCCTCAAGCTGCTGACACGCATGCTGGAGAAAATCGGCCTGGAAGTCACCACGGCCCGCAACGGGGAGGAAGCCATCATTCTCTACCAGCAGGCCATGGCCTCCGGGCACAAGTATGAACTGGTCATCCTCGACCTGACTGTCCCGGATGGCATGGGCGGGCAGGAATGCATGCGCAACCTGCTGGATCTGGACCCCCAGGTCCGCGCCGTGGTCTCTTCCGGCTATTCCGATGACCCGGTCATGGCCCGGGCCAGCCAGTATGGCTTTGTCGACCGGCTGGCCAAACCCTATACCATTTCCGATGTCTGGGCACTGATCACCCGTGTACTGCCCGAGCATGCGCGACGGAAAGAGACATGAACACGACAGACTGGCCGGAAAACCTGCTGGCACTGTGGCAGCGCCTGCGCCTCTCGCCGCAACTGTGGCAAACACGACAACTTCCCTGGTTTGCCGAAGGTCCGGTTCAACCCTGCTACACCGACCGTTTTCAACGCACACAGGCCATGTGTGCTGAAACCTGGCAAGCCTGGCAGGCCATGCAAGATGCCGCGGCCCGTGATGGCATCGAACTGGAAATCATCTCCGCTTACCGCAGCTGGGCACAACAGGCCGCCATCTGGGAACGCAAGCTGGCCGCCGGTCAAGCGCCCGAGGAAATTCTCCGCTGGAGCGCACCACCCGGCCTGAGCGAACATCACACGGGCCGGGCGCTGGATCTGGCTGCCGGTGAAGACGCAGTCCTGTCTCCAGCCTTCGCCGAAAGTGAAGCCTGTCAATGGCTGCGCATGCACGCGGCACGCTTCGGATTTCACGAAAGCTACCCGTCTGGCAACTCCTCCGGCTTCCAGCCCGAACCCTGGCACTGGTGCTGGCAGGCATGAAAACACGCTGGCTGCGGCACGGCATCCGCCTGCTTGCCGGCCTGCTGATCGCAGCGACCCTGTTCTGGTGGGTGGAACAGCGCCTGGGCTGGGCACGGCTGCTGCAACCCTGGCAAACCTTTCCGCTACCATCACTGCTGGTCATCCTGCTGCTCACCGCGCTGGCCTACGGCCTGCGCGCCTGCCGTTTCTACCTGCTCATGAAAGAAAAAACCGGCGGACAGTTCACCGATTTTCTCCGCATCAATATCTGGCACACCACCGCCATCAACTGGCTACCCATGCGCCTGGGAGAAGCCCTGTTCCCCTGGCTGATGCGCCGCTATTTCAATCATCCGGTGCTCCATTCCAGCGGCAGCCTGTTGTGGATTCGCTTGCTGGATTTGTTCGCCCTGTTCTGGCTGGCTGCGCTGACCTGGGCCGCGTTCCACGCACCTGTCTGGCTGTTGCCTGTGGCCGCCAGCCTGCTGCTGATTCCACTGGGCTGGTGGTTGCACCAGCACCTTCAGGCCCGTTTGCAACATAGCATCCACAGGCCAGGACGATGGCTCTATCAGCTGCTGGCCGGTTTTCCCGACGCGCCCATCCTCTATTTCCGGCTCAGCGGGCTGACCCTGGCTGCCTGGGCTGTCAAACTGGCGGCTTTCCTGCTGGCGGCCATGCAACTGAGCGGCCTGCCCGTGCTGGCCCTGCTGCCTGGCGTGGTGGCCGCCGAGCTGGCCAGTGCCCTGCCAGTCCAGGGGCTGGCAGGCTTTGGCACTTATGAAGCGGCCATGCTGCTGGGCAGTGGCGGCAGCCGTGCCTTCGCCCAGGGTGCCATTCAGGATTCTCTGCTGGCAACCGCAGTCAACTTGCACCTGTTCATTCTGGCGTCCTCGCTGCTGTTTTCACTGCTGGCCTGGCTGCTGCCGTCCAACCGCCAGCAGGTGGTATCCGCCGACCAATAACCCTGGTTTGCAGTCGGCTTTCCCGCAGAAACATGCGCGGAAATGAACGGCGAATGGGCTATAATACGCGACCATTTACCAGTGCTGCCGCCCATGAACGACGCATCGCATGCTTCCAGCTTCCAGCAGGCTCTCGCCGACCATCGCCTGTCCGTGGTGGTCCCCCTGTACAAGGAAGAAGACAACGCCGAACCCCTGCTGCAACGCATGCACGAGGCGCTGGCCGACCTGCCCTGCCCCTGGGAACTGATCTGCGTGGATGACGGCAGCCCGGACCGGACGGTCGAACGGTTGCGCAGCGCAGCCAGCCAATATGGCAATCATGTCCGCATCATCGAGCTGAGCCGCAATTTCGGCCAGACAGCCGCCATGCAGGCCGGCATCGATGCCGCCCGTGGCAGCCTGATCGCCACCCTGGACGGAGATCTGCAGAACGACCCGGCCGATATTCCCGTCATGCTGGAAAGACTGCTGCAGGACGACCTCGATCTGTTGCAGGGCTGGCGCAAGCACCGACAGGATGCGCTGGTCATGCGCAAGATTCCCTCACGAATCGCCAACCGGCTGATCGGCAAGGTCACCGGCGTGCGCCTGCATGACTATGGCTGCTCCCTCAAGGTCTATCGCGCCGAAGTGCTGAAACAGGTGCGCCTGTACGGGGAAATGCACCGCTTCATTCCGGTTTGGGTGGCCAGCATCACCGACCCGCGCCGCATTGGCGAAATGGAAGTCCGCCATGCCGCCCGCCAGCATGGCGAATCCAAGTACGGCATCTCCCGTACCTTCCGCGTCATTCTCGACCTGTTGGCCGTCTTCTTCTTTCTGCGCTTTCGTGCCCGCCCCGGCCACTTTTTCGGCAGCATCGGCCTGAGTCTGGGCGCTGTCGGCACCACGCTCATGGGCTGGCTGATGTGGGTGAAATTCGCACTGGGTGAAGACATCGGCCAGCGCCCTCTATTGCTGATTGCCGTGGTCTGCCTGCTGGCCTCCTTGCAGTTTTTAACCACCGGGCTGCTGGCTGAAATTCTCGTTCGGGTCTTTTACGAATCCCGGGGCACCACCGCCTACCGCCTGAAACCCCTACAGGAGGAGGCACCGGGCTGGCATGCTGCAGCCTGAAACTGCCCATCCGTCCCGGCTGCTGTACGGGCTGAGTCTCGCGCTGGCCCTGTTGCTGCTGACGGGTGGACTCAACCTGCCCCTGTTCGATCTGGATGAAGGCGCCTTCAGCGAAGCCAGCCGGGAAATGCTGGTGCATGGAGATTTCCTCTTCATCACCCTGGATGGCGAACCCCGACCCGACAAGCCGGTACTGATCTACTGGCTGCAGGCCCTGTCCGTCAGCCTGTTTGGCCAGCAGGAATGGGCCTGGCGTCTGCCATCCGTACTGGCGGCCTTTTTCTGGCTGCTGGCCGTCTGGCGCTTTGCCCGCGAACGCATGCCGGAAGAGCTGGCCCTGCAAGCCGTGCTGCTAACGCTGACAACCGCCGGTGTGGGCATCATCAGCCACGCGGCCACGGCGGATGCCCTGTTCAACCTGTGGCTGAGCCTGACCGCCTTTGACATGGCACGCTATTTCGAAAAGCGCAAAACCGTCCACGCGCGCAAGGTCTGGCTGTGGATGGGACTGGGTTTTCTCACCAAAGGGCCGGCCGCGCTGGCCCTGCCCGTATTGCCGGCACTCTGGCATGCCTGGCGGGAAAAACAATGGCAGGCGCTCTGGCGCGCCATCACCCTGCCGACCGGCTGGCTGCTCTTTCTGCTGACCGCCCTGCCCTGGTATGTGCTGGTCTGGCTGCAACATGGGCCGGAACTACTGGTGCAATTTTTCCTCGATCACAATCTGGGCCGTTTTACCCGCACCATGGAAGGCCATGGCGGCCACTGGTGGTACTACCTGCTGGCCCTGCCGCTGGTACTGCTGCCCTACAGCGGCCTGCTGGCGGAAATGGCCGCCCGCTATCGCAGCCTCACCGAACAGGGCTGGGCACGGTTTGCACTGCGCTGGCTGGCGGTGAGTTTCATCCTGTTCTCGCTTTCGGGTACGCAATTGCCGCACTACATACTCTATGGCCTGCCGCTGCTCTACCCGTTGCTGGCGACACTGGGGCAAATGCCCGCAGCCCAATGGCGTTTTCGCCGCCTGGCCCTGCTGACAGCATTGATTCCTCCACTACTGTGGCTGGGCATCAGCGTGGCCAGTCCTGGGCTGATCGCTCAACTCAAGAGCGATAGTTACGAAGCCTGGCTGTTCAGCGCCGCGCCGCAGCTGCTCTTTCAGCAATGGCCCTGGGCCCTGTTGCTGCTTTTGCTGACGACCGGCCTGCTCTACAGCCTGCGCCAAAAACCGACACTGGCACTGGTGGGTGCCGGTGCGCTGCACCTGCTGTTCCTGCAACAGGTCATGCTGCCGGTCATCGCCAGTCTGCAACAAGCGCCCGTCAAGCAGGCGGCATTCATTGCCCGCGCCGCGGGGGCACCCGTCGTGGCCTGGCGCATCTACATGCCCAGCTTCAGCGTCTACCGTCAGGCGGTGACGCCACACCGCCTGCCTTTGGCTGGCGAGTGGGTATTCACGCGCAAGGATCGTCTGCCTTCCCTGCGGGAAAAAACCCGCCCGACCCGCTGGAAAACCGTTTATGATCAGGGAGCCATTGTGCTGCTCAAACCGGAAACCGACACACCATGATGACCTTCCCCCGGCCGGGTTCCCCGCTGCCTGATTCCACCCTGAACCGCTGGCTGCTCTATCCCGGCCTGGGCCTGTTGCTGCTGGCGGGGCTACTCTGGCTGGGCGCGGGTTATCAAGCTGCCTTCATGGCACTCAACCGTCTGGGACAATGGCTGCCGGATGCCTTCTGGACGCACTTGACCCTGCTGGGTGATTCCCGGATCGCGGTTGCACTGGCCCTGCCCTTTGCCCTGCGTTCGCCCGCACTGGCCTGGCGCGTGATCCTGGCGCTGATCATCGGCGGTTTGGGTGTGCACTTGATGAAAAGCGGGTTTGCCATGCCCCGCCCGCCCGCCGTGCTGGATACGGAAACCTTTCGTCTGCTGGGCCCGGCATTGAAAAAGGGCGCTTTCCCTTCCGGCCACAGCCTGACCGCCTTTGCCGCCTGCGGCCTGGCTATCGCTTTTCTTCCCAGACCCTTCTGGCGCTGGCTGGCACTTGCATTGGCTGCATGGGTTGCAGCCAGCCGCTTCATGGTTGGCGTACACTGGCCCGTGGATGTGCTGGCTGGTTCCGGCCTGGGGCTGCTTTCAGCCTGGGCAGCCATGAAACTCGCGCCACTATGGCCCTGGGGCGAATCCTGCAGGGCACACGCCGCATGGACCATCCTGCTGGTTTTCACCACACTTTCCCTGCCGGGCTACGACGGGCATTTTCCCCAGAACAAACCAGCCGGCACGATACTGGCTGTTGTGATAGCCCTGCTCAGTATCTGGAGCTGGCTGGATGGAAAAAACAACCGGCATGAAACCACTGAGTGAACCCCGGGCCAATGCCCTGACTGCCGCTTTTCTGCTTCTGCTGCTGCTCTGGCGGGTACTGCTGGTACATTGGATCGAGCTGCCGCTGTTCTTCGACGAGGCCCATTATCTGCACTGGTCGCTGGATCTGGACTGGGGCTATTTCTCCAAGCCGCCCATGGTGGCACTGATGATCTGGCTCAGCACGCATCTTTTCGGCATGGAAGAATGGGCCGTCAAGCTCTCCAGCCCCGTGTTGTACACGGCCACGGCCTTACTCATCTGGCACATGGGGCACCAGTGGTTCAGCCCCAAAGCCGGCCGCTGGGCCGCCGTGCTGTTTGCTTCCATGCCGTTGATCGGTTTCAACAGTCTGTTCGTCACCACCGATGCGCCCCTGCTGTTTTTCTGGGCGCTGACCATCCTGCTCTTTCAACGTGCCCTGGCACAACCGCGCAAAACCGGTCGTTGGCTGCTGGCCGGGCTGGCCGGCGGGCTGGGGTTGCTGAGCAAGTACTCCATGATACTGCTGCCGGCCAGCCTGCTGCTCTGGCTGCTGCTGGAGAAGGACCGGCGACAGGCACTGCTGCGGCCCGGTTTCTGGCTGGCAGTGGCGACAGCTTTTCTGGTTTTTCTGCCCAACCTGTGGTGGAACTGGCAAAACGATTTCATCAGCTTTCAGCATACGGCGGAAATTTCCCAGCTGGACCGGCAATGGTTTCATCCACAACGGTTTGTCGAGTTTCTGCTCGGGCAGGTGGTGGTGGTTGGCCCATTGACCGCCTGGATGGGCATGGTGGCATGGCGCAACCGCCAGAAGCCAGCCACATCCGCACAGCAACCACTGTCGCTGGCCGGCTGGCTGGCCTGGCCGACCTGGATTTTACTGGCTACCCTGGCCCTGCTCTCCCGCGCCAATCTCAACTGGGCCGCACCGGCGACCATCGGCTTTGCGCTGCTGGCCGGTGCCGGCTGGGCCTGCCTGAAACGCCCCGCCCGCTGGGTGGTTATGAGCGTACTGCTGAACCTCTCCCTGCTGACCCTGTTCTACCACTGGCCTGTGGTATTGCGTGCCCTGCACATCGAATCCACGGCCAAAATCGACCCCTACCATCGCATCCGTGGCTGGGAAGCACTGGGCCAACAGGCACGGGCCCTGTTGCGGCAATACCCGGATTACCTGCTGACTGCCGACAACCGCAAGGTCATGGCCCTGCTGGGCTATTACGCCTTGCCGGGAAACAACCACCTGGCCTACTACAACGCCCACGGTACCATCCGCAATCAATACGCCATCAGCCATGATCTGCTGGCCATCCACCGACGCAGCGGGCAGGATCGCTTCCTGCTGTTCAGCAAGCAGGCGCAACCGGAAGGCCTGCACGCACGCTTCAAGCGGGTACAACCCCTGGGCAGCATCGTCAGCCGGCCCTACCCGGACATGACGCTGAAACTGTACGTGTTTGCGCTGGAAGGCGTGCGGGAGGCCCCGCCGTGAAACTGCTGCGCTGGCCGGAAAGCTGGCTGTTCCCACTGAGTGTACTGGTGTTTCTGCTCTGGCCCGATCTGGACCTCTCCCTCTCGGCCCGGTTCTGGCTCCCGGAGCAGGGGTTTTACCTCAAGCAGACAGCCTGGGCCTGGTGGACCTTTGAACTCTTTGCCCAGATTCCGCGCGTGCTGGCTGTCCTGCTGCTGCTGGGCTGGCTGACCTCCTTTCGCTGGCAAGCCCTGAAAAACCACCGGCCTGCATTGGCGTTTCTGTTGTTCAGCCTGCTACTGGGGCCCGGCTTGCTGGTCAACGAAGTATTCAAGACCCACTACGGCCGCGCGCGTCCCAGCC
>WFUE01000115.1 GCA_015485125.1 Lysobacterales bacterium | reverse complement strand
GGATCTGGCTGCGGATGGCAAGCTGGTACGGTCACGATCACAGGGGGCGCGCCATGAAGCCACCCATCAATGCACGCAGGCGTTTGTTGTTGCAAGGTGCCTGTGCACTGCCCTGCCTAGGCCTGCTCTCACCGGCACGGGCAAACGCAGTCGTGGATGAGTTTCAGCAACTGGTGCAACCGTTGGCGAGCGGTAGCCCGGAGGCGGTTGCTCGCGATGAGCGCTACTGGCGGCAGGTGGCGCGTTTTTATGAAAAGACCCGAGGCATTGTCAATCTGGAGCATGGTTACTGGGGCAAGATGGCGACACCGGTGCTGAACCACTATCTGGAAGCCACACGCCGTATCAACCGGCAGAATGCCTTCTATGCGCGCAAGGACTACGACGCTGATCTGGCCTGGAGTGTGCGGCGTACCGCCGAGGCTTTGGGGGTGGGCGAGGATGAAATCGTGCTGACCCGCAATGCCAGTGAATCCATTCTCAATCTGATTCGTCAGTATCGAGGCCTAAAGCCTGGTGACGTGGTGTTGTATGCCGATGTGGATTATCCAGCCTTCAAACGTAACATGGTCTGGATGGGTTCGGCCTATGGGGTCAAGCCAGTTATGCTGACTCTTCCGCCCAGAGCCAGCCAGCAGCAGATTCTGGATGTTTATCTGCAGGCTTTTAAGCGGTATCCCCAGGCGCGCCTGCTGTTACTGACCCACGTGAGCAACCAGCATGGCCTGGTGGTGCCGGTACGAGAGATCGTGGCGGCGGCTCGCAAACAGGGTATGGATGTGTTTTGTGACAATGCTCAGTCCTGGGGATTGCTGGATTACACCATGGACGAGCTGAATGTGGATTTCGCCGTCTTCAATCTGCACAAATGGATCGGTTCGCCCGTGGGTGTTGGTGCCCTGTACATTCGCCGCAGCGCGTTACACAAGATTGCTCCGTTTCCCGGTGTGTCGGACCCGGAAGAAAACCACATTCACAACCGGGCGCACATCGCTACTTCAAATTTTGCCGCTATGATCAGCGTTCCGGCGGCGCTGGACTTTCACCAGGCCATCGGTGGCAAGCACAAACAGGCCCGGCTGAATTACCTGCGCAGCCTGTGGATGAATGAAGCGGAATCACTGGAAAATATCGAGTTGCTGGGTGGTGCAGATGAGGCTTCCCGGACCGGCATGGGTTCGTTTCGCATTCGCGGGCGTACTTCGGTTGCCCATGCCCAGGCGCTGCAATCACGCATCGAACGGGAGTTCGGTGTATTCACTGTGGTGCGCAAGGGCCTGGCCAGTGGCGCTTGTGTGCGTGTCACGCCGCAGATTTTCAATACCCCGGATGAAATCGGGCAATTGCTGACCGCGCTGAAAGCCATCAACCGAAATCCAGGTTGAGACCGGTTTTCCTGCGCAATAAAGGTCTGCTCGGTGTGTGAGCGCAGGGAGGGATTTCCTGCTATCCTTGCGCGCCTGATGAACGTGAACCCGCCTCGCAGCCTGCTTTCTCCGGCCAGTCAGCCCGTGCGCTGGCTGTCTCATGCCAATGCGCGGGTGCCGGCCATGCCCGCCCGTCTGCGCCGCTGGCTGTGTAGTGAAGACTCGCTCACCCGCCGTCTGCGTCAATTGTGTCTTCATGAGCTGAAGGTCGAGGTGTTGCAACATGGTTTGTCACGCCCCCGGCTGGAGGAAGCGTTTCAGCTGGGCCTGCCGCCGGGGCGGTTGGCACTGGTGCGGGAAGTGCGCTTGCTGGATGGGCCGCAGGCGGTGGTGGAAGCCCGCAGTATTATTCCGCTGGATGTGTTGCGGGGCAGCTGGCGCATCCTGGCCCGGCTGGGCGAGCAGCCGCTGGGCGAGATCCTCTTCACCCGTCCCGGCCTGAGCCGTACACGACTGGATCTGTGCCTGCCCGAGGGGCAGGGTCATTGGGGCCGGCGCAATCACTACCGGCTTGCCCGCCAGCCCCTGTTGGTGGCGGAGTTCTTCCTGCCTGGCCTGTTGCAGCGATTGCGCTGACCTTTCGTCGTCTCCGCTTGTATCGGCGGCTGCCGAATTTCGGCAGAGTGGCTCATGTTTCTGTATACTCCTTTTGTGTTTGCCTGCAAGGAGAGCCTGATGCCGGGGATTTTACTGATCGAGCCTGTTCATACACTGGCCCATTTGCTGGAACGGGCCCTGAAGGTGGGCAGGTATGCGGAACATGTGCTGGCTTCCAGTTACGAGGATGGCCTGTGGTATTTGCAGGAAGCCGAAATGGCGGCGGAAGGCTACGATGCCATCGTCCTGGGCGTGCCCGGCCATGAAGAAGCCGATTTTGAAGCCATCATGGACAAACTGGCCGGCGGCCCCTTGCAGCAGGTGCCTGTGCTGCTGATGGCACACAAAAATGAGGAGCGCCTGCAGAACTGGAGCCGCCAGCGCGGGCACACCGCCCAGTTGAGCTGGGCCCATTTCGGCCAGATTCCCTCGCGGCTGGCCAGGCTGCTGCCTGATGAAACCGTCAGCGCGCCCAGTGCGGCCCAGGGCATGCGCCTGCTGTTTGTGGATGACTCGCAAAGCGTGCGCTTCGCCTATCGCCAGCTGCTGGAAACCCAGGGCTATCAGGTGGATGTGGCCGCTACCCTGGAAGAAGCCCGCAAGCGTCTGGCGGAGACGGATGACGGCGAATATGAATTGGTCATCTGCGACTATTTTCTGCCGGATGGCACCGGTGACCAGTTGTGCCGGGAGCTGGTGGAACGGGAGCCGCCGATGCGGGTGGCCATCATTACCGGCACCTATCGAGAATCGGTGATCAAGGCCTGTCTGGATGCCGGCGCGCTGGAATGCCTGTTCAAGAACGAGGCCAAGGAACTGTTCGTTTCCCGCATCAATGCGCTGGCCCGTGCCATCGAGGCGCAGGCACGCGAGGCGCAACAGCGGGAATATCTGCAGGGCATACTGGCCTCGGTGGCGGACGGCGTCTATGGCGTGGATATCGAAGGCCGGGTCAAGTTCATCAACCCGGCAGCCTGTGCCATGCTGCAGTTCAGTCATGCCGAACAGGTCATCGGCCAGCCCGCGCTGGATCTGTTCCACTACGCCGATGCCGGTGGCCAGCGGGTTCCCCCGGCGGAATCCGTATTGCAACAGGCCTATGAGCGGGGCGAGGCGCTCACCCAGGTAGAAACGGTTTTCCAGACCGGGGAGAACCGGAACCTGGTGGTGGAGTGCTCCGTCAAGCCCATGATCATCGACGGTCAGCGCCAGGGCAGCGTGGTGGTCTTCCGCGACATTTCCCAGCGCAAGCAGGCGGAGCAACTACAGTGGGAAGTCAACCATGACGCCCTGACCGGCCTGCCCAACCGGCGCTATTTTCAGCAGCAACTGGACGAACAGCTGCAATCCCTGCGTCAGCACAAGCAGCACGGGGCGTTGCTGTATCTGGACATCGACCGTTTTCGCCACCTGCGCGATCTGCTGGGTAGCGAGGGCAGCCGTGAACTGCTGGCGCGCGTGGCCGAACAGCTGAATGCGCGCATGCGCGAAGGGGACCTGGTCTGCCGGCTGGAAGGGGATATCTTTGCCATCTACCTGCACGGCATCGCCATGGATCGCCTGCTGGTACAGGCCGAGGATTTCCGTGAGCTGGTACGGCGGGTGGACTATCCGGTGGGCAGCAAGCGCCGCTCGCTGACCGCTTCCATCGGCGTGAGCATACTTTCGGATGAAACCCCGTCGGCGGTCATGGCGCTGGATCAGGCCCGCCAGGCCTGCGAGGAAGCGAAGAAGAAAGGCCGTAACCAGACACACTTGTTCATCGACCGCCAGGACCGCGACACCCGCGCGGCAGTGGATCAGGGCTGGAAACATCGTTTCGAACAGGCCATCCGCAAGAATCATTTCATGCTCATGGCCCAGCCCATCGTCAACCTGGATGTGTTGGACATGGAAAACCTGAAGGCCATCGCCGGGCAGGTATGGAAACTGCGCCCGGCCAGCGGCAAGACGCCGGAGTTCATCTTCGAGTTGCTCCTGCGCATGAAGGACAGCCGTGGTCAGTGGATCTCACCCGCCGTATTCGTGCCCCTGGCCGAAAGAGTGGGCATGGCGCAGGAAATCGACCTCTGGGTGCTCAAGCGGGCGGTGCGCAATCTGGAAGTGCTGGGCGAGACCCGCTATCCACTGTCTTTCACCATCAATCTCTCCAACCACACCCTACAGGACACCGAGATGATGGCCACGCTGGGGGGCGTAATCGCCTCCAGCAAGATCCAGCCGGAACGCATCATCTTCGAAATCACCGAAACCGCGGCCATCGAGCATTTGAGCGCGGCGCGCAAATCCATCCTGGCCATGCGCAAGATCGGCTGCCAGTTCGCGCTGGATGATTTCGGTACCGGCTTCAGTTCCTTTGCCCATCTCAAGCACCTGCCGGTGGATTTTCTCAAGGTGGACGGCATGTTCGTGGAAACCATGATGGAAAGCGAAACCGACCGCGCCATGGTGGAATCCATCAACGCCATGGCGCACGCCCTGGGGTTGAAGACCATCGCCGAGCATGTGGATTCCGTGGAAGGCGTGCACATGGCCCGCTCGCTGGGCACGGATTATGTACAGGGGCACTTCATCGGTGAGCCCATGCCCTTGAACCGGATCAACTTTCAGGCCTTCCGCAAGCGCCCGGCCTGAATAAGCACTTTCAAGGGCCTGTGTGCTTGGTGTAGGCTCTGCTCCTGAGTTTCATTGGAATATCCATCATGCGCTACGGAATCGTGCTCGCCCTTTTACTGTGCTGGCCGCCGTTGCAGGCGGCGGAAGTGGACGCGAACTTCATTCGCGAGGCCGCGCGGCAATCCGGCTACACGGAAGAGCAAATTCGCGCCTGGATGGCCCAGGCGGAAAAGAAGACCTCCATTCTCGAGGCCATCAGCCGCCCGGCGGAAGGCAAGGCCTGGAAGGACTACCGCCCCATTTTCCTGCAACCGGGTCGCGTCGAAGGGGGCCGGCGTTTCATGCAGGTACATCATTTGGCCCTCAGGCGGGCGGAAAACCAGTACGGGGTACCGGCGGAAATCATCACCGCCATCATTGGTGTGGAAACCCGCTATGGCCGGCATGCGGGCCGTTACCGCGTGCTGGACGCGCTCTACACCCTGGGTTTTCACTACCCCAAGCGAGGCGAGTTTTTCCGCAAGCAGTTGCTGGCCCTGTTCAAGCTGGCCCGGCAACAGGGGCTGGATGTGCTGGCCCTGAAAGGTTCCTATGCCGGGGCTATGGGTTATGGGCAGTTCATTCCCACCAGCTATCTGGAATACGCGGTGGATTTTGACGAGGACGGCCATGCGGACCTGCTGGGTTCCGCGGAGGATGCCATCGGTTCCGTGGCCCATTACCTGGCCCGGCATGGCTGGCAGCGCAACCAGCCGGTGATTCGTCGCCTGCGGCCGCCGCGGCCGGTACCGGTTGTGAAGCCGCGCAAGATGAAGCCCGACACTACGGTGGAGGCGATTCTCCAGCAGGGCTTTGTGCTGGAGGGCGCGCCGTTGCCCGGTGAGCTGGAAGCGGTCATCGTGCGCCTGAAAGGCCAGCGTGGAGATGAGTATTGGCTGGGTACGCGAAATTTCTACGCCATCACCCGCTACAACCACAGCCCGCTCTACGCCATGGCTGTCAGCCAGCTGGCGGAAGCCATTGCCCAATGAGAATCGCGAGTCTGATCCTGGCCCTGCTCTGGTTGACGGCCTGTAGCCATCGGGACACACCACGCCGGCCCGCCCAGGATGGGCCGCCGGTCACGGGGCCGTCCCGAAGCTACAGCGAACCGCAGCCCATCGACGAACCCCCTTCCCGCTATGGCAACAAGAACCCCTATACCGTGTTGGGGCACACCTATCATCTGCTGCCCACGGCGCGTGGCTACAGCGAGACCGGTATCGCTTCCTGGTACGGCAACAAGTTTCATGGCCAGCTGACTTCCAGCCGGGAAGTCTATGACATGCATGCCTTCACTGCCGCCCACAAGACCCTGCCCATTCCCACCGTGGTGCGGGTGACCAATCTGGAAAATGGCCGCTCGGTACGGGTGCGGGTCAACGATCGTGGTCCTTTTCATGACAACCGCATCATCGACCTTTCCTGGGCGGCGGCCCGCAAGCTGGGCATGACCCGGAAGGGTACCGCGCTGGTGCGGGTGGAAGCCCTGTTCCCCGATGAAAAACGGCAACCACCGAAAGTGGCGTCTATCGATCAATTCTGGTTGCAGGTTGGCGCTTTCTCGCTCAAGGAAAATGCCCGTGTCTTGCGAAAGCGGCTGGCTGCCGCCGGGATGAAGAAAACCCGCCTGCAGAAAGTGAAACTTTCTTCAGGCCCATCCGTCTATCGCTTACAATTGGGCCCCTTGCGCAGCGTGGATGAAGCCGACCGCCTCACCCGCCGTCTGCTGGACATGGGGCTGGAGCCCCCGCATATCGTTACGGAGTAGAACTTGAAGATATCTGCTTGCTATACCCGCCTGTTGCTGGCGTGGATGTTGTGTGGTTTCGCTGCTGTATTGCAGGCCGCACCCCTGGCTCGACCGGTGCCCACGGCGCCCCAGGTCAGTGCGCGCTCCTACCTGTTGCAGGATTTCGACTCGGGCAAGGTGATCGCCGAGAAAAATGCCGACCAGCCCATGGAACCGGCCAGCCTGACCAAATTGATGACCGCCTATGTAGTCTTTCAGGAACTCAAGGCCGGGCGTATTCACCTGGACGAAGAAGTTCCGATCAGCGAAAAGGCCTGGCGTACCGAAGGCTCGCGCATGTTTGTGGAAGTGGGCAAGCGGGTACCGGTGGAATTGCTGATCAAGGGCATGATCGTGCAATCGGGCAATGATGCCACCGTGGCGCTGGCCGAACATGTGGCCGGCAGCGAGGAGGCCTTTGTCAGCCTGATGAATCAGTATGCCCACCAGTTGGGCATGAACCAGACCACCTTCAAGGATGCTTCGGGTTTGCCGGCAGAAGGCCACCTCACCACTGCCCGGGACATGGCCCGGCTGGCCGCGGCCATCATCCGGGAGTTCCCCGATTACTACCGCTGGTTTGCCATTCGCGAGATGACCTACAACAACATTCGCCAGAGCAACCGCAATACCTTGCTGTTCCGCGATCCCAGCGTGGACGGCCTGAAAACCGGCCATACCAGTACCGCCGGTTACTGCCTGGTCAGCTCCGCGCGCAAGGATGGCATGCGGCTGATCTCCGTGGTCATGGGCAGCCGCAGTGAAAAGGCGCGGGCGGACGATTCCCAGCGGCTGCTGGGCTATGGCTTCCGCTTTTTCGAGACGAGAAAGCTCTACGAGCCGGGGCAGAAAATCAGTGAAGTGCGTGTATGGAAAGGTGAAAAAGATCAGCTCGTGCTGACGGTGGATGCACCCGTATGGGTGACCATTCCCCGTGGCAGCTATGGCTTGCTGGATGTCAGCATGTCCCTCAGCGAGCCATTGCTGGCACCGGTGCACAAGGGCCAGGCTTTGGGCCAGCTCAATATCCGCCTGGGCGATCAGCCGGTGGTGGAGCGCCCGTTGCTGGCTGCGGAAAGCGTTGCTGAGGGCGGTTTGTGGAAACGCCTGGGTGATGGCGCCAGTCTGTGGCTGGAAGGCTGGCTGGGGGGAAACGATGACTGATGAAAAGCGTGAAAACAGCCTGCTGGAATTTCCCTGCGAGTTCCCGGTCAAGGCCATGGGGCGGGCGGATCAGCCGGTGCGCGAGGTCTTCGAGCGCATCGTGGCCGAACATGTGCCGGCCGCGCATGTGCTGACCTGGGAAGAGAAGCCCAGCGGCAAGGGCAATTTCATCGCCGTGACGGCTTGTATCCAGGCCAGCGATCAGGACCAGCTGGATCGCATCTATCACGCCTTGACGGACGCACCGGAAATTCTGGTCGCACTCTGAGCATGCTCCGGCCCTGTACGCTGCGCCGCTGGCCCGGTCTGCAACCTTATGAACCCGTCTGGCAGGCCATGCGGGATTTCACCGATCAACGGGATGAGCACACCCGGGATGCCTGTTGGCTGGTGGAGCATGAACCGGTGTTCACCCTGGGGCAGGCTGGTCGGGCCGAGCATGTGCTGGATGCCGGTGACATTCCATTGGTTCATTGTGACCGGGGCGGGCAGGTAACCTACCACGGGCCGGGGCAGGTGGTGATCTACCCCCTGTTGCAACTGAAGCGGTTGAAGCTGGGGGTCAAGGCCATGGTCCACGGCTTGGAGCAGGCGGTCATCGACTATCTGGCCCGGCTGGATATTGTGGCGGAGCGCCGAGCGGGCGCGCCTGGTGTCTATGTGGATGGCGCCAAGATTGCCGCCCTGGGCCTGCGGGTGCGCCGGGGGTGCAGTTATCATGGCCTGGCCTTCAACCACCAGATGGACCTTTCGCCCTTTCAGCGCATCCATCCCTGTGGCTATGCCGGGCTGGAAGTGACACAATTGTCCCGTTTTTATCCGGCCGTGAGCCGGACAGCCGTCGAAGATGGCCTGCTGGCCGAACTGGGCCGTCAATTTTCCCTGGAGTTTATTCGTGAATGACAAGACCATCCCACTGGCGGTAGCGCCACAGCCGGACCAGGGCAAGGGAGCGGCCAAGGTGGCCCGCAACCGCGCCGCCTACGATCGGGAGGCACCGCGCCTGCGCAAGCCGGAATGGATACGCATCCGCCTGCCGGCCGGGGGCAATGTGGAGAAACTGAAAAGCCGCCTGCGCCAGCGTAGCCTCAATACCGTCTGCGAAGAAGCTTCTTGCCCCAACCTGCATGAGTGCTTCCATTCCGGCACCGCCACCTTCATGATTCTGGGCGAGGTCTGTACCCGTCGTTGCAGCTTCTGTGATGTGGCCCATGGCCGGCCACAACCACCGGACCCGGCCGAAGTGCGCAACCTGGCCCAGGCGGTAGTGGAAATGCAGCTCAACTATGTGGTGATCACCTCGGTGGATCGCGATGATCTGCGAGACGGTGGTGCCGGCCATTTTCGTGACTGCATCGAGGCGGTACGGGCCAGCAGCCCGGCCACCCGCATTGAAATTCTCACCCCGGATTTTCGTGGTGGCAAGCGCTGGGAAATCGCCCTGGAAACCTTTGCGCAGGCACTGCCGGACGTGTTCAACCATAACGTGGAAACCGTGCCGGCGCTCTACCCCAATGTGCGCCCGGGCGCGGATTATCTCTGGTCCCTGCGGGTATTGCGCGAATTTGGCCAGGCCTTTCCGCAGGTGCCGACCAAGTCCGGCATCATGCTGGGCCTGGGTGAAGACCTGGATCAGGTCAAGGCCTGTCTGGAAGATCTGCGTGCCCATGAGGTAGATCTGCTCACCGTGGGCCAGTATCTGCAACCCAGCCGACACCATCACCCGGTGCTCAAGTACTGGCACCCGGACGAGTTCGAACACATTGGCGAGCTGGCTCGGGCCATGGGCTTCCGCCATGTGGCATCCGGCCCCATGGTAAGATCTTCCTACCATGCGGAGAATCTGGCCGCCGTGGCCGGTCTGCTGGAACCACAATCGGAAAGCGGGGTCTGAGGGAGAATGATTCGGGAGAACAAGATGAAAACCATCGTGCACCTTTTTTGCTGGCTGTTTCTGGCCGTTTCCGTACAGGCGGAAATCAGCGTTCAGCCACCGAACCTCGACAGCCACCCGCCGCTGGTCAAGCCCAAGCCTTCCGAGCGTGAGGCGGTGCACCTGTCCAATCGTTTTCTGGAATATTTTCACTACAAGCCGCGCAAGCTCAACGATGATTTCTCGGCGGATATTCTTACCGCCTACCTGGAAGCGCTGGACCCCAATCGCAGCTATTTTCTCCAGTCGGATATCGACAGCTTTTCCGCCTATAAAAACCAGTTGGACGAAGCCATTCGTGACTCGGATGTGACCCCGCCCTTTGCCATCTTCAATGTCTATATCGAGCGGGTACGCCAGCGGGTCAAGAAGGCGCTGGATTACCTGCAGCAGCCCATGGATTTCAGCAAGGACGAAACCTACCGCTTTGATCGTACCGAAGCACCCTGGGCGAAAAATGAAGCCGCGCTGGATGAGATCTGGCGCAAGCGGGTGAAAAACGACTGGCTCAACCTCAAGCTGGCCGGCAAGGAAGACGACAAGATCCGTGAACTGCTGAAAAAACGCTATACCTATCTGTACAAGCGGGTTTCCGGTCTCGATGCCGATCGCATCTTCCAGATGTTCATGAATGCCTGGACCGAAAGCATCGAGCCGCACACCGGTTACATGTCGCCGCGCGCCACGGAAACCTTCAACATCAATATGCGCCTGTCGCTGGAAGGCATTGGTGCCGTACTGCAGAACGACAACGATCTCACCAAGGTAGTGCGGGTGGTCAAGGGTGGCCCGGCGGACAAGCAGGGTGAATTGAAGGCCGGTGATCGCATCGTTGGCGTCAAGCAGGAAGACGAGGAAGAATTCACCGATGTGGTGGGCTGGTGGCTGGATGATGTGGTGGATCTGATCCGCGGGCCGAAAAATACCCGCGTCAGCTTGCAGATTCTTCCCGCAGATAGCGGTCTGGACGGCCCGGTCAAGACCATTACCATCCTGCGGGACAAGGTCAAGCTGGAAGATCAGGCCGCCAAGGCCCGCCTGCTCCAGTTCGATGACGAACAGGGGCAATCACACAAGATCGGTGTAATCTATCTGCCGGCTTTCTATCTGGATTTTGCCGGCCGTGCCCGTGGCGAGCCGGACTACCGCAGTACCACACGTGATGTGCGCAAGCTGCTGGAACAGCTGAAGGCCCTGAAGGTGGAGGGTATCGTCATGGACCTGCGCAACAACGGCGGCGGCTCCCTGCTGGAAGCCAATCAGCTGACCGGCTTGTTCATCGACCAGGGCCCGGTGGTGCAGGTGCGCAACCAGCGTGGCGCGGTGGATGTGCAGGGTGATGATGACCCCGGCATCAGCTGGGATGGCCCGCTGGCGGTGCTGATCAACCGCAACAGTGCCTCGGCCTCGGAAATTTTTGCCGCCGCCATTCAGGATTATGGTCGCGGGCTGGTACTGGGAGAAAACTCCTTTGGCAAGGGCACGGTACAGGATCTGATCAATCTGGATCGCTATGCCGGCAACGACAAGCCGGAGCTGGGTCAGCTGCGCCTGACCATGGCGCAATTCTTCCGCATCAATGGTGGCAGTACCCAGCTCAAGGGCGTAAAGCCGGATCTGGATTATGGCACCTTGCAAAATCACAAGCCCATCGGCGAACGGGCCTTCAAGAACCCCTTGCCCTGGATGCAGATCCAGCCGGCGGACTACCAGCCCTGGCCGCAAAAGCCGCAAACCTGGGTGGAAACGCTGGCGGAGAAGCACCGGCAGCGGGCGGAGAAGAACCCGGCCTGGCAGGCACTGTTGCAGGAGTGGAAAACCTACTGGGAGAGCCAGGACGACACCACGGTGTCGCTGAACCTGGAAAAACGCAAGGCCGAATGGGATGAGAATGAGGCCCGGCGCAAGGCCGGCAAGGAAAAGGTGCGCGCCTTGCATGAGGCCAGCCACGTGGTCATGCTGCAACTGAATGCCGAAGGCAAGCCCGAACCACTGGATAGTGCCATTCCCCTGCCCGAGCCGGATGCCAAGCCCGGCAGTGGCAATGAAAAGAAAACCCGTGATGAAACGGACGACGCGGACCTGATTCTGGAAGAGAGCGCACGGGTGGTGGCTGATCTGGCCGGTCTGCTCAGTGGCAGCCAGCCGCAGGTGGCCCGCAAGCAGTAGGCTGAAACGGCCGCTGCGCCGAAAGTGCCCACGGAAGGGCTTTTCAGCCGGCAGGTTTAAACAGGGTTTTCAGGCAGTCACGCAAGGGTTCCATCACCGGTTTCAGTTGCTTGCGCATCACCGAGCCCAGCGCATCCGAGCCGCCAAAGATGGGGTCCAGCAGGTTCTCGTTGACCTGGGCCAGCCGTTCGCAAGCGGCGATGGAGGCTGCTTGTTCCGGCAGGGCCCGCAGCAGATGTTCCCGATCCTCATCGCTTTCATTGCAACAGGCCTCCAGAGCGTCCCAGTGACGGTGGCCCGGAGCAGCAATGCGTGGTTGCAGAAACTGTCCCAGCCGGTTGAACAGGGCGATGGTCACATCCTGATCCGCCAGTTTCTCGCAGGTACGGTCGAATTCGGCGAGAAAGGTCTGCCCGTCCTCGCTGAAGGCGCGCTGGAGACGGCGGGCAGCCAGGTTGCCTTGCCCGGCCAGCGCTTCCAGCCGTTGCTGTTCTTCCTCTTCCAGTGTCCGGGCCGGACGGCGTTCGGGCAGCACTTCCGCCCCGGCCAGCAGAAAGCCGGCCCGATAGGCATTTTTGCGTTGACCCTGCTTCCACAGTTTTTCCTGTTGTGACTTGTCCAGCAGGCCCGGCTGCAGAATCAGGGCTACGGTGTTCATCACATCCCGTGCCTCGGTTTCGAAGGGCAGGAATTCCAGCAGGTGGGCGGCCAGTTCCCGCCCCAGCGGATCGGTAACGATGGCCGGCCGGCGCAGTAGTTCGCGGGCGTTTTCCGATGACTGGCTGCACCACCAGGCCCGGCGGGCCAGTTCAGGGGAGATCTCCGGTGTGTAAACGGCGGCGGTGACCGCCTCCGGCTCCCCCAGCAGCAGCAGTTTGTCAATCTGGGTGCTGCGGGCCTGGCCCATGCGGGTCCAGCGCTTGATATAGACCGGATAGCCGCCGGGCGAGCCCAGTACATGGGAGGAGATCAGCTGGCGCACCAGTTTGAGATAGGTTTCGTCCTGGCAGTTGGGATTGAGCTGCACACGCTTTTCACCGTCATCGGTCAGGCCGATGACCTGCATGCGTGATTCGTCGATGCGCAGGGCCTGCAGGTTCTGCCGTAGCAGGACATTCAGCCGCAGGGTGTCCTGGGATGCCAGTTCCATGATGACCTCAGTTCAGTTGGATGCGTTGACCAAAGGGCACCGGCGCGCGCCCCTTCACCAGCCATAATACCGGACAATGGGGTTCCTGCTCCGGAAATCGCCCCTGCGCGTCGGTAAACCACACCAGCAGATCCGGTGCCTGATCCTGTTGTTCCAGCCAGTGGAAAACCGGGCGAAAATCCGTGCCGCCGCCGCCCTTGAGTTTCTCCGGCAGGCGGCATTCTTCCCAGGGCTCGAAGGTCCAGGGCGCGCCCTCGCTGAGTTTTGCGTCACAGGCCAGCAGGGTAATGCGCGCATTGATCTGGCTCTTGATGGCGTTGATTTCGCCGAGAAAGGCCTGTAGCTCGCTGTCGGAAACGGAGCCGGAGACGTCGATGGCCACGGTGACATCCACCTGGCCGTTGCGCAGGCTGGGAAAGATGGCCGGCCCCTCGCGGCGGGTATTGGGCCGCTGCCAGCTGTAGTCGTCGCGGGCAGTGGCGGTCATGTAGCGGGCCAGCAGTGCCTGCCAGGGCAGTTGCGGCTCCAGCAAGTGGTCCACCAGCCGTACCCAGTTCTCTCCCAGTTTGCCGGCCTGAATGGCCTGCTGGGCCGCGCCGGCCAGTCGCTGTTGCCATTGTTCGGCCAGATCCTGCTTTTCCCGTTCGGAAAGTGGTCTGGGTTCGGCAGCCAGCCCGCCCTCGGCCTCGCGCGGGTTGGCCCGGCCCTCGGCATCGCTCTGGTTGTCCGCTTCGGGTTTTTGCCCCTGCTCGCCACCTTCTTCCGGTGACTTGCCCCGGCCCTGTTTTTCCTGGTCGGATTCGCCTTCGCCCTTGCTGTCATTCCCTTTCTGCCCCCCTTCGCCCTGATCGTAGAGGTGCTTGTCCATGGTCTCCATGTCGTTTTCGTTGTCACCGAGCAGAGGGTAGATTTCCTCGGCGGTCATGTTTTCGTATTCCCGCAGCCAGGGCGCGTTGGGCGGGGCTTGCAGGCCTTCGTTGATCAGCAGCGGGTTGACGGCGTAGTCGCAGGCGATGTCCCACAGGTGCTGGGTGCGGCCATTGCGGCGGGCGAAGTGCAGCAGGCCGCAGTGCAGGGCCTCGTGAGCGAGCACGAATTGCAGCTCGGAGTCGTTCAGCTGCCAGATGTAATCCGGGTTGTAGTAGAACTTGCGGGCGTCCGTGCCGGTGGTGGGGCACCACTTGGGGTCGGCGGCCACCAGCGGCAGGCGCAGCACCAGCGCGCCCAGAAAGGGCCGGTCGAGAATCAGGCGGGTACGAGCCGCGCTGAGCTTCTGTTCCACCCGTTCCAGATCAGCCATTTCAGTTCAGCAGGATGTCGGCCATGTCATTGGCCCAGTTGTCGAACTGGGGTACCTGGAACAGGTTTTCGCCAATGGCCCGGTGCAGATCGGCCACCAGCATCACGCCCATCTCCCGGGCCTTGAAACGGCGGGCGTAGTCGAGAATGTGGCCCACGGCTTCCTGCCAGCCTTCCTGCTGAAGTGCCTTGATGGCCCGGCCCACCAGTGCGGCGGCCACGGCATATTGCAAATCCAGTGATTTCGGCATTTCCCGGCTCTCGCCACGAAGGATGGCATCCAGATCGGGCATCTGGTCCAGGCTGTCCACATAGGTCTTCAGTTCCATGCCGGCGGATGTGCCCACGCAGGCTTGCAGGGCGCCGGCGAGAATGTCCGGCTGATCAGCGAACTTTTGCAACGCACGGTGGGCGAAGGCCCAGGAGCGGGGCGAGGGAAAGGCCACCGGGTTGTGTGCCGGGTCGAAGTCGAACAGCCGTTCGGGGCGAAAGCGCAGGAAGCCGATGACCCGGTCGTCGATGTCGTTGGCGTAGGCCCAGGCCACCCAGTCGTCCAGGTTGACATCCACTTCGTAGTGGGAGAAACGGTTGGCCAGCGGCGCGGGCATGGTGTAGGTCACGCCCCGGTCGCCCTGGCGGTTGCCGGCGGCGAAAATGGCCCAGCCTTCCGGGACCTGATACTCGCCCAGCCGCCGGTCGAGGATGAGCTGGTAGGCGGCGGCGGAGACGCTGGGCGGCGCCGAGGTGATCTCGTCCAGAAAGAGGATGCCCGCCGGCCCGTGGCGCTGTGCATCGGGCAGCAGGGCGGGAATGGCCCATTCCACCCGGTCTTCCACCCGAAAGGGAATGCCACGCAGGTCGGAAGGTTCCATCTGTGACAGGCGAATGTCGATGACCGGCACCTGATGACGCTGGCCGACCTGGTGGATCATGTCCGACTTGCCCACACCCGGCGGGCCCCAGAGCATTACCGGGGTATGCCAGCCCTTGCGGGTGCCGGTAAACTCGTTGTCCAGAATCTTCAGCAGTTGTGCGGGACGCATGGGTTTGACTCGTGTTGATCGACAAGGAGAGAATGCTAATGATTCTCATCTGCACAGGGCAATACCCAAAAGGCACGGGAGCCCGGCCCGCAAACGCCTTTTGCCAGTCAATCGGTGCTTGAATTTGTGGGCAGACATGCTACAATCGCCCGCCTTTTCCGCTTTAACCTTTGATTCGAGGCGCAGGAACATGAAGCCAGACATTCATCCGGAATACCGCGAAGTGGTGTTTCAGGACATTTCGAGCGATTTCAAGATCTTGACCCGCTCCACCATCAAGACCAAGGAAACCATCACCTGGGAAGACGGCAACGAATACCCGCTGGTGAAGGTGGAAATTTCCAGCAAGTCCCACCCGTTCTACACCGGCAAGCACAAGATCGTCGACTCCGGCGGCCGGGTGGACAAGTTCCGCCAGCGCTACAGCCGCTGAGACTGGTTCAAGGCTTGCCAAAAACCCGGGCCCTGGTGTCCGGGTTTTTTTGTGCCCGTCTTACCGGCAGCAGCCTATCTCCAATGTGATATAATCAGCGCCCCTTTAGCCGGGTCAACCGGCCAAAACCATCGTTTTCGAAGGAGCCCTCATGAGCAAGACGGTTCAGATCATTGACCCCCAAACAGGCAAACAGACGGATTTGCCCCTGCGCGAGCCCACCCTGGGCGCGCCTGCCATCGAAATTGCCAAGCTGCCCCGTGAGCTGGGCTATTGGACCTACGATCCGGGTTTTGGCGCCACGGCCAGTTGCCAGAGTGACATCACCTATATCGATGGTGACAAGGGCATTCTGCTCTATCGTGGTTATCCCATTGACCAGCTGGCGGAAAAGAGCAATTTCATGGAAGTGGCTTACCTGCTGCTCTATGGCGATTTGCCCAGCCAGCGGGAGTTCGAGTGTTTCGACCGGGAAGTGCGCCAGCACACCATGGTGCACGAGGCGGTGCGTTATTTCCTGGAAGGCTTCCACTACGATGCCCACCCCATGGCCATGCTGATGGGCGTGGTGGGTTCGCTGGCCGGCTTCTATCATGACTCACTGGATATGTTCAATCCGGCCGATCGCAACCTGTCGGCCATTCGCATGATCGCCAAGATGCCCACCATCGCGGCCCTGGCCTATCGCCGTTCCATCGGCTGGCCGGCGGTCTATCCCAAGAATTCGCTGGATTTCTCCGAGCGTTTGCTGGACATGATGTTCTCGGTGCCTTCCGAACCCTATGAAATCAATCCGGTGGCCGCCAAGGCGCTGAACCTGCTGTTCATTCTCCATGCCGATCACGAGCAGAACGCCAGTACTTCCACGGTACGGCTGGTAGGCAGCACCGGCGCCAACCCCTACGCCTGCGTGGCGGCCGGCATTGGTGCGCTCTGGGGGCCGGCCCATGGCGGTGCCAACGAGGCGGTGCTGAAGATGCTGGATGAGATCGGCCATGTGGATCGGGTGCCCGAGTTCATCGCACGGGCCAAGGACAAGGACGACCCCTTCCGCTTGATGGGCTTTGGCCACCGGGTGTACAAGAACTACGACCCGCGTGCCGCCATCATCCGCAGCATGTGCCACGAGGTGCTCAACGATCTGGGCATCGACGACCCCATGCTGGATCTGGCCATGGAACTGGAGCGCATCGCCCTGGAAGACGAATACTTCATCGAACGCAAGCTGTACCCGAATGTGGATTTTTATTCCGGCATCATCTACAAGGCCCTGAACATTCCGGTGAACATGTTTACCGTGATGTTCACCATCGCCCGTACCGCCGGCTGGGTGGCCCACTGGCTGGAACAGCACGAGACGCCCGATGCCCGTATCGGCCGCCCGCGTCAGGTCTATACCGGCCATGACACGCGGGATTATGTACCCATGGATCAGCGCTGAGCAGCAGCGTAAGCCTCCTGAAAAAGCCCGGCATTGCCGGGCTTTTTTGTGTGTGCCGGTTCAGGCTGGAGACTGTTCGGCTTTCGCCAGGGCTTCTTCCAGCCGGTGGCGATTCCAGGTTTCCACCCGCTGACGCAGGTTGCCGCTGACAATACGGTGGTGCTGCAAATTGGCCGGTATTTCCGTGATCTGCACGGGATGTTCGCCTGCCAGAAAGCGGTAGGTGGGCAGCAGGCAATCCTCGTCATTGCTGAAGCCCAGCAGACGGCTGTCGGATTGATAGTCGATCTGATTCTGATCCAGAAATGCACCGACTTCGCCGGGGATTTCGGTGTGGCAGAGCAGGTCGATGCTGCTGTCCGGGGTGGCGGTATCCTGTACGATGCTGCCCATCAGCCGTGGCTGGAAAACAGCCAGAAAAACCATGGCTTCGCGGGCCTGTCGCATCAGTGCAAGACGGGTCTGCTGGTGATGTTTTCCGGCAAAAAACTGGCGATAGCGCCGCATTTCCTGTTCCACCATGCGGTTGTCCGGCATGGGCGCGCGCAGGCCGGGGCAGAGCCGGGCCGCGGCCTTGAGCTTGGCCTGTTGCAGGTCATGGGTGTCTCCGTTGCAAAGCAGGCGTGCGGCTTCCGCGGCCAGCTGTTGCTTCAGGGTGGATGCGGGCTTGGTTGGTTTCATCGCATCTTCAGAAAATGTCGTAGTCTTTCTGGTCGGTGTTGGGGTTTTCCTGCTTGGGATCGTCCACCTTGGGGGCATATTGCGGCCGGAAGATCTCGATCATGCTGTCGGGGTCATCCGCGCTGGTGGGTTGCCCGGTCTTGCGGTTGATACGGATGGAAATCAGCTCGTCCGGGCGCTGGAACGGGGTTTCCGGAATGGTCTTCAACGCCTCGCGCATGTAGTCGATCCAGATGGGCAGAGCGGCGCGGCCGCCCACTTCCCCCCGGCCCAGCGGGCTAAGCTGGTCGAAGCCCACCCAGGTGGTGGTGACCACTTTCGGGTTGAAACCGGAGAACCAGGCATCCCGCTGGTCATTGGTGGTGCCGGTCTTGCCCGCGAGATCGGCACGACCCAGCTGGCGGGCTTTCTTGCCGGTACCCCGGCGGATGACATCCTGCATGATGCTGGTGATGATGTAGGCATTGGCCGGGTCCAGTGTCTGCTCGGCACGAGGATCGGTCTGCCCGCTGCAATCGCCGCGGCAGGCAATCACCCGTGGGCTGCGGTACAGGGTTTCGCCATCGGCATTTTCGATGCGATCGACCAGATAGGGGTCGATAAGGTAGCCGCCGTTGGCCAGGGTGGCATAGGCACGGGCCATGCTCAGGGGTGGCACCGAGGCGGAACCCAGTGCCAGCGAGAGGTCATGGGGCAGCTTGTCCGGTTCGAAGCCGAAACGGCGCGCGTAACTGGCGGCGTAGGCGGGGCCGATGGCTCGCAGCAGACGGATGGAAACCAGATTGCGGGAATGGGTCATGGCCTCGCGCAGACGCGTGGGGCCGAAAAATTTCTGTGAGTAGTTTTCCGGTCGCCAGGCCTTCTCCAGTGCCGGGTCGTCGAAGACCACCGGTGCATCGTTGATCAGGCTGGCGGCGGTGTAGCCCTTCTCCAGGGCGGCGGAATAGATGATGGGTTTGAAGCTGGAACCCGGTTGCCGCTCGGCCTGGGTGACCCGGTTGAATTTGCTCAGGTGGAAGTCGTAGCCACCCACCAGTGCCTGGATGGCACCATTTTCCGGGTTCAGCGACACCAGCGCGCCCTGTACTTCGGGAATCTGGGCCAGCAGCCAATTGCCATCTTCTCCGCGTTTGAGGCGAATGATGTCGCCCGGCTGAAAAATGTCATACAGGTTCTTGGGTCGTGGGCCACGGTGGTTGCGGTCCTTGTAGGGGCGGGCCCAGGCGGCCTGTTCCAGCGTGACCGGAATGGTCTGCCCGTCGCGCAGGTAGATCAGGGCCAGGTTTTCGTCCATTTCCACCACCAGTCCCGGTACCAGCCCGGCCACGGGGCGGAAGGGCTTGAGGTGTTCGTTCCATTGTGCCGGGGTTTCGTTCTCGCCCAGCTGCACATGTGCTTCGGCGCCACGCCAGCCATGGCGGCGGTCGTAGGCTTCCAGCCCCTTGCGCAAGGCACGGATGGCGGTGCGCTGCAGATGGCTGTTCATGGTGGTATGGACATTGTAGCCTTCGGTATATGCCTTCTTGCCCAGGATGTTGACCACCTGGGTACGGGCGATTTCCGCCACATAGGGCGCTTCAAACTCGACCACCGGCCCGTGAGAATAGGCCCGGTCCGGGGTTTGCACAGCGGTCTTCCACTGGTTTTCATCGATGAAGCCCAGTTCGTGCATGCGCCCGAGCACATAATTGCGCCGTTGCAGGGCGCGCCTGGGGTTGCTGATGGGGTTGATGCGGGACGGGGCCTTGGGCAGGGCGGCGATCATGGCCATTTCCGGCAGGGTCAGCTCGGATAGCTTCTTGCCATAGTAGACCTGTGCCGCGGCGGCCACGCCGTAGGCGCGGTGACCCAGGTAGATCTTGTTCAGATAGAGTTCGAGAATCTCGTCCTTGCTGAAGTAATGCTCCATCTTCAGCGCCAGAAAAATTTCGGTCAGCTTGCGGCTGTAGGTCTGCTCGAAGCTGAGAAAGAAATTGCGTGCCAGCTGCATGGTGATGGTGCTGCCGCCAGGGCCCTTGTGGCCGGTGCGAATCAGGTACCAGACGGCCCGCAGGATGCCTTCGTAGTCCACGCCGGGATGCTGGTAGAAGCGGTCATCCTCACCGGCAATGAAGGCCAGCTGCAAGTTGCGGGGAATGGCTTCCAGCTTGACGGGGATGCGGCGTTTTTCTCCGAAGACACTGATCAGCTTGCCGTCAGCGCTATAGACCCGCAGTGGAATCTGGAACTGCACATTGCGCATTTGATCGGCGGTGGGCAACTTGGGGCTGATCAGTTGATAGAGCACACCCAGCGCCACGGCGCCCAGTACGGCAGCGAGGATGCCGAGCAGGAACAAGTTTCGAACGATGCGTTTGAGGCGGGGCATGGGTGTGCGGGTTTCGGATTCCGTAATGAGCGCGAAGTATAACAGCCACGGATGGTGGATGGCTGGCGGGAATAAAAGTTCCACGATGAGGCATCTGACTGAAGCCAATCTGGCAAATTCATGATGAGGAGGGGATATGATGAAGAAGACAATGTTGGGCTTTCTGGCCCTTTGTGGTGTGGGTTTGAGTACGCAGACTGTGGTTCAGGCGGCGGATGAGGCCGGGCTGGGTCATGACTATCGTACCTTTACGGTGGGCCAGCCCGTGGCCTATGGACGTGTGGGGGATTCCTACACGGCCGATTTGGTGCTGTATCTGGCCGGCAACCAGTTCATGGTCATGGAGGAGTTGATTCGAGACTTTCAGCAGAAGAACCCGGATATCACCACCATCTATGTAGAGACCATCCCGCCGGGGCAGATCCTCAAGGGGCAGATTCTCAAGCAGGGCACGATCCAGGGCAAGAAAACGGCCCGTAACCCGGATCTCTTTGCCAGCGTGAATCTGGGCCACCTGAAGAAGTTGAAGAAGAAGGGGTTGATGCATAGTTACATGATCTATACACACAACAAGCTGGAGCTGATGGTGGCCAAGGGCAATCCCAAGGGCATCAAGGGGCCGGAAGATCTGGCCCGGGAGGATCTGGTGCAGTCTCACCCCAATCCGCTGACCGAGGGTATTTTCAAGTTTTATGGCTCACAGATGCTGGCAGATCTTGGGCTGCACGATAAGGTCACTGGCGGGAAGAAGTGCAAAAGCTGCTGGGCCGTGGAGGGCAAGACCTGGTTCACTTCCCGCCATCACCGGGAGACCCCCTGGCGCATCGAACAGGGCAAGGCGGATGTAGGGATTGTCTGGACGACCGAGGTGAAACATGCGCAGGCCGAGGGGCGGGCCGTGGAAGGCGTGTCCATTCCGGCTCCTTACAACATGCAGCACAAGGTGGGTTATGCCATCGGTAGCTTGAAAACGGGGCGTAACCCCTATAATGCCATGCGCTACCTGGCCTATCTGGGCACCGAGCGAGCGCAAGAGATCTACGCCTCCTATGGCTTTGTGCCTGCCACGGATGCGGAGCTGAAGCTCAAGCCCTTGCCGTGAGCGCCTGAAAAATCGGTACTTTGCGAGGCTCCCTGCGGGGAGCCTCCTTCGTTTTGGGCCAGGCAAAACAGATGTTGCCGGATGTGTCTGCGGGAATGTGAACCTGTTCGCTTACTGAGCTGCACTGAAGATGCTCAACTTTGTCGACATCGGAAAGAAAAAATCTTTTGTTGATAAATAGTTGGATTTTGTATTTAATGTTATGGAACATGTTTTTACTCTAACCTAGTGTAAAAAGGACAAAAGCAGTGGCCCTGTTCGGATCGAGAAAGCCCGCACTTGTGGGGATAGACATCAGCTCTACCGCAGTCAAGCTGCTCCAGCTCAGTCAGAGCGGGGGGCGTTATCGGGTGGAGCATTACGCGGTGGAACCCCTGCCACCCAACGCGGTGGTGGAGAAAAACATCGAAGAGCCCGAGGCTGTGGCCGAGGCCATTCGCAGGGCTGTCCAGCGATCGGGTACCCGCAGCAAGCACGCGGTGGTGGCGGTAGCCGGCTCGGCGGTGATCACCAAGATCATCACCATGCCGTCTGACCTCACCGAAGATGAGCTGGAAGAGCAGATCGAGATGGAAGCCAACCAGTACATTCCCTACCCCATGGATGAGGTGAGCCTGGACTTCGAGGTTATCGGCCAGGTCAAGGACAATGAGGATGCCATGAACGTACTGCTGGCTGCCAGCCGTACCGAGAATATCGAGGCGCGGGTGGATGTGGTTGAGGCCGCTGGCCTGGAAGCCAAGATTGTCGATGTGGAGGCTTTCGCCAGCGAAAATGCCTTCACGCTTGTTTCCGATCAAATCAGTCTCGATAGCGACGCACTGGTTGCGCTGGTGGATATCGGGGCCACCATGACCACGTTGATCGTCCTGAAGGAGAATCGGGCCATCTATACACGAGAGCAGTTGTTTGGCGGCAAGCAGCTGACCGATGAAATCATGCGCAGATACGGGCTTTCCTACGAGGAGGCGGGGCTGGCCAAGAAGCAGGGTGGCCTGCCGGAGAGCTACGAGATCGAGGTGTTGCAGCCTTTCAAGGAAGCCATCGTTCAACAGGTCAGTCGAACCCTGCAATTCTTTTTTGGCGCCAGTGAGAATAACTCGGTGGATCACATCGTGCTGGCCGGGGGCTGTGCTTCCATCGACGGTATCGACGAGTTGGTGGCCGAGCAACTGGGCGTGCCGACCACCATTGCCAATCCTGTTGCGGACATGTCTCTGGCACCCAGGGTTTCCGCACAAAGGCTGAGTGAGGATGCACCCGCGCTGATGATTGCGTGTGGCCTGGCACTGAGGAGTTTCGACTGATGGCTCGCATTAACCTACTTCCCTGGCGCGAAGAACGCCGCAGGCAGCAGAAACAGGAATTCTTCGCCATGTTGGCTGCCGGCGCGGTGGCTGGCGTTCTTGTGGTCCTGCTGGTGAGCTGGCAGATGAATCAGCGCATGGATTACCAGAACGCACGCAATCGCTACCTGCAAAATGAAATCAAGAAACTCGACCAGCAGATCAAGGAAATCAAGTCGCTGGAAGAGACGCGGGCCAAGTTACTGGCACGCAAGGCGGTGATTGAGGAATTGCAGGCCAGTCGTTCACAGATGGTGCATTTGTTCGATGCACTGGTACGCACCATCCCCGAAGGTGTGCGCCTGAGCTCCATCAAGCAGCAGGGGCAGATCCTGACGCTGGATGGCCTGGCCCAGTCGAACGCACGGGTATCGGCCTACATGCGCTCGCTGGACAATAACCCGTGGTTCGATACCCCCGACCTGATGGTCATCAAGGCGGTGGAGAAGGATAAGAAAGAGAAGGAAAAAAGCTTTGGCCTGGAAGCCAGCTACAAGTACCAGTTTACATTGAAGGTGCCGCTCCATCGCGAGGAAGACGAACAGGAATCGGTGGATGAGCAGCCAGCCAAGGGCAAGAAGGGGGGCGGCAAATGAACCTGTCTGAACTGAATGAACTGGACTTTGAGAATGTGGGCAGCTGGCCCCTGCCTGTCAAGCTGGCGGCGGTGGTCCTGCTGTTCTTGCTGATACTGGCCGGTGGATATTATTTCAAGACTTCTGACCAGCTGGTTCAGTTGGAAAAGCTGGAGAAGAAGGAGGCAACCCTCAAGCAGGAATTCTCCAAGAAACAGGCGCGAGCAGCGCGGTTGCCGGCGTACAAGGCCCAGCTTGATGAAATGCAGCTGATACTGCAGTCGATGTTGCGGCAGTTGCCGGGCAAGACGGAAATGCCGGATCTTCTGGTGGATATCTCCCAAACGGCATTGGCCTCGGGCATCAAGAACGAACTGTTTGAGCCGGGTGCGGAAGTCATCAAGGATTTCTATGCGGAAAAGCCGATTACCCTGCGCATGATCGGCACCTATCACCAGTTTGGTGCTTTCGTCAGTGGTGTCGCGTCCCTGCCGCGTGTGGTGATCCTGACCATGCATGACATTTCCCTGAAGCCCGCGGGCAAGGGTGCCGAGCCCAACAAGCTGGTATTGGAAGGTACGGCCAAGACCTACCGCTATCTGGACGAAGACGAGTTCACCACCTTGCAGGAGGGCAAAGGAAAATGAGTACGCTCAAGCAGTGGTTAGTCAGCCTCAACGGCGTGAGAACAACCAGTTTGCTGGCTGTGGCGCTCCTGCTGGCAGGCTGTTCCCAGGACATGAGCGATCTGAAGGCTTGGGTACGGGAGCAGAAAGACCGCAAGCCGCCACCCATTGAACCTCTGCCGGAAATCAAGCCATACGAAACCTTCATCTACGAAGCGCAGAATCTGCGAGACCCCTTCCGGCTGCCCACTATCAGTGAGGCTACGGCACCGGGTAGCGAGATTGCAGCCGGACCACGGCCGGATTTCAAGCGTCGCCGGGAACTGCTGGAGGCCTTCCCGCTGGACTCCCTGGCCATGGTGGGTACCTTTGCCATGGGAGAACAGCAGTGGGCTCTGATCAAGGATCCGGAAGGTGTGGTTCACCGAATCAAGGAAGGCAACTACATGGGCACCAATTTTGGAAAGGTCATTCAGATACGGGAAGACCGGGTGGTATTGCGTGAACTGATCCCCAACGGGAACGGCGGTTATGAAGAGCGTATCGAAAAGATCCTGCTGGATCAGGGCTGACCGGTGGACGGGAGTAGCATGATGAGTACAGAAATCAATTCACAAACTATGGAACCTCGAAGCGGGATTAATACGATGTTGAAGACAAGCAGGCGCTATCTGGGGTATATGCTGTTGTTGCTGCCCTTTTGCAATGCCATGGCAGAAAACATGCTGGAGAGTATCAGTTATGTCACCGGTTCCGGTGGTGACGTGACTGTGGTTTTACAGCTGAAGGAGCCGTTGGCGGATGACCCGGTGGTATTCAGCACGGATAAGCCGGCCAGAATTGCACTGGACCTGAACAATACCCGAAACCGCCTGAAAACACGTAAGGTGGACATTGGTACGGGTGCGACCCGTCGGGCACTGGCAGTGGAAAGTGGCGGCAAGACAAGGGTGGTTGTCGAGCTGTTTGACAAGGTGCCCTATGATGTGAAGGTAGAAGGCAAAACCGTCCAGTTGCATGTGGGGAACCAGGGCAGCACCCAGGCAGCGGTATTGACTGCGCAGGAAGGGGTAGCCGGCGATGATCTGGCCCAGGTCAGCAATATCGATTTCCGTCGTGGCAAGGAAGATCAGGGCAAGGTCATACTGAATTTCACGGATCCACAGGCCACCGTGGATGTGAAGGAAACCCCCGAAGGCGTGGAGTTGATGATCGCCAACACCCGGTTGCCTGAAGATCTGCAGCAACGGATGGATGTAATGGATTTTGCCACACCGGTGAAATATGTGGATGCCTCCCAGGAAGGAGAGATGGCGCACATTCGTATCGAGGCCGAGCGTCCTTTCGAGTACATGGCCTACCAGACAACCGACGAGTTCGTGCTCCAGGTCAAAAGGCCGGACCCCAAGGAAGAAGAGAACCAGTTGATCAGCATGGAGGAAAAGGAATACACCGGCGACAAGGTCAACCTGAACTTCCATGATCTTTCAGTACGCACCGTCCTGCAGACATTGGCCGATTTCACCGGCCTGAACATTGTGGTGGGCGACTCGGTGGAAGGCAACATCACCCTGCGGCTCATCGCCGTTCCGTGGGATCAGGCGCTGGATATCATTCTGGATGCCAAGAACCTGGACAAGCGTATCAATGGCAATGTGATCTGGGTGGCGCCGGCAGAGGAGATTGCCGCTCGTGAACAGCAAATGCTCAAGGCCTCACAGGAGAAGGAGCAGCTGGAGCCGCTGGTGACCGATTACATACAGATCAATTATGCCAAGGCTCGCGAATTGGCAGATATCATCTACAAGACCGGTGAAAGCGGGGGCGAACAGGCCATTCTTTCGGAAAGGGGCTCCATCACCGTGGACGAGCGGACCAACACCATGCTGGTCACCGATGTCTTTTCGCGTATCGAGAAGGTGCGCAATGTGGTGAAACTGCTGGATCGTCCGGTCGAGCAGGTGATGATCGAATCTCGCATTGTCGTGGCCTCCAGCGACTTCAAGAAGGAACTGGGCGCGCGCTTTGGCGTGACAGGAAGCAAGCGGGACAGTCGTGGAAACATCATCAGCACGGGCGGCAATCTGATGGCACTGGATCGGATGAGCAATGCCGTCATGCAAGGCCGTCAGTTCGCGCCGGGTGCCAGTGGCCTCCCTTCTGTCGTGCCCTCGCCTACCATCGGCGGCAATATTGCCAGCGCACCGCTGGATGAACGCTTGAATGTCAATCTCCCTGTAACCAATCCCGCGGGATCCTTTGCCTTCAGTATTCTGGCTGCGGATTATCTGCTCGATCTGGAATTGTCCGCCATGCAGGAGGAAGGAAGAGGAGAAGTGATTTCCAGCCCACGTGTGATTACGGCCAACCAGGAAGCGGCCCGCATATCCCAGGGCCAGGAAGTGGCCTATCTGGAGGCAACATCCAGTGGCGCGGCATCGGTGAAGTTCAAGGAAATTGCACTGGAACTCAACGTAACCCCCCTGATTACACCGGATGACCGTATCGTGCTCGATCTGGATGTCAAAAAGGACAATATTGCGGGCTTTATTGCCGGTCCATTCAATTCCCAGGTGCCGGTTATAGATACGCGCCGTGTGACCACGCAGGTATTGGTCAACAATGGGGAAACCGTGGTGCTGGGTGGTGTATACGAAAGCGCCAGTCTGGACGGACTGAACAAGGTACCGGTACTGGGTGACCTGCCTGGTGTGGGCAATCTGTTCAAGTACCGACTGAAGAGTAGTGAAAAGCAGGAGTTGCTGATCTTCGTGACACCGACCATTCTCAAGACCAATCTGCAAGTGAATTGACATGGAAACCAAGAGGCAAGACATGAAAGAGATTCTGGGCACACTGATCCTCGTACTGGCTGCCAGCCTGCTGAGCGGCTGTGGCAGTGGTGGAGGGGGTACCGGTGGCACGTTCACTACCGACCCTACGCCTTCCGTGGAGTTGTCGGCAACGCGGGTCAGCCTGCCGGTGAATAGCGCTTTGGTGGAACCGTTCATCGGTTCGCCCTACATGCTGGAAGTAACCGCGAGAATCAAGGACGGCAACGGCAACCCGATGACCGACGACAATGCGGTCTCGTTGGCGATATCGCCGGTCGAAGTTGCGGCCATCTCGACACTGGACAATCCGGAAACCGAGGACGTCAATGAATTTACCCAGTTGATGGGCAGCGTCAGCACAGGTGTGAGTGCGGGCGTGAGCACATTTTTCGTGCACGCCATGAACCGTACGGGAACCGCGACTGTCAGCGTATCCGTGCGCGACCCCGTTTATGGCACCATCGCGAGTGCAACCATGACTGTGGAAGTGGTCGAGTCTGCCAATAGCGGGCTTCCGGCCCAGATCAGTGTTACCGCGCCACAAGTGCCCCAGTATGTACAGGGCAGTGGTGGCACGGACAGCAAGCGCCTGGAATTTCGCCTGACGGACGGATCCGACCAGCCCATTGATGACCCGGAAGGCTACAATAACCTGCAGGTTGAAATCGTGGACAATGCCTCGACCGGAGCCCGGGTCAGTGGTACCAATGCTTCGGGCCAGTCGCAAAGCGGCACTTCCATTGCTGTGGCAACGACCAATGGCATCGCTTCGGTCGTGCTGCTTTCCGGCAGTGAGCCGGGTGTGATCACCCTCAAGGTCAGTGCCGATCATGCCGACAATAATGTCGACAATGGCATTCAGGATCCCATCAGCGATCTGCTGGATTTCGTGATTTCTGACGGCCGATTGTTCTCACTGCAAATCGTTTCACCGAACTTGCAGGCGGTGTCAGCCAATGTGGTGGACCCGGACACCAATACCAATCCGGATGGTACCTACAGCCTGACTATCAGCGCGCAGGGACAGGACAAGCTGGGTAACCCGGTATTGCCGGGGACGGAAATCTCCTTCAGCCTGGTTGACTATCCTGCCATCGGTTATCCGGAAGGCGGAGCCGGCCAGTTTGTCCACTCCGGTTCGGATGGTAATCCGGAGGAAGGCGGCAAGACTTTTGTTTCACTCGGTGGCGCTTTCCTGGACAACTCTACAGGCCCGGATCATGCCGTGGAGCCGGGAGATGCCATCATGCTCTTTGGCCACGAAATAGCGGGTAACGCGGAGCATGAATCCGTACGCATCGTGCAAGGCGTGGATTCCAACTCGCAAGTGACGGCTACCCGTGATTTCAACCCGAACAATGGCACGGGCGCCATGGTGGACGACGGTGGCGTGATTCCCTATCTCATCGGCCGTGCGCTCTATGCAAATATTGGCGGTTCCGCCTATACGGACGAAAACGGCGTGGCCACGGTAACCATGAACTATCCGTCCAACCAACTGGGGCGCGTGGTCGCGATTTCCGCTCAGGGCAATGGCGCACCCACCGGGCTGAAGTCCGAAGTCAAGACGGTAGCCGATGTGGAAACCATGGTACTGCCCGGCATCGCGAATTTGCAATTCAGCGTGTTTGCCGACCAGATTCCCGGCAACACCACCGTGGATGTAGCCATGTGCCTGTCGGATGCGCAAAACATGCCGGTAGCGGGTGTGTTCGTTGGCTTTATCGTTAACAATAGCAGTGGCGCCGTGATTACCGTGGATGGCGTGGCCAACTCCGGTTATGTGGCCCTGGCTACCGGTGCGGATGGCTGTACCGTGGCAACGGTCGCTTCGGCTTCTGTGGCGCCGGGAGCCGGTGATGTGGGTATCACCTTCTTTGTTGGCGATCTGAGCGACAGTATTACCATCGTTGCTCCCACCGATCTGGTGTTGTTTGCCAATCCCAATCAGTTCGTGGGCAACCGCACCGAGACCGTGATCCTGACACTGGTCAATGGCAGTGGCCAGGGCGTGGAAAATATCCAGTTGCTGGTACAGAGCTGCGAAGTGACAGGGCCGGGCAATGTGGAAGTGCTGGTTCCGCCGGGTGTGACTGACGAAGATGGCGAGACCTACACGCAGCTGCGTTCCACTGGCCTGAATGGCTATGGCGAGGCGGGTACGGCAGTCTGTACCTTCACCGGCCCCAATGGCGAGCCCCAGGCCACGGTAACCTTTGAAGGGTATGATATCTGTGCCCTGGGGGCCTCACCGGCCCCGCCGGGTTGCCCCTGACAGGGCGCGGTACCCTGAACAAAGGCCTCGCCATTGGCGGGGCCTTTTTGTATGCTGGCTTTGAAGGAGCATCATGAATATCGTACTGACACTCGTCACATTCCTGCTGATGGCGCCGGTTCGGGCAGCCGAATGGCCTGCGGCCTGCCTGGCCTCGGAGCCGGTCCAGGTTGTGATTCGCAACGATGACATCTGTGCGCTGTCACAGGTGGATTGGGAGCGCAAGCTGTTGGCAGTGTTTCGGGCGGAGCAGATTCCCCTGAGTGTAGGCGTCATTCCGGCCATTGCCGCGGATACACGTTACAAACCCGAGGCAAAGCGACATCCACTGGGTGAAGATGATGCCATTGTGCGTCTATACGCACAGGCCGCGCAGGAAGGCTGGGTCGACTTGTTGCAACATGGCTACGACCACCAGCAGAATGCCAGCCACGCAGGCATGGCACCGGCGAAGAGCAGTGAATTTTCCGCTTTGCCACTGGCCGAGCAGCAAGCCCGTATCCAGCGAGGTCGCCAGTTGCTGCAACAGGCTTTCGGGGTTACGGCACAAGTGTTTGTACCCCCCTGGAACAATGCGGACGGGCATACCGACCTGGCCTTGGAAAACCTGGGTTTTCAGGGATTGTCCGATACCCGCTTATGGCGTTTCTCCGCGACAGGAAAGCAACCCATTCCCAGTCGAATGATCTACTTCGACCAGCTTGATGAAACCCTGGAGCAGTGGTATCGCCAGGGCCAATGCCAAGGCCGGTTGCCGCCGGAGACAGTGGTGATCCTCTATCATTCCTGGGAAGATTACAACGACGAAGGCCCGAAACGATTGCAAGGGTATTTGCAGCGGCTGAAAGACAGTGGTGTCAAGATCACCACCATCAGCCAGGCGCTGGGCCTAATTCCGGATCGGCAACTCGAAGAGAAAACGGTCGTATTGCAATAGCAGTGATTGGGGGCGAATGGCCTTGAGGTAGAAATCCCCTTCCAGCTTGTCTCCTTCCCGGTACTTGTGCATGTTGATCAGTACCCAGGATTGCCCGGCCTGTTCGTTGTACTGAATGACATTGATTTGCAGGGCTGCCGCCTGCTGCCGCAAGGCGGGTGGCAGTTGCAGCCATTGCAGGATGGTTTTCTGCTTTGGTTTGGGTTCAGGCGACCTGTGGGTGGGCACGGTGGCTTTTGGCGATTGATCGGGTTGCTGCAATGCCGCGTCGATTTCCTCTTTCTCCTCTGGTATTACCCGTGCTTTCTCGAATGCAGCCGGTTTGTCATCGGCTACAGGCTGAATTGCCGGATTGGCCGGTGGGGTGGTTTTAGAGCGAGGTGGCTGAGGTTGTGGGGTGGCGGTTGTCTGGGGTTTAGTGACAAGTGTCTCCGAGCCTGCCTGCTGGGTGTTTTCCGCAGTGGATGGTGTCTGGAGGGTCGTGCGTACGTCGGATACGGGATAGTTCCACATGATCAGAATGGCGATGCCGCCTGTCAGCAGCAATAGCAGCAGGCCGGCGAGCCGCCACCGCGGAGCCGGCCGGTGGATGGCAGACAAGTGGGATTGGGGTGCCGGCGTGCTGATCTGTGCCCGGTGGGCCTGGGATTTTTTCAGGGCTTCCAGTATGGCGGACATGTCAGGGTTCCAACAGATGGTTGCGGTACAGGTAAAACTGGGTCAGTGGCCCGAGGATACCATCGGCGGGAATGCCCTGCTCACGCTGAAAGGCCTTCAGCCGCTGCACCAGCGGTTCATCCAGCTGATCACCGGGGAGCAATTGCCAGCGGGAACGCAGGGCCATCAGGGCGAGATGTCGGTCGCCAGGGCGGATCAGGGCCGGCATGCGCCAGGGGTCCTTCCAGAGCAGCAGCAGGTCACCTCGCCATTGATCGAGCAGGGCGGCCTTGCTGGCGGCATCCATGGTGGCATCCGGTTTCAACTGCAGAGGCTGGAAGTTGTACACCAACCAGCCCTGAACAGGCCCGGCTTGACCTTGCTGTGGCATGAATACCGGGAAGAGCTGTCGGGGCAGGCTGCCGGGGGGCTTCATCAGCGGCAGGCAGTGGAAATTATCACGAACAAAATAGTTGCAGGTTGCGTGATTGTCGGGGCCGCCGAGCCGGGCCATGGCCTGTGCCAATGGCTGTGCTGGCGGCAGCGCTGCAGGTGCAAATAGCGGCTGGAGATGGGGATAGGCCAGCCAGAGCAGCACAGCCAGAGCCACTCCGCCAAGAAATTTGGGCCAGTGGCGGCGATTTTCATCCGGTTGTGTTTCAGCCTGACACTCGCGAATGGCCTGTTTGGCCTCGGGCTTGTTGACCATGGTGTGCTCCTGTGCATAGGCCACCAGCAGGGCACGGTCGGCGAGAATATTGAGCCGGCGTGGAACCCCGCCGGAGGCGCGGGCGATCAGGCGCAGGGCATCCTGACTGAACAATGGGCGCATCGCCCCGGCTTGTTCCAGCCGGTGCTGAAGATAGGCCATGGCGTGGCTTTCATCCAGTGCCTGCAGATGGTAGCGGGCGGTGATGCGCTGGTTCAGGGGGGCGGCATCGGCCTGTTGCAGGCGAGTGGCCAGTTCCGGCTGGCCTACCAGCAGAATTTGCAGCAGTTTCTGCTGGCCGGTTTCCAGGTTGGTAAGCAGGCGCAGCAGTTCCAGCGTTTCGCGGCTGAGCAGTTGGGCCTCGTCGATCAGCAGCAGACAGCGTTTGCCATTGCCGTGCTGTTGCAGCAGGTAGTGGTTCAATTGCTGGTAGAGTGCGTAATGCTGCTGTTTCTCCGGTTCTTGCCCCAGTTCTTCCAGACAGGCCTGGAGAAAGTCCTCCGGCCCGAGCATGGGGTTGAGAATCCAGATGGTCTCGGTGTCGTCTTCCAAACGCTCCAGTAACAAGCGGCAGAGGGTGGTCTTGCCGCAGCCGATTTCTCCCGTCAGCAGGGCGAAGCCGCCACTGCCATGCTGGTAGGCCCCGTAGAGCAGGTGTGCCAGTGCTTCCTCGTGCTGTGGGGAAAGATAGGTGAAGCGTGTATCCGGTGTGATACTGAACGGGTTTTCCCGTAGGCCGAAAAACGCCTGATACACGCTATGCCTCCTGACTCAACCGTGATCCCTGGCAGTCTGGCCATCAGCTGCAACGGCGCGGATGCCGGATTGGATGACTTTGGCCAGCTGGGGGGTCAACGGTTTCATGGGGTCTGGTGCTAGCTGTTGTTCAGGCTCAACAGTGTAGCATTTCCTCCAATGGCCGCCGTGTTGATGGTCAGGGTGCGTTCGGTAATGAACCGGTGCAGGTAATGGGGGCCGCCGGCCTTGGGGCCGGTGCCGGACAAGCCTTCGCCGCCAAAGGGTTGCACCCCGACCATGGCACCGATCATGTTGCGATTGACATAGCAATTGCCGGTCTTGCAGCGGGATTGCACATGGTGATAGCGGGCCTCTATGCGTGAATGCACGCCCAGGGTCAGCCCGTAGCCGGTGGCATTGACCTGATCGATGACTGCATCCAGATCTTCTGCGCGATAACGGATCACATGCAGGATCGGACCAAAAACCTCTCGTTTCAGACTGTCCAGCGATGGCAGCTCGAACGCATGCGGAAGTACGAAGTGGCCGGGAAGATGGACTTGGGGCGCGCGTGCGATCAGTGTGGCTTCCTGTTCCATGCGCCGGATGTGGGCCTGAAGCATGTTCCGGGCGTCCTGATCGATGACCGGGCCAAAATCCGTGTGCAGCAGGGCCGGGTCGCCTCCGCGCAGGGTGGCCATGGCACCCTGTAGCAGTTCGATGGTCCGGTCGGCGATTTCCTGCTGCAGAAACAGCACCCGCAGGGCGGAACAGCGCTGGCCGCTGCTGCCGAAAGCCGATTGCATCACATCCTTGACTACCTGTTCCGGCAGGGCGGAACTGTCCACCAGCATGGCATTTTGCCCGCCGGTTTCGGCAATCAGGGTGGCAATGGGGGCATCCCGTTGAGCCAGCGCGCGGTTGATGGCGCGCGCGGTTTCTGTGGAGCCGGTGAAGGCGACACCGGCGATCCGGGGGTGCGCGGTCAGGAATTGCCCGACCTGCTCGCCCGTGCCGGGTATCAGTTGCAGCACCTCGCGCGGGATGCCGGCCTGATGAAACAATTCCACCGCACGGGCGGCGGTGGCCGTGGTCTGTTCGGCCGGCTTGGCCAGTACGGTATTGCCGGTGACCAGCGCGGCTGCCACCTGACCGGTGAAAATGGCCAGCGGGAAGTTCCACGGGCTGATGCAGAGAAAGACACCGCGGCCATGAAAGCTCAGCCGGTTGGATTCCCCCGTGGGGCCGGGCAGGTATTGGGGTTCGGCCAGTTCCTGCCGGGCCATGGCCGCGTAGTAGCGGCAAAAATCCGCGGCTTCACGCACTTCCGCCGTGCCATCGGCCAGGGTTTTGCCGGCCTCGTCACAACAGAGGCGGATAAATCGTGCAGCCTGTTCTTCCAGCATGTCTGCCACTTTTTCCAGCATGGCGGCGCGCTCATTCCAGGGGGTACGATCCCAGGCCGGTTGTGCCTGAAAGGCCCGCTGAACACAGTGTTCGAGGCAGTGTTCGTCCGGTGCCTGCCAGTAGCCGAGTCGATCCTGTTCAACGGGGCTGGTGATGGGGCTGGGGGGGGCAAAATGCTCAGGCTTGCACAGGGCGGTGATGGGCTGGATCTTGAGCTTTTCCACAGGCAGGGCTTCCAGCATGCCTTTCCAATGCTGTTGCACATTGGGGTCTGCCCAGTGAATGCCCTGGGAGTTGCGACGAAAACCACCAAACAGGTCCACGGGCAACGGGATGGCCGGATTGGGGATTTCATCCAGCCCTTCCACGGCCTGAACCGGGTCTTCGATCACCGCATCGATGGGCAGGCTTTCATCCACTACCCGGTTGACGAAGCTGGAGTTGGCACCGTTTTCCAGCAACCGCCGGACCAGATAGGGCAGCAGATCCTCGTGAGAACCCACGGGCGCATAGACCCTGCAAGGCACTTGCAGTTGATCCGGGCCGATCACCTGATCATAGAGAATGCGGCCCATGCCGTGCAGCCGCTGGTATTCATAGCCCCTGACATCCCCGGCAAGATGGTGGATGGCGGCAATGGTGTGGGCATTGTGGGTGGCGAATTGTGGGTAGAACTGCGCCCGGTGCTGCAGCAGATAGCGGGCACAGGCCAGATAGGAGACATCGGTGTTGATCTTGCGGGTGAATACCGGGTAGCCTTCCAGTCCCAGTTCCTGGCAGTGCTTGATTTCGCTGTCCCAGTACGCGCCTTTCACCAGCCGTACGGGAATTTGGCATTGCTTGTCGGCGGCCAGGCCCTGCAGCCATTCCAGTACGGCGAGGGCCCGTTTCTGATAGGCCTGTACCGCCAGGCCCAGGCCATTCCACTGATGCGATGTAGTGTGCTCGAGCGCCTGTTCGAACAGTTCCAGCGACAGGGCCAGCCGGTCGGCTTCCTCCGCGTCGATGGTGACCGGCACGCCCCGCTTGCGCGCATGTTCCACCAATTCCAGCAGGGTCTTGCCCAGTTCCTTCAGTACACGATCACGCTGGCTGAATTCGTAGCGTGGGTGCAGGGCCGAAAGCTTGATGGAAATGGAAGGCCGCTCCATGAGATCACTGTCCGGGTCCAGCTGTTTGCCGATGGCATCGATGGCGTCGTGGTAGGCGGCGGCGTAGCGCAGGGCATCCGCGTGTGTCAGCGCCGCTTCTCCCAGCATGTCGAAGGAATGGCGATAGTTGCGTTCGGCCTTGCTGCGGCTGCGTTTGAGCGCCTCCTTGATGGTGCGGCCCATGACGAACTGGTGCGCCATGATTTTCATCGCCTGGCGAATGGCCATGCGCACCACCGGCTCACCGGTGCGGGTAATTAATGCGTTCAGTTGCTCCTTCAAACCCCTGCGAGTCAGCACGGGCTGCTGAACCATCTTGCCCGTGAGCATGAGGCCCCAGGTGGAGGCATTGACCAGGAGTGAATCGGACTGGCCCACATGTTTTTCCCAGCGGGCCGAGCCGAGCTTGTCCTGGATCAGGGCATCGGCCGTGTCCGCATCGGGTATGCGCAGCAGGGATTCGGCAATGCACATCAGCAAGACGCCTTCTTCCGACGAGAGGTCGTATTCCTGCATGAAGGCATCCAGCGGGGATTGTTCATCCTTGTGCTGGCGTACCTGCTCCACCAGATGGTAGGCCAGTGCATGAATGGCTTCACCCGGGTACCCGGACAGACGGGCCAGCAGCCTGCGTACCACGCGGCTCTCATCCTCCAGATAGTGCTGGTGAATGCGTAGATGGTCCGCATTCCAGGGCAGGGTAGAAAAAACAAAGGGACGCTGGCTGAAAACAGTCATGAAGGTCTCCACAGCTTGTCTCTTGCCGCAATGGGGCGGGCCGTGATGATCGGGCCGGTTTGCCGCAATATTGGCAAGATGATCCGGGGCATTGGGGGTGTGTTCAATGGGATCGAACTACCCCATCAGTAATAGATGGTGCATTCTGCATGAGTTGCCCTTAAAAAACCAGCGCGACAAGGGGATGAAGTGCGCAGGTAGGACAGGGGAAAAAACCTTGATGGAACGCGCGGCAATGGAATAAGATGGGTGCCGTTTGTAAGTTGGACGTTGGCTTAAGCTAATAAGTATTGGCTAATATTAGAAGTCTGTCAAGTATAGAGATTTGATTCAAATCAAGAACGGGGGGATTGAATGAAAAACCTGAAAATGATGGCGGCGTTGGGATTGTTGCTGGCCAGTACGGGTGCCTGGGCCGAATACGGCCTGAACATGACGCCAGGCGTGACGGAGTTCAGCCAGATCGCTTATGGCCTGCACATGAAAATCCTGTGGATCTGCGTGGCCATTGGTGTACTGGTCTTCGGTGTGATGATCTATTCGATGATCGCGCACCGCAAATCCAAGGGAGCCCAGCCCGCGCAGTTTTCCCACTCCACCACGGCGGAGATTGTGTGGACCATCATTCCCATCCTGATCCTGGTGTATATGGCCTATCCGGCCACCAAGGCCCTGATCACCATGGAAGCGCCCAGGGACAAGGCAGACCTGATCGTCAAGGTTACCGGTTTCCAGTGGCGCTGGCGCTATGACTATCTCAACGAGGATGTCAGTTTCATCAGCAGTCTGGATGCCGAAAGCAACCGTGTGCGTCAGTTGAAGTCGGGTGAAGACCCCTCGCAGGTCAAGGATTATCTGCTCAATGTAGATCATCCACTGGTATTGCCTGTAGGCAAGCAGGTCAAGTTCCTGCTGACGGCCGATGATGTCATCCACTCCTGGTGGGTGCCGGCCCTGGGCTGGAAGCGGGATGCCATTCCGGGTTTTGTCAATGAAGCCTGGACCAAGATCGAGAAACCGGGCATCTACCGGGGGCAGTGTGCCGAATTGTGTGGCCGCGACCATGGCTTCATGCCCATCGTGATCAAGGCGGTGACGCCGGAAGAATTCGAAGCCTGGGTGGCCGAGCAGAAGAAATCTGCCGTGGCTGGCCGGGTTCAACCCATTGCTGACCAATCCTGAGGGGGTTTGACATGAGTTCTGTAGCACATGCCGAAGGGCACGACCACAAGCCGGAAGGTTTTCTCGACCGCTGGCTGTTTACCACCAATCACAAGGACATTGGCACGCTGTATCTGGTCTTTTCGCTGACCATGTTCATCATCGGTGGCGCCATGGCCATGGTGATCCGCGCCGAGCTGTTCATGCCCGGCATGCAGTTGGTGGACCCGGCCTTCTTCAACCAGATGACCACCATGCATGCCTTGATCATGGTCTTCGGGGCGGTCATGCCGGCCTTCGTCGGCCTAGCCAACTGGATGATTCCGATGATGGTCGGCGCGCCGGACATGGCCCTGCCGCGGATGAACAACTGGAGTTTCTGGATTCTGCCCTTTGCCTTTACCATGCTGCTGTCCACCCTGTTCATGGATGGCGGCGCGCCAGCTGCCGGGTGGACGCTATACCCACCCCTGGTGCTGCAGGGTGGCAACAGTTTTGCCTTTGCCATCTTTGCCGTGCACCTGCTGGGCATTTCCTCCATCATGGGGGCCATCAACATCATCGCCACCATTCTGAACATGCGCGCGCCGGGCATGAATCTGCTCAACATGCCGCTGTTTGTCTGGACCTGGCTGATTACCGCCTTCCTGCTGATCGCGGTAATGCCGGTGCTGGCCGGTGGCGTCACCATGCTGCTGACCGACAAGTTCTTTGGCACCAGCTTCTTCAATGCCGCCGGTGGCGGTGACCCGGTGATGTACCAGCACATCTTCTGGTTCTTTGGTCATCCCGAGGTTTACATCATGATCCTGCCGGCCTTCGGTGTGGTCTCGGAGATTCTGCCGACCTTCAGCCGCAAGCCGCTGTTCGGCTACACATCCATGGTCTATGCTTCCGCCAGCATTGCCTTCCTGTCCTTTATCGTCTGGTCGCACCACATGTTCACTGTGGGCATGCCGCTGGGAGGCGAGCTGTTCTTCATGTATGCCACCATGGTGATTGCCGTGCCCACCGGGGTGAAGATCTTCAACTGGGTGGCCACCATGTGGAAAGGCGCGATGACCTTTGAAACACCCATGCTCTTTGCTGTCGGCTTTGTCATCATGTTCACCATCGGCGGCTTTTCAGGGCTGATGCTGGCCATCGCGCCGGCGGATTTTCAGTATCACGACACCTATTTCGTCGTGGCTCACTTCCATTATGTGCTGGTCACTGGTGCGGTCTATGCCATCATGGCCGGTGTGTATTACTGGTTGCCGAAATGGACCGGCCACATGTATGACGAACGGCTGGGCAAGATTCATTTCTGGTGGTCCACCATTGCGGTCAATGTGTTGTTCTTCCCGCAGCATTTTCTGGGGCTGGCCGGCATGCCACGCCGTATTCCGGATTACTCCGTACAGTTTGCCGAATTCAACATGATTTCCAGTATCGGTGGCTTTGCCTTTGGTCTGGCGCAGATCTTCTTCGTCTACATCGTGTGGAAAACGGTGAAGGGAGGCAAGCCCGCGGAAGCCCGGGCATGGGAAGGCGCCAAGGGGCTGGAGTGGACGGTTCCCTCTCCCGCTCCGCACCACACCTTTGAAACACCGCCGGAAATCAAGCCGGACATGATCGCCCATCCCAGCAATGCACATTGAGGGAGCGGGCTTGAACGAGGAAGAATTGCAGCAGAAGCGGGCCGGTGCCAGGAAAACCGTATGGATCCTGGCACTGGTCAGCCTGCTGTTCTACCTGGGTTTTGTCTTGACCGGAGTCATGGGTAGTGGCCACTGAAGAACAAGATTCCAACCGGGTTCTGGTACGCAAGCTGACCTGGGCTGCCGTACTGATGTTCGGTTTTGGTTTTGCTCTCTGGCCGTTGTACACCGTGTTTTGCAATATCACGGGGATCAATGGCAAAACCGGTCAGGTGAGTGAACAGGATATCCAGAGCATGGGGTTGGACCCCAATCGTGTGGTGACCGTACATTTCGACGGCACGGTCAACAGTCGCCTGCCCTGGCAGTTCAGACCCAATCAGTTCAGCATGGAAGTGCATCCTGGCCAGGTATACGAGGCCAGTTACCACGCCTTCAACCGCGGGGTGGAAGCGATCGTGGGCAATGCCGTGCCCAGTGTGGCGCCTGCAGAAGCATCTCTGTATTTCAACAAGACCGAATGTTTCTGCTTCACGGCACAAAAGCTGGAAGCGGGCGAAGGCAAGGACATGCCCTTGCGCTTCATCATCGACCCGGCCCTGCCGGACGATATCCAGGAAGTGACCTTGTCCTACACCTTTTTCATGAACGACGAACAAAGCCGACAGGCCAATCAACATCAAACCGCCGGCCAGCCCGGCAACGGATAGAACGGGGGATTTTTTATGACAACTGCAGAACGCTATTACGTACCGCATGGCAGCCATTGGCCCATCGTCGGTACCTTTGGAATGATGACGCTGGTCATCGGCCTGGCCAACCTGTTCAATGGTCATGACTGGGGCATCTATCTTGCTTATGTCGGCGTCGCGGCCATTCTCTTCATGCTCTGGGGCTGGTTTGGCGACCAGATTCACGAAAGCCTGAAAGGGCTGTACAGCAAGCAGGTCGATGTGTCCTATCGGATGGGGATGACCTGGTTCATCTTCTCCGAAGTCATGTTTTTCGCTGCGTTTTTTGGCGCGTTGTTCTATACCCGTGAGTACTCCATCCCCTGGCTGGGGGGTGAAGGCGCGGGTGCGTGGACCAACTTCATTCTCTGGAATGGTTATGAAGCAACCTGGCCCAGCAACGGGCCAGCCGGCATTGGTGGCGATTTTGAAACCATTCCGGCCTGGGGCGTGCCCTTTCTGAATACACTGATTCTTTTGACCTCGGGCCTGACCATCACCCTCGCGCACTGGGCGGTGAAGAAGCAGAAGCAACTCCAGCAGGTCGTCTGGCTGGCTGCGACGGTGGCACTGGGCGCAATCTTCCTCTACTTCCAGGCTCATGAATACATGGAAGCCTATAATGAACTGAACCTGACATTGTCTTCAGGAATTTACGGTTCGACTTTCTTCATGCTCACCGGATTTCACGGACTGCATGTGACCCTGGGTACCATCATGCTCATCGTCATTACCTTCCGCGCCGCCAAGGGTCATTTCACCCCGGAAAACCACTTTGCCTTCGAGGCGGTGGCATGGTACTGGCACTTTGTGGACGTGGTCTGGCTGGGACTGTTTATCTTCGTATACGTGCTGTAAATTACTGGAAGCGGTCATCCCGCGGTCTGCGGGATGACTCCGTGGGGCTGGATCCAGCCCATGCCCACGGCCAGCATGATCAGGCCGATCAAGACGAAAGAAAGCAGAATGCGACGGGTCAGTGCACGCACACCCGTCGTGCCGCTATCCTTTTCCATGACAATATGACGAAAGCCAACAGCCAGATTGTAGATAATGGTCAAAAACATGAGCACAATGATGATTCTGGCCATGGCGGCACCTGTAATCACTTGAAAACTTCAGCGAGCATAGCAGAAAGGCCACGGGGTGCCATCCTCCCGGTGGTATTGATCCTGCTGATGATTGCGCTGATGGTCCGCCTTGGGTTCTGGCAGCTGCAACGTGCCCGGGAGAAAGAGACCCTGTTACAGGATTTCGCCCGTGGCCAAAAGCAAGTGTACCCGTTGCAGGGAAGTGAGTCGTTGGTTCAACTGCCCCGCTACCAGACCATACAGCTCCATGGGCGATGGCGACAAAGGCCGGTGATTTTGCTGGAAAACCGGTTTGTTGATGAAAGGCCGGGCTTCGACCTGATGCTGCTTTTTCAGCCGAAACAAGGGCCCATGGTGCTGGTCAACCAGGGTTGGGTGGCCCAACCGCCTGTATCGGTGAAGGTGCCCTCCGGCGAGGTGGCTGTAATAGGTCGCGTGGATGAGTATCCCCGCCCAGGCATGGTGCTGGGCGAGCCCTTTGCCGGCGTGTCGCCAGAGGCGGATATTTGGTCATCCCCTTATGTGGATGCGTCATCCCTGCAACAGCGTCTGCAGCAGCCTGTGGCACCACGGATTCTGCTGGCAGATCGGCCCGTGGTTCAGACGGCGGTTCCGCACTGGAAACCAGCAACCATGCCGCCGGAAAAACATCGTGGCTATGCTTTTCAGTGGTTTAGCATGGCTGCCGTATTGGCCGGCATCGGCCTTTGGTTATGGATGAAAAAACGAACCTCATGAAAGCGCGTATTCAGCTGTTACTGATTATTCTGGTTTTTTTTCTGCCTGTGGTACTGGCCATCTGGCTGAATGGCTGGTGGAAGCCGAGTGCGACCAAAAACCATGGCGAACTGGTACAGCCGATTCAGCATCTGGCCGATTTCGCAGTACGGAATGCAGCCGGACAGCTGGTGAAGGAAAAGGATGAGCGAGGCCATTGGCTGTTGGTACAGGCCATCGATGGTGAATGTGACAAGGCGTGCGAAAATATTGCCATGCTGCTGCGACAACTGCACGTGGGGCTGGGAGAAAAGGCCTACCGCGTACGCCGGGTTGCCTGGCTGACAAATGTAAGTGCAACGGTAATGCCCGAAGCCTACCCTGATCAGTTGCGCTATATCTGGCCAGATGGCGAGACCATGAAGCAAACAGCACGAGGCGTGCTGCAAGAGACGGCGGGTCATGAAATTCTGCTGGTTGATCCCAGAGGCTATATTGCCCTTCGTTATCCCCCGGGTTTCGACATTCATGGGTTGCGCAAGGATCTGAACCGGTTGCTCACCTATGCCAAGGAAGATGAACTGACTGAAATTCCACAAGAGAACACACCATGAGAAAACTGGCCATTGCCACCACCCTGCTGGCTTTTGTTGTCATCATGCTCGGAGCCTTTGTGCGCCTGTCCCATGCCGGGCTGGGGTGCCCCGACTGGCCGGGTTGCTATGGTCACCTGGATTGGCCACAGGAACAGCATGAGATCGAACAGGCCAATGCGGCCTATCCGGACCGTCCGGCCGAGCCGCATAAGGCATGGAAGGAAATGGTTCATCGTTATCTGGCAGGAACCCTGGGCCTGATGATCTTTTCGCTGGTGGTGTTGAACTTCCGCCGCCCTCCGCCGGAGCGGCAAACTCCGCTGGTGCTGACCCTGGCCATGGTGGTCATCTTTCAGGCCTTGCTGGGCATGTGGACGGTTACCCTGCTGCTCAAGCCGCTGGTTGTCACGGCACACCTGTTGGGTGGCATGCTCACCCTGTCGCTGTTGGCCTGGCTGGTCATCCGTCTGGGAGGAGAACGCAGCCGAACCCTGCCTGCAAGCGGCTCACTGGCACGCGTTGCCCTGTTTCTGGTGTTTCTGCAGATTGCCCTGGGCGGCTGGACTTCGGCCAATTACGCCGCACTGGCCTGCCCGGATTTTCCTCAATGCCAGGGCCAGTGGCTGCCGGAGACCGACTATGGGGAAGCCTTTGTGCTTTGGCGCGGTCTGGGGATCGATTATGAAGGGGGTGTGCTCGATACCCCGGCGCGCACGGCCATTCATTTTACCCATCGTCTGGGTGCGGTACTGGTGCTGCTGGTCGTAGGCTGGCTGGCAGCTCGCCTGCTGCGCGGTGAGGCGGTAGAACGGCGCTGGGGCGCACTGCTGCTGACTGCGTTGTTGTTGCAATGGGCACTGGGCATGGCCAATGTGCTCATGGGGCTGCCATTATTCGTGGCGGTGTTGCACAATGGTGGCGCGGCCCTGCTTCTTTTTATCCTGGTGAATATCAATGCACGCAGAAACCCTCAACGCCGGTTTACGTGAACGCTGGCGCGATTACCTGGAGCTGACCAAGCCCAAGGTCGTGCTGCTGATTGTCTTCACCGCGCAGGTGGGGATGTTGCTGGCCGTCCCCGGCGCACCGGACTGGCTGCGCTTCTGGATGGCCAGCCTGGGGATTGGACTGGCCTCGGCCGCTTCTGCGGCAGTCAACCATTTCGTGGACCAGAAAATCGATGCGGTCATGGCCCGTACCCAGCACCGGCCAGTGGCGCGGGGCAAGCTGGGTGCCGTGCAGGTCTTGGGCTTTGCGGCGCTGTTATGTGTGGCCGGCATGGCCATCCTGGCAATATTCACCAATGCGCTGACGGCCTGGCTGACCTTTTTCTCCATGATCGGCTATGCCGTGATCTATACCTTGTTTCTCAAGCGGGCCACGCCGCAGAATATCGTCATTGGCGGCGCGGCGGGCGCTGCGCCGCCCTTGCTGGGCTGGGTGGCCATGACTGGCCAGTTGCATCCCTGGGCCTTCTTGCTGTTTCTGATCATCTTCGTCTGGACACCGCCCCATTTCTGGGCGCTGGCTGTCTACAGGCGGGACGACTATGCCAAGGCGGGCATTCCCATGCTGCCGGTGACCCACGGGGTGGAGTGCACCTGCTGGCAGATCGTGCTTTACACGATACTGCTTACGCTGGTGACCTTGTTGCCTTTCCTCACTGGCATGAGTGGGTTCTTCTATCTGTTTGGCACCCTGGTGCTGAACGTGGGCTTTCTCGGCTATGCCATCCGTTTGGCCCGCACCCGGGATGAATGGGTCGCCCGCTCCATGTTTGCCTTTTCCATCACCTATTTGATGGTGTTGTTTGCCCTGTTGCTGATCGACCACTACCTGCCCGCCGTGCGCTGGGTCAGTATTGCCATGCAGGCCTGATCAGGCCTGTAGCCGCTCCGCCAGCAATTCCGCCCAGTGCCGAACCGGTGGCCCGGATGGATCCTGCAATTGCAACAGGCAGCCAATGTTGGCGGTAGTGATGGCTGCAGGCTCCAATGCTTGCAGGGCCTGCCTTCGTGTTTCGCCCAGGGCCTGAGACAAGTCTGCCTGCAGCAGGGTGTAGGTGCCGGCCGCGCCACAGCACAAGTGACTGTCCTGAGCCAGCCTTACCCGGTAACCGGCCCGAGCCAGCAGTTGCGGAATGGCCTCGGCCTGCCGCAAGCCGTGTTGCAGGGTGCAGGGTGGATGCCAGGCCACTACCGGGCCATTGCCTGGTTGGTCGAAATCCGCCGGCAAATGCCGGCCCAGCCAGCTGTCCAGCCCCTCGACCCGTTGCAGTATCGTGCCCAGGTCCTTGGGTGCCTGTTCGCCCAGCAGCTGCGGATAGTGGCGAACCTCCAGCAGACAGGCGGAAGACAGCATGACGATGGCATCCGCGCCCTCGGCCAGGGCCGCGCGCCACAGGTGTACATTGTTCAGCGCACGGGCCTGTGCAGCCTCGGGCTGATCCAGATGATGCTCCACCGCGCCGCAGCAATGTTCTTGCGCCAGATAACGCAGACCATGGCCACAGGCCCGCAATAGCTGCCGGGTGGCTTCGTGGGCAGGCCCCATCAGGGTGGATTCCACACAGCCCTGAAACAGAACCACATGTTTTTCCATGGGCGCTTTGGTCGGCAGACTGGCCGGTTGCCAGTGTGCGGGCAGGTGGTGCGCCAGCCTTTTCGGCAACAGCGGGCGCAGTAGATGAGCAATGGAAAAGCCAATCCGGTTGAAGCGGCGGCGGGGTAGCCAGAAAGCCAGCATGCGCCGCAGCAAGCGTTGTGGCCAGGGCCGTTGAACCTGACGGGCCAGGCGTGCCTTGCCGATTTCCAGCAGGCGTGTATAGCGCACGCCGGAGGGGCAGGTGGTTTCACAATTGCGGCATTGCAGGCAGCGATCCAGATGCTGCAAGGTAGTCCGGCTGGCCGGTTGTCCTTCCAGCACCTGCTTGATCAGGTAGATGCGCCCGCGCGGGCCATCCAGTTCATCCCCCAGTAACTGATAGGTGGGGCAGGTGGCGGTACAGAAACCGCAATGCACGCAACTGCGCAGTATGGCGTCGGCCTCCTGCCCTTCCGGTGTCCGCAGCAGGTCTTCAGGCAGTCGGGTTTGCATGAACAGCTTCCTGAAACGGGTTGTTGCGGAACACGCCCGCCGGGTCGAAGGCCTGTTGCAGGCGATCCACGACGGCGGCTCGGGATGCGGGCAGGGCTGCCGGCCCGGTGGCGGGCCAGGCCTGCATCCAACCGCCGGCTTGCTGAACCTGTTGCCGCAGGGTAGCCGGTGGCATGTCCGTGGCCAGCCAGAGCAGCCGGCCACCCCAGTCCACGAGCACATCATTGGCGGTATCGAGCCAGGGCTGGCTGACCGGCATATCCAGCACCGGCAGCACGATGCGGTACAGGGGCTGTTGCTGGTAGATGGGCCATTGCAGGCTTTCATGGCGGGCCCAGAAACCCGTGTCCTCATCCCCGCCGAGCTGTTCGGCGGCCTGTTGTACACCCGCTGGCAGGCCCTGCAGACGCAGGTGGAAGTTGCCCTGATACCAGGCCAGCCCCGTCAGTGGCGCCTGTTGCAACCGTTGTCGCAGCGTGGGCAGCGCATCCAGCGGTGCTTCCAGCCGGAGGTACCGGCAATGCTGAAAGGCGGGGCGGGTGCGCAGGCTGATTTCCAGGATGGGGCCGAAACGCCCCCAGGCACCGGTTTGCAGCCGGGCGAGGTCGAAGCCGGCCACATTCTTCATCACCCGCCCACCGAAGGTGAGCAGCTGGCCCTGGCCGTTGAGCATGGCCACGCCCAGCACGGCTCCGCGCACATCGCCCAGCCACGGGCGTGCCGGGCCGTTGAAGCCGGTGGCGACCATGCCGCCCACGGTTCGGGTCGGGTGGGTCTGGAGAGCCGAGCAGGCGGGAATCTGGCCCTGTTCCTCCAGCACGTGCAGCAGTGTCTGCCAGGGCGTGCCGCTGCGGACGGTGATGGCCAGTTCGCCGGGGTCGTATTCCACCACGCCCTGCCAGCCGGAAAGATCCAGGGTTTGCTCCGGGGTGGTCTCGCATAACCCCAGGCTGTTGTTGCCGCGTATGCACAAGGCCTGTTTCTTTTGGCTGGCGGCCTGAATGCGTGCGGCCCAGTCCTGGATACACGGGTCCATCAGAAGCGCTCCAGGTCAGGGAAGGGCAGCTGGCCGTGATGGACATGCATGGCACCCAGCTCGGCACAGCGGTGCAGGCTGGGAATGGCCTTGCCGGGGTTGAGCCGGCCTTCCGGGTCCAGTGCGGCCTTGACCGCGTGCATCTGCTTCAGCTCGGCCTCGGTGAACTGTTCACACATGCCACCCAGTTTTTCGATGCCGACGCCATGTTCGCCGGTGATGGTGCCACCGGCCTCGATGCAGGCTCGGAGAATTTCACCGCCCATGCGTTCGGTGCGTTCCAGTTCTCCCGGCTGGTTGGCATCGTAGAGGATCAGCGGGTGCAGATTGCCGTCTCCGGCATGAAAGACATTGGCCACGGCCAGGCCATAGTGGTCGGACAATTGCCGGATGCGTGCCAGCACTTCGGGCAGGCGCTTGCGCGGAATGGTGCCATCCATGCAGTAATAGTCGGGTGCCAGCCGGCCCACGGCGGGGAAAGCGGCCTTGCGACCTGCCCACAGGCGCTGGCGCTGGGCCTCGTCGCGGGCGGTTTGCAACTGGGTCATGCCCTCGCGGCGGGCAATGGCCTCGATCTGGACCATCTGTTCTTCCACCTCGGCGGCGCAGCCATCCACTTCCACCAGCAACAGGGCCTGACAGTCCGGGTAACCGGCCTGACTGTAGGCTTCGGCGGCTTCGATGGCCAGACGGTCCATCATCTCCAGTCCGGCCGGCAGCAGGCCGGCGGCCAGGATGGCCCCCACGGTGCGGGCGGCATCCTCATTGTGGTCGAAGGCCAGCAGCATCACGCCGGTAGCTTCCGGCCTGGGCAGCAAGCGCACGGTGACTTCCACCACCACGCCCAGCAGCCCTTCCGAGCCGGTGAACAGTGACAACAGATCCGGGCCGGGCTGCTCCAGCAGCGGCGGGCCGACCTCCAGCAAGCGACCCTGGTCATCCAGTACCTTGAGCCCCAACAGGTTGTGGACGGTGAGACCGTATTTGACACAATGCACGCCACCGGAGTTTTCCGCTACATTACCGCCGATGGTGCAGGCAATCTGCGAGGAAGGGTCGGGCGCATAGAACAGGCCGTGAGGCGCGGCCGCCTGGGAAATCTGGATGTTGCGCACGCCCGGTTCCACGGTGGCGGTCTGTCGCTCGGGGTCCACCGCCAGTATGCGGTTCAGACGGGCCAGGCTGAGGATCAGCGCCCCGGCTTGCGGCAGGGCACCGCCGGCCAGCCCGGTGCCGGCGCCGCGGGCGATCACCGGCACGCCGTGCTGGTGACAGATGGCCAGCGCCCCTGCCACCTGTTCGCGTGTGCGGGGCAGGGCCACGGCGGAAGGCAGGCGGCGATAGACCGAAAGGCCGTCGCATTCATAGGGCGCCAGCGTTTCCGGCGAGGTCAGCAGGTCTTCACCCAGCAGCGCTTTGAGTGCCTGTTCGCAGGCTGGGGGTAGGGGTACTTGTTCGTTGGAGATATTCAATCGTTTGCGCTCAAGCCGTAATGTGTACAGAACTGTAAATGAGAATCAATCCCATTCTGGAGCCTGTGATGACCCTGGACAAGACCCCCGCTTCCTTTCAACCCCCCGTGCGTACCCTGATGGGGCCGGGCCCTTCCGATGTGCATCCGCGTGTGTTGCAAGCCATGGCCCGGCCCACCATCGGCCATCTGGACCCCGCATTCATCGACATGATGGATGAAATCAAGCAGATGTTGCAATACGCCTTTCGGACAGACAACGCCATGACCATGCCCATCTCCGCGCCCGGTTCGGCGGGCATGGAAGCGACTTTCGTCAACCTGGTGCAGCCGGGTGATACCGTGATCGTCTGCCAGAATGGTGTCTTCGGCGGGCGGATGAAGGAAAATGTACTCCGCTGTGGCGCCACGCCGGTGATGGTGGAAGACCCCTGGGGCCGTGCCGTGGATGTGGACAAGGTGGAGCAGGCGCTGAAAGCGCACCCGGAAGCTTCCGTGCTGGCTTTCGTACACGCGGAGACTTCCACCGGGGCCCGCTCGGATGCCGAAGCCCTGTGCAAGCTGGCACAGGCACATGGCTGCCTGACCATTGTGGATGCGGTCACCTCTCTCGGCGGTTCCGAGCTGGAAGTGGATGCCTGGGGTATCGACGCCATCTATTCCGGCAGTCAGAAATGCCTGTCGGTGGCGCCGGGGCTTTCACCCGTGAGTTTCAGTGAGCGGGCACTGGAGAAGGTGCGCAACCGTAAGCATCCGGTACAGAGCTGGTTTCTGGATCTGAATCTGGTCATGGGCTACTGGGGCGCGGGTGCCAAACGCGCCTACCACCACACCGCGCCGGTCAACGCGCTGTATGGCTTGCATGAAGGGCTGGTCATGCTGATGGAAGAAGGCATTGAAAACGCCTGGGCACGTCACCAGCGCAACCATCAGGCGCTGAAGGCCGGCCTGGAAGCCATGGGATTGCGCTTTGTGGTGCCGGAAGACGAACGCTTGCCGCAGCTGAATGCCGTACACATTCCCGAGGGTGTGGACGATGCCGCCGTGCGCGGCCGCCTGCTGCGGGAATTCAACCTGGAAATCGGCGCCGGCCTCGGTGATCTGGCCGGCAAGGTCTGGCGCATTGGTTTGATGGGTTATGCCAGCCGGCGCAGCAATGTGCTGTTCTGCCTGTCGGCACTGGAAAGCATACTGGTGGAAATGCAGGCACCCATCGAAAAGGGTGTGGCCGTTTCAGCCGCCATGGCCGCCTTGGGCGAAGGCTGAAGCGAATTCCGTGGCCATCCAGCCACGGGCCGCGCTTTTTTGCAAACCCCGCCAAGGAGGATACCGGGCGGGGTTTTTCATGGTCTATTCATACAAACCGGGCAGTGCCTGCGGTTTGGAATGCGAAGGCTGGCCGGGTGCCGGCAGCCCTTTTTGCAGCCGGCGGATCAGGGTTTCGGCAGACCACTGGCTTTGCGGCTGGAATCGCGCCTGCTCCAGCGCGCGGATTTCTTCCGCCAGTTCCGCGTCATTCACTTGTGCTGCCAGCGCGCCCAGGTTGGTGACCGGGTAGCCTTCAGCCTGCGCCCAGCGTAACAGTGTATTGTGCATGGCCGTCCAGTCGCCACGGGCGGCGGCCTGTTGCCAGGCCTTGCGTGCCTGACGGGTATCGGGCCGGTTGGGGCTGCTTGAAGGGTCGGCAGGCGGCTTGCGGGCGCAGCGCTTCAGGCAGAAGAAGACATTGCTGACCCAGCCCAGCAACAGCAGCAGGGCAATCCATGGCCAGAGCCAGGTGGGCAGGCCGGCGGTACGTTGGTTGCCCGCGCCTGCCTGCGAGTCGGTACTGGGCATTGCCGTGTCATGGGCGGGGGTCGGCGAAGGTGCGGGTTCGCTGCTGACGGGGGCCGTAGCGGTGCCATGGGGCACGGGGGGTTGTTGGCCCGCAGCGGCTTCGACACGCAAGGTATGTGCTGGCAGGCGAGCGTATTCCAGCTGATCGGTTTCGGTATTCCACCAGGGAATGGCAATTTCCGGCAGGGTGAGGGTGCCGGCCCGGTTGGGGACCAGCGCGATTTTCTGGGTCTTGCTGCTTTGCATGCCCTGCTTGCCCGGGGTTTCATCCATGGCTGGTTGGTCAGGGTAGGCGGACAGGCCATCCACCTGCGGTACCGGCAGATCCGGCAGTTGCGCAGCCAGCAGGCCCTGGGCCTTGAGAACCAGTGTGCGGGTGATGGGTTCGCCGGTCTTGAAGTGCTGCTGAACGGGGAAGTCTTCCCACAGTTCCAGGCTTTTGGCTGGCAGCCAGGCGGCCCCTTTCGGGTAGTTCGCGGGCTTGGGGCGGACTTCCAGCGTGATGGGCTGGCTGCGTCGGCGGATGGCACGGCCCTGATCGAAAAAGCGGTTCACACTGCTCTGGGTGGCGATGCGCCCCTGAAAGGTCAGTGCGGGCAGGGTGAGCTTGCCGCTTTTCTGCGGAAAGAGTGCGTAATGGCGTTCCACCACGCCGTAGCGTTTACCGTTGCGGCGGGTTTCGTAGCGGGTGTCGTTCTTGCCCAGCCGTTGCACCATCCAGTCATCGCCTGCGGGTTCGTCCAGGCTGCCATCCAGCAGGCTGACCGCATGGTACAGGCGAACGGTGACCTTGACCTGTTGCTGTACATAGGGATGTTTGGGTTCAGCTTCCACTTCGATGAAGACGGTATCGGCCTGCCCCCTGGGCATCTGGCTGGCGGGCAGCACGCGCACGGGGATGGCTTCGGTGACATAGGGGCCGATACGCAATGGCGGGATGACCAGCTTGCCGGAGCGGATGGGTTCCAGCTGAATGCGCCATTCCATTTCCATGCTGGCATCGCCGTTGATGATCTGCATGCGGGTGGAGGTGCTGGTGCCCAGCACGGCAAAATCATCACGCAAGGGGGCGAGATCGGGTTCATGGGCACGGGCCTTGCCACTCAGGGTGATGGTCAGCGTCAGGCTTTCACCAAAATAGAGCTGGTCGCGGTCCACTTCCGCCACCGCAGTATTGGCCGCCTGCAGCTGGCCCGCGGCCCAGAACAGCAAGGTCAGCAAGAGGACGATGGGGTGGATGCGTTTTACCATGGCTGTTCTTCCTGTGGCTGTTGCTTGCGCCGGCTGTACTGGTAGAGAAACTTGCGTCGTAGCAGGCCACCGGGATCATCCGGTACCTGCCGCAGCCATTGTTCCAGCGCCTGTCGTTCTTCTTCGGTCAACGGGTCTTCCTCCGCTCTGGCCGGTTGTTCAGTCTGTTCGGCGTCTTCACCTTTTTCCTGCCGAGTTTGTTGTGCCTGTTTTTGCTGGTCCTGCTGATTCTGTTGGTCCTGTTGGTTTTGTTGGTTTTGTTGGTTTTGTTGGTTCTGCTGGTTCTGTTGGTTCTGTTGGTTCTGCTGGTTCTGCTGGTTCTGTTGGTTCTGTTGGTTCTGTTG